>JAIYAV010000261.1 GCA_027488855.1 Saprospiraceae bacterium
ATTTTGCCAGAGGATTAGATGAGTAAACGTTTCATTTCAAGTGTCTTATCTAATCCTCTGGCTCAGGAAAAATGATCACTTATTTTTGCCCCACTACTTTGCGTCCTTTGTGCTCATTTTTTTGTTTGTTATACTTATTTGAAAGTTCGAGATGACTAATTTTTTTCCTTTGTGCTAAAAAAAATGCCGCTTCGTCCGCACCTTATCGTTCAAACATCGGGTCTGATTTCAAAGGTATGTAGCACCGGAACTTTTCCACTGTTTCGGTACTACGCACCTTTAATGCATTGCTTGGCCTAAATGCTATCGACGTTTCGCGGCTCTGTCGCTGGTCGTAAACACTGAATGGTGCAAATTGTCTAACTTTTTGTCGCAACAACTTTACAAAACTAAGCGTCGGGCGACAACCTTTCAACTCTTTAACCCTTCAACTTCATTTCCCCACATACGGATAAAACCGCACATAATCCACCTCCATCTGTGCCGGAAACGCCGCCTTATCAATCCCTTTTTGGCCACCCCAACCACCACCGACAGCTACATTCAGGATCAAGTGATGAGGATGGTCAAAAGGCCATTCCCTCCAGGTCGCATTGGCGGGTTTGTCAAAACTGAAATACTCCTGGTCGTCCACGAATATTTTGATGTTGTTGGGTGTCCAGTCGCAGCGGAAGGTGTGGTAGGCTTCTTCCAGGCCTGGGACGGCTTTTTTTGCGCCTTTTTGGGTGCCTTGTAGGTGGTTGAAGGCGGCGCAGTGAATGGTACCGTGCACGTGTTCTACATCATATCCCACGTGTTCCATGATGTCGATTTCGCCATTGTCGGGCCAGCCATTGCCACCATAAGGTGCATCGCTGAACAACATCCAGATCGCAGGCCAGGTGCCGACACCTTTGGGGAGTTTGGCGCGTGCCTCAAAACGGCCATAGGTGAAATCACCTTTACCTTTAGTGACCAAACGGGCGGAAGTGAACTCGCGGTGCTCCATTTTTTCATTGCGGGCTTCAATGGTCAAGTGGCCATTTTCTACCCTGACGTTGGTGGGGCGATCGGTGTAGCATTGCACTTCATCGTTGTACCAATTGCAGCCCAAGTCGTAGCTCCATTTTTTTTCGTCGGGTTTGCCCGCTTTGTTGAACTCATCTTTCCAGGCTGCTTTTTTGGCAAAGCTGCTTTTTTGTGCTTGGGAAAAAACAAGGTAAGGAGCTGCTAGCCAGAGTATTACACTCCAAAATAAACAAGAAGTGATCGGGGTGCGAACTGCGTTTTGCATGTGTTTCGTTTTTTTATCTATTAGAAATCGTGACGAAATAACTAAATGACTACAAGAAAGTCTATCTTTGTGGCTAAATTAATATTGACATGTTAAGTCGTAGGAACGTCCGCATAAAAGTCATGCAGATGCTCTATTCCTTAGGGAGAGATAAGAGCCTGAAATTTGATGAAGCCATGTTGAGGTATCGCGATAAGGTGAACAAATCTTTCGAGCTATATCTATTCAATTTGTTGTACCTGATCCGAGTCGCCCAATTTTCCATTCAAGATGCCGATTCCCGGCGTACCAAGTTAAGACCAAGCGAAGAAGACAAAAAATTTGAGCCCAAATTGGCCCATAATCCCTTGATGGAGTCTTTGAGCAGAAACGAAGGGCTTTATCGCCTGTTCAAACAATACAAGACGGAAACTTTCCTGGACGAAGACCACGTCCGCTCCTTTTACAATGAATTGGCCAAAAAAGAAGAATACAATCAATACGTTTACAATGATGCCACCACCAACAAGGATCACGAAGAAATGCTCTTGTTGTTGTACCGCACCTTGTGCGCCAATGAATTGTTTTTGGAGCTAAACGACGATACCTTCGCCCAGTGGGAGGATGACGAGTCGTTGATCATCGGATCCATCAAAAAAACACTAAAAGCCCTGCCCGCCGAAAAGGACTTCTACGAAGCATACAAGCCTAATGCTGAAGCTACCGTAGACTTTGGGGAATTGCTTTTGCGCAAAGTGTACCATGAGGATGAACAATTGCTAAAAGTGATTGAACCCACCCTGCGCAACTGGGATGTAGAGCGGGTTGCGGTCATTGACATGATTTTGCTCAAAATGGCGTTGGCCGAGCTAATGACTTTTAAATCAATACCTTCCAAAGTTACCCTCAACGAATTTGTTGAAATTGCCAAAAATTACAGTACTGATAAAAGCAAAGATTTCATCAACGGTATTTTAGACCGCCTGCTCAAACAATTGGCGGACGAAGGAAAAATTTCCAAAGAAGGCCGTGGCTTGATTGGTGACTAAAAACAATGGGTTTCGTCTACAATTGACTATAGCAAATATCATTGGGGGAAAACCACTTTTCCAATGAGTTATGGTTATATTTGTTTACAAAACCTATTTGAAACCAATCTACTGCAACATGAGAAGCCTTTTACTCACTCTCACGCTCGCATTCGTGCTGAGCCTTCCCATTGTACATGCACAACGCGATTTAAGCAAAGATTACATTGCGGCTCGTGCCCTGTTTCCCAATTATCAATATCAAATTGCCAATAACTGGAATTGGGCTGATTTTACTTCGGGTTTAGAATTTGAATATGGTCATAATTTGACTGGCCCACTCAACCTGGCTTTTCCGCTGAAAATAGCACAAGCTAATTATCCTACCGATGCCACAGGAAACACCGTTCGTAAAGGTGGATTATTCAACTTGGACGCCCTATTGCAACTGCGTCCCTTCAAGTCCAACGTCTTTTTGAACCCTAATTTTTTTGCTGGCTTAGGTGCCAATTACGAAGACCTGAGTGAATTTAATTTTGCGCTTCCTTTGGGAGTTGGCCTTGATTTTAAACTTAGTGGAGCACTTTATTTGTCGACTAAAGCGGAATACCGCATTGGGTTCAGCGACCTGCGCGACAACATCCAATTGGGTGCAGGATTGAAAATCTTCCTGGGCGGAGCGGGCGACAATACTGCTGGAAAAGACACTGACAAGGATGGCATCGTGGATACCGAGGATCAATGCCCCACCATTCCTGGTACCGCCAAAGCCATGGGCTGTCCCGACAACGACGACGATGGCATCGCAAATACCAAAGACGCCTGCCCCGAAGAAGCGGGCCCTGCATCTACCAATGGTTGCCCCGATACCGACAACGATGGCATCATCAACAGCAAAGACCAGTGCCCGACCGAAGCGGGAACTGCTGCGAACAACGGCTGCCCCGACTCAGACAACGACGGCATCATCAACAGCAAGGATCAATGCCCAACCGAGGCTGGCCCGGCTAGCAACAACGGTTGCCCAATCCGCGATGCTGACGGTGATGGGATTGTAGATGCCAACGACGAATGTCCCAACGCTGCTGGCCCTGCCTCTACCAAAGGTTGCCCCGACCGTGATGCGGATGGGATCGCTGATAAAAATGACGCTTGCCCAGATGTAAAAGGTACTGTGGCCAATCGGGGTTGCCCGGATACGGACGGTGATGGCGTGATTGATAGCGCGGACAAGTGCCCCAATCAGCCTGGCCCTGCCAGCAACAATGGTTGTCCAGAGATCACCCAGAAAGACAAAGAAACGCTGAGCTTTGCAGCACGCAACGTACAGTTTGAATTGGGTAGTTCGGTGTTGAAAGCCAGCTCCAATGCGATCCTGGATCAGGTTGCAGATATTTTGAAGCGCTATTCTGATTACAGCGTGCGCATCAGCGGCCATACCGATAGCTCGGGCGGGGATGATTTGAACCTCAAATTGTCTAAAGCGCGGGCCAAGGCTTGCAACGATTACCTGGTGTCCAAAGGCATCAATGCCGCACGGATTACCCACGATGGTTTTGGTGAAACCCGCCCAGTTGGCAACAATGCTACACCACAGGGACGGACTTTGAACCGCCGGACTGAGTTTGAATTGTATCAGAAATAAAATAGGCTGAATAGCTAATTAAAAAGGTTTGTGGGGTGCCATCTTTGGGTGCCCTACGAACCTTTTTTGTTTAACCTACCTTCAACCAACCGGTAATGCTCATCCGAGGTGCCTGCGTCAGCAAGACCTCGTGCTCCAATTCGCTGCTTTTGAAAAAGACACACTGGCCACTGAGTGGGGCAATGGTTTGTACATGGTCGGAGTGGTAAATGCACAATTCACCACCATCTTCAGGCACCCAAAGCTCATTGAGGTACAAGATCATGGAAAAGGCCCGGCTTTTGTCGCTGCGAAACTGATCGAGGTGGCGCTTGTAAAAACTGCCTTTTTCATACAAGGCGTAATGGAATTCATAGCCACTAATGCCAGTGTAACAGCTCTGGTTCAAGTAAAGCACAAAGCGATCCATCAGGTCAAAAAAGCTGGTTTCCAAGGGGTGATGGTGCTGGCGGTCTAACCAATAAATCTGGTCACCCCGGGTGCTTTGATCCTTGTGGTGGACCTCCTGATTGCCGATTCCGGCGGAGTGAAATTGTTGGCCAGCGTACAGGTCGATCAAATGGGCTTTCAACTGGGAAGCGAGCTGCTCCCCCAGAAAATCATCACTTAAGCCTACTTTATCTGCGATAAAACTGTCGATGAGGCAATCAAATTGCTCGTGCAATAGCTTGGATTGAGTTCTGCATGGCGTAAAACCTTGGAGATGGGTAAGGTAGGGTTTTAATTTCAGACTACAGGACATTTTGCTCGGAGGACATCAATTGCCACGTGCTTTAGCGCGTGGATTGGGGTTGCACCTCTTGATCGGGCTTTAGCCCAATGTCATTGACTTAAGGAAAAAAGGAGGATTCAGCGCAGCATTGTGCTAAAGCCTACCAACCCCCGATCCTTAAAGGGGAGTATGTTTTACGTATGCTTAAGATTTTGATATTCAGTAAAAAACGATTAAATTTCAAGTTTTCATAGGCTGTACTCCCCTTTGGAGCAGGGCTGTTAAGTTCTGTTTTCTCAGAGCTAAAAGCCCCGCTAGGGGCGTGATGTGGGTAGAAAATAATTGCAGCAGGCCTTCTCAAAGTCCCGTAGGGACGAAATGTGGGTATTTTGTCTCGAAGGATACCCACATTTCGTCCCTACAGGACTCGAAAAATCCTG
>JAIYAV010000380.1 GCA_027488855.1 Saprospiraceae bacterium
CTACCTTGAATGGCATGTTGCCTGAATTGCCTATCCCGGGGGAAAAATTGATAACCGGTAATTTGACTTTGGATGCGGCTACCACCTATTTATTAAAAGGGATAATTGTGGTAAAAAGCGGGGCTAAGTTGAGCATTCCTGCTGGAACGGTTGTGCGCTGCATGGGGAATATAAACACGAACCCTATAAACTTCGCCACCTTGCTGATTGAACGTGGGGGCCAAATCGAAATTACAGGTACTGCTAGCCATCCCGTCGTTTTTACTTCCGCGAAGGCTCCCGCAGCTCGGGATCGGGGCGACTGGGGTGGAATTGTAGTCTGTGGAAATGGTTTGCACAATTGGATTGGTATACAGAGCAATGGCCAGCTTGGTAGTTTTCGAAATGTCCTCTTTGACCCACAACTGGCCTTTATTGGAGGCAACGACAACAATGACAACTCTGGTATTTTGCGCTACCTGCGCATCGAATTTGCTGGGTTAATTTATGGGCCTGCTGCCGACGAAATCACCAGTCTTACACTGGGCGCGGTGGGTGCTGCAACTGAGGTGAATAACATCCAGGTTTCTTATGCCAATGATGATTCTTTTGAGTGGACTGGTGGGGCAGTGAACAGCACAAGGTTGATTTCCTTTAAAGCAACCGATGATGATTTTGATACCGAGGGTGGGTATGTAGGTTTGAACCAATTTGGGATCGCACTGCGCGATTCTGCATACCACGACTATGTCTACCCCAATGTTGATGGCCTTTTCCACTCAGAGGGATTTGAAAGTGATGGTACATGGTCAGGAGTTGAGAAAGTAAGCACTTTTACTAATGCAGTCTTCTCAAACTATACTATGGTGGGCCCCATTCCGGTTGGATCAACCTATAACCAATTCAGTACCCGTAAGAAAAATGTTTTTCGACGTGGCGTCATGATCCGACGCAATTCTTCCCTCCGGATCGTGAACAGCATCTTTATGGGGTACCGCAATTTTTTGATGATTGACAACGACAGTTGTGTGCGCAATACCAACTATCCTCCTGCTTTGGCCTTGGTAAATCCCAAAACGCCTGTAGACCAAAAAAGCAAGCAAATTTATTTCAGCAATAACTTAATCGTCAACACAGCTGCCGCCTATGCTGTAAAAAATGATTCAACGGCAAATGGCCTAATTGAAGTCACCAGGGCCCGAGGAGCGAAAGCCAAATTGGCTGCTTTGGATGCCTGGCTGCGCGAGCCTGGGCCATTGGCTAACAATATCGATCCGGTTCCCTTTACGACTGGAACAGTTTTGATCAATCCGCTAGCGGCCTCAACTTCGCCGGATTTTCGCCCTGTAGCGGGTTCTCCAGCTCTGAGTGGAGCCAACTTTATGGACAACCCAATCTTGAGTAACCTGATTACCTCCTCGCGCGAAATCTCCGGGGCCATTACTAATGCTAATCCAGTTTATCCTAACCCGGTACAATCGAATACTGAATTGTACTTTGGCCGTCAGGTGGAGTCCTTCGGCATCTTTGATTTGAATGGCCGCTTGCTGCGCTACGGGTGGGATGTAGACCGTGTTGCTTTGAATGGTTTGGGTACTGGTATGTACATCGTGAAATTCAACGACAGCGCTCAGCGTTTCATCGTGAAATAAGCTGAATTACAGAGGAGTAGAAAGCACAAAGGCGCTAAGGATTTTCTCATTAGCGCCTTTGTGCTTTTATAAAAATAGTTTAGTCTAAAGCTTATTAATTACTGTAAAAACGCCTTTGCGGTAATTGATGCTGTACCGGAACTGGTTTAAAAAAGCCGAGCCCACAATGCCCTGCACTTTTAAACTTGGTGCTTCGCCTGGCGGAAAAAGTTGAGTGAAGTCACTGAGAGTAAAGTTTTGCTCGGCAATTTGGAAGCCTCCTATATCAAGATTTCTAACCCGCATCTTCCGTTCTTTTTTCTCATGATCCCCCAAACCTTTGACTACGGAAGTGCCAATTTTTTCGCCAACAAGGATTCCATTATCAAACAAACGCTGGTCTAAAAAATTGATCTCTGCTCCGGTATCAACGCCCAGCAAGATTTTTTTGCCATTGATCGAAATTTCAATCACGGGCATGTGTTCTTTTTGTTGCATGGGAATGCTAGCCAATACCTCATTGGGGTTGTAGGGGAGTTCTTTACGATTGCTGATGAGTTGGAGGGTTTGAGCAGCCGGATCCACTACCAGTTCGTAATTCCGCAGGATTTCGTAGCCAATCAATCCTTTGAGTCCATCCTTGCTTACGTTATTGAATTTGTGCATGTCTACACTAAGACTGCTGACATTTTTCCATTCGACATTGTTCCAGCGAAATATCTTGATAAAGGTATCACTAGCTGCGAGTTTGCCACTCATACCTTTGGCCTGGATTTCGCTGTGCGTCGCTTGTTGATTGACTACAAGGGTAGGGGCACCCGTATCTAAAATGAAAAAGCCTTCACGATGGTCAATCTCCGCTTTGACAAGCAAGAGGTTGCCAGACTTTTCAAAAGGAATGGTTAAGGCGTTAAATTTGTTGTTGTGTTCTATCGTGGCGCTAGCGCTAGAAGTAGAAAGGTACGCTGCACGGTTTTGTGCAAAAACAACATAAGCGAAGAACAAGCACAGCCAAAAAACAGCCATTTTTCTGATGGTTTGCATAACAGTAGGTTTTTTTCCCAATTTGGGAGAATGATAAAATAACACTAAGTTAAACTTAAGTTTACATTAAATTAACATTAAAACCTAGAAAAACGTTATCTTTTGAGGTAATTTTTTTTGTTAAATTTTCTTGGAATCGATAAATGGCTTATTATCAGCTGTGTAGAAGCGCTAGGTGTGGCGACCGGAAAGCGGTCGTACAACCCGCCTTTTTGGGGTGATAAGCAGGCGTCTAGGATGTAGTCACAGCAATAAAAAGAGCCGCAACTTGTCAGTGTCGAACAAGTTGCGGCTCTTAGATGATTGATTGTGACTTCCCTCCCAGGTTCCGATTACCTTACAATCAGCAATTTCTGATAGTAATGCACGGCATCCTTTTCAATTTTCAGGAAATACATTCCTTTGCTGTATTGCTGTAGGTTCAACACCTGATTTTGCTGAGTCAATGTGAGCGTATTGACAACTCTGCCGCTGGCATCAATCACGGACAAGCTAGCAGGTTTGTTCAGGAATTCCGGAAATTCAATGGTGCAGAAATCACTTGCAGGGTTTGGGTAAATTTTTATACCAGCCACTGCTGCATCTACCGTTTCAACACCCACCAGCGTAAGGAGCTTAATATCGTCCCAGTAGTAAGTCTTTTCACCCGCAGCTGCTCCGGTGGTACCGAAGTTGAAGAAGATGGACACCTTGTTGTACGTATTGGCCAGATTCAGGGTGGCAGTGCCTGGCGCCTGATTGCTGAAGTTGAACTCTAGCGTTTCCCAGGCACCCGCTTTGGTAGTTTTTGCTTCAGTTTCTACACTGATGGCTGGGTTGGCCGCATTTTCTACTTTAAGCCGGATGGGGGTATTCGCCGTGGGTGACCATACTCGAACCGACATTTTGGTATTGGCTGAGCTAAAAGGAATGGCTTTGGCCAAACCACTGCCGCCGATGGTGGTACCAGCCCACAGTTCGGCATTGCCGGTTTTGATGGCTTTACCCACGAGGTTGTTGGCGTCGGTGGGGTCTTTAACGATCGAAGAGGCGTTGCCACCAAAGTCGGTCAGTCTGTAATCTACGGTAGCAGTATCCTGGAAACTGATGGGTAAATCCACCTGAGCTTTGTTACTACCGCCGCCAGCCACGAACTTAATGTCGTCCCAATAGTAGGTTTTTTCACCTGCTGCTGCTCCGGTAGTACCGAAGTTGAAGAAGACAGACACCTTGTTGTAGGTATTGGCTGAATTCAGGGCGGCAGTGCCCGGAGCCTGATTGCTGAAGTTGAACTCCAGGGTTTCCCAGGTGCTGGCTTTGGTCGTTTTTACTTCTGCTTCTACGCTGATGGCTCCATTGGCGGCATTTTCCACTTTGAGGCGAACGGGGGTATCCGCCGTAGGTGACCATACTCGAACCGACATTTTGGTGTCCTTGGAGCTGAAAGGAATGGCTTTGGCCAAACCACTGCCGCCGATGGTGGTACCAGCCCACAGTTCGGCATTGCCGGTTTTGATGGCTTTACCCACGAGGTTGTTGGCGTCGGTAGGGTCTTTAACGATCGAAGAGGCATTGCCGCCAAAGTCGGTCAGTTTGTAATCTACGGTAGCTGTATCCTGGAAACTGATGGGCAAATCCACCTGGGCTTTGCTACTGCCGCCGCCGGCCACGAACTTAATATCGTCCCAATAGTAGGTTTTTTCACCTGCTGCCGCTCCGGTGGTACCGAAGTTGAAGAAGACAGACACCTTGTTGTAGGTATTGGCCGGATTCAGGGGGGCTGTACCCGGAGCTTGATTGCTGAAGTTGAACTCTAGGGTTTCCCAGGTGCTGGCCTTGGTGGTTTTTACTTCTGCTTCCACGCTGATGCCACCATTCCCTGCGTTTTCTAATTTGAGGCGAATGGGGGTATCCGCCGTGGGTGACCAAACCCGAACCGACATTTTGGTGTCGGTAGAGCTGAAAGGAATGGCTTTAGCCAGGCCGTTGCCCCCAATGGTGGTACCCGCCCACAGTTCGGCACTGCCGGTTTTGATGGCCTTCCCCACGAGGTTGTTGGCGTCGGTGGGGTCTTTAACGATCGAAGAGGCGTTGCCGCCAAAGTCGGTTAGTTTGTAATCTACAGTGGCAGTGTCTTGAAAAGTGATGGGCAAATCTACGATTGCTTTTCCTCCAGTGCTTTTGAATTGCACAATGTCATCGAGATAGAAGGTAAAATTGGAAGTTCCATTCCCCACGGTTCCCAGTTCAAAAATAAAAACCAGTTTTTGGTAGGAATTGGCGGTATTGGCTCCGGTAAAGTCAAAGACCAATTCTTCCCAGGCATTGCCCACTGTGGTTACTTTTTCCTGTTCGTAAGCAAGGGCACCATTCGACTGGTTTTCAATTTTCAACAACACCTTTTTACCTTTACCCGGCGTCCAGACCTTCATTTTGAAGTGTTTGTTGGTAGATAGGTCAATGGGCGCCGCCAATTGCAAAACACTCCCACCCCAGGGGTCGCCAGTATTTTTGATCATACGAGCCACCTTACTACTGGTGTTGATCCCCGATTTGTCGGGGTTGTCAATTCTACTCATTTGCCCGCCTCCAAAATCACTGAAGGTGTAGCTGATTGAAGTCGACTCGAAATCGATCGGGAGATTGACCTGCCCGTAGGCAAGTGTAGATAGAAACAATAAAAAGAAAAGAGTACGGTATTTCATGTTGGTTGTCTATTTTGTAATGGATTAAAAATTGTCTAAAACTTGAGATTTTGGTGCATGTCCCACAAGCCCCAGTAAGCGCCTACGTCACCTTCGGCACCCACTTTCCAGGACTCATCGAAGGAGGAGAAATAAAAAATTTCAATGTTTTCCTCCCGCGACCATTGTTGGGTATTGAGGTAGTACTTGATGGCATTTTCCATGGAGGGCTCAGCATCTTCGAAGTTTTTACCCTGGCTTGGCCATCCAGTCTCCGTGATGATTACTTTTTTGCCTTTGGCGGCCAGCATCGCCTGCTGGTACATCTGTTTCATGTAGACCAGGGAATAGTCGATCTGGCAGCCCTCCCAAAAGGGGTAACAATTGGACAGAATGACATCACAAGCTTCGCTGATTCTGGGGCAATCGGTAAATTCGTAATAGGCGTCCACGTAGCCGACCGTTGTCTCCGGGATCGCGCTTTTTACCCGTTGTATATAGGCTAGCAATTCCTCTTCGCTGAGGTCTTTGCGGTAGAGTACTTCGTTGCCTACGGCGGCAATGTCCACGTGGCCATCTTTGGCCAATTGGATCAGGCCGGCTATTTCCTGCTCGTTCAAGTCTTTGTCTTTGCCCAGCCAGGCACCTACCAAGGTTTTGATTCCAAATTCGCGGGCTACTTGTGGCACCAGTTCATTGCCCTCGATGCAGGAAAATGAACGGATCCATTTGGTGTAAGGAGCAATGACCGCCATCCGCCGCCGAATTTGTTCAATCGTCAAGATGTCACCGGGTTGTTGGCCCTCTTCGTAAGCGCTGTAACACAAGCCATGCATACCCCCTTCCAACGTTTGTTTGAAGAGACTTTGCAGCTGCTCCGGTGATTTGCCCGAATAGTCTATACCTGATAAGGCTAAATATTTTCCTAATCTGAATGACATAGTTGCTTAGGTTTTTGAGAGCATGTCTAAAATTTTTTGTTTTGCTGCAAATGGTCCGATTTGGGGTGAATTTCGTTCCAAAAATGCTCATTTAGCGCTGCTAAACTCCGCTTTTCGGGCCTCATTCACCCCAAATCGGCCTCATTTTCGCCTAAAACAAAAATATTTAGACATGCTCTGAGCTGAGTTCAGCTTTTTTCTGGTTTATTTCCGCGCGGATTTCATTGGCGCGTTCTTCGGACACGTCATAATTGCGCATGACCCACATGGCTACCAAAGTACCAACAATGGGAACCAGGGAGAAAAACAGCCTCAATCCTGAAACGGCCCCTTCTGGCTGAACTTCAGCATTCGGAACGAACCCTACAAAACTCATGATAATACCACTCAACAAGCCTGCAATGGCAAAACCCAATTTCACCATCCACCAATAAATGGCACCGAAGATACCTTCCCGTCTTTTGCCCGTATTCAGTTCGTCCAAATCACACACGTCGGCAGTCATAGACATCATCAAGGTGAACAAACTGCCGATCCCAAAGGAAAAGAATGGAAGCGCGAACATGAACATATAGGGCTTACCTGGTACAAACAAGAACCAAAACAAGACATATCCGACAATGGAAATTCCCTGCGACAGCATGAAGGCATTTTTCTTGCCCATTGCTTTGGACATCCAGGCCACGGTGGGTATCACGGCGAAAGTGGTTACCAAGGCGCCCACACACCCGAATAAGGTTGGCCAGATTCCGGCAGCTTGCGTATTGCCGTTGAACAAATGATAAACAATGATGAAAAAAGAGAAGGATGCTACGGTGTTGAATGCATTAAAAATAAAAAAAGTAGCAATGCATAATTTCCTAAATGGGACAATTATAAATGCATCCTTGAAGCCGTTCAATATTTCTTTGAACCCGCCTCCAATGTTCTTTAGGCTCAAGGGGATTAGGCTCTCATCGTCCTTGGTAGATTTACCTTTGATGAAAATAGCGGGAATCATGGCCATAACCATACAAAAGATACCCACCCATATCGAGAGGGTTCGGGTGGCGGTGTCTGCGTTTTCAAACCAACTAGGATCATACATCACCACCCAAAACCAAGGGGCAATGACCCAGGCCCACTGCCCAATCCACTGCGCTACGGCCATAATATTGGTGCGCTCGTGGAAATCATCGCTCATCTCGTAGCCCATGGCTACATAAGGTATACTAAAAATGGTCAGTCCGGTATAGAATACAAAAGACCAAAGCAGAAAGTAGGTGAAGTTGTATTCAACACTATTCTCTCGATGCAACTGCCACATGGCCACAAACGAAATGCCCAACATGATGGCACCGATGAAAACATAATGTCTGCGCCTGCCCCATACGGAACGGGTATTGTCGGTGACAAACCCCATGATGACATCAATGATGGAGTCGTAGAATCGAGGCAGGAAAAAGAGGATGCCCCACATCCAGCCTGGGAAACCCAAATCCTGTACCAGTACAACCATAAATATCCCCAGGGCGGCTGGGAACATTTGATTGGCCAACATGCCCAAACCGAAGGCAACCTTTTGTCCAAAAGGAACTTTTTGCGATGATGTAGATGAATTGTTCATTGTAGGTTTATCGTTGATGAATCAATAGAGTTAAAGATGAATTTTTTTAAAAACAATCAATTGTCTGGAGTCTTTCCTTTTTTTACCGGGGGAAGGTGCACCTGTTGGAGCAATGTCGCTTTGTTTCCACCGTAGGTTTTTACAATGGGATTTCCGTCTCTTGACAAACCTTTCAGCACGCCCTGGTCTACCAAATCCCAGATGGCGTATTTAGCCTTGCCATCAAGGGTAAATAGCCCAAAGTGGTTTTCCGATCCGCCGGGATTGGCAGCGTCCTTCCAGATTTCATCAAAAGCTTCAAAGTAAAAGCAGGCGATGCCCTCCCGATTCGTCCATGCTCGCATCTTTTGGTAATAAAGCCCTTCCTTGTACTCATCGGTTGCTCTGGAACCTTCCAAGCCATAGTGTTCATTGGAAGCGCTGGCCCAGCCCGTTTCACCGATGTGAATGGGCTTTTGAATGCCCAATCCTTGCATGTATTTCGCTACACTTTGGTATTGTGCGATGGCATAGTTGACGGCACGGGTCATGGCCGCGTCTATTTTGGCCTCATCGGTGAGCTTTTCTTCACCTTCGAAATTGCCCCAAAAGACCGGGTTGTAGTGGGTGTCGTGCATTGGGTAGGTGTGCATGGACACATAATCAACCGCCTGGAACAATTTGGTCAAATCCTCAACGTGGTATTCAGCCCCACCACCGCCCCAGGACGCAAAATTGTCGGAGCTGGTAATCCATAAGTCTTGGGGCAACTTTCCCGCTTTTTTCAGCGCTTGTAACTGGTTCACGTATTTCAGAATCACCCAGGGCTCGACGAAGTAACTGGCGGCCCACTTCACCATGGCCTCGTTGCCGACGGCGATGATTTTTACGATGTCGGGATATTGGCTGGCCATATCCACCGCTCTTTGAATTTCGGCAGCGTTGGACTCCTCCTCCTCTTCCTCGTGGATGGGCGGGTTCTTCGTCCAGGCGTTTTTGCAATCAATCCAGGCCCCCAACATGACGTACATCTCGAAATTGGGGTCTTCCTGCTTCAATTCACGGATCGCCTTCAGCAAGTTGGAAGCTTCAGCCAGCTTGGTATTGTAAGTCCGCAGCACCTTGATGTTCATGGCGAAGAGGATTTTCATGTCCTCTTTCAATTGGGCTACACTCGGCTGCAATTCGCGGCTGTTTTGCCGGTAGCCACCGTAAGAAATGGCCAGGTATTTAGGGTTCCCCAAGATGTCTTTTGCCGTCAATTCTTTGCTGTTTTGTTGTCGTGATGGTTGATTTTGACCCATTTTTACCCCGCAGGATAAAGCGAAGGTCAATGCGAACAGGATCGCCAAGGTTTGACACAGGTTTGTTTTCATCCTATTTCAAAATTGACGTTTGGATGTGCACCCTGATTTGAATGATCTCGCCAGTCCTTTCAAAAATTTTCAGGCTGTTGCTTTCATCCACAGTTAAGTTGTTCAGCGTGGTCGTTGTGTGGTTTTTATCCGTAATGCTCAGTTGGTTTTCGGCTGCCAGGGTGTAAATGATGGGCACCTGGCAATAAGTGAAACAAAGGGAGCCTTTTTCAATTGGCAATTGCTGGGTTTCCTGATGCACGTCCACGTATTCAAATGTTTTGGCTTCCTCCAAAAACTCACTTTTTCGGAGTAGACAGGGATTGAAATGCAACTGCCCATTTTTCACCTGAACGCCCAACTCACCGAACCTGCTCAGAATGTCCTCTTTGACCTGACCGGTCATGCCGGGTTGCTGTGCGCCCTTTCCGGCAGGGGTATGAGAATAGGGGTCGGTTGGAAAAGCGCCATACAGCGATGGTGATTTGTGGACACCAATGCCTTCGCTGATTGCATAATAATGGTCTAACAATTGGCCTATGAGTTCAGGGCTTTCGCCTTCATCCACGGCTTTCTGGCAACATTCCAGCACGGCCAATTGGAATTTTGACACCATGTGCCAATAGATGGATCCCAGGCCCTCATAACCGTAAAAAGTACCAGAGCGACCGGTAAAGGCTTTGTGCTTGAATAAATCCTCAAAGATTTGCTGTACCTTCTTTTTGTCTTTTTCCAGGAGGGAAGCGTAAGGCGTACTGGCCAATTCATTCAAGGCAGTGCTCAGATCGTTGGCGTTTTTAAAATTGCTGTTGAAATGGTACACCCCATTGACGTCTTTTTCAATGATGTCCCTATTGCCATCGGATACCAATTGAGTGAGCAACGTAGATTGTTCGACGGCTTCTTTTGGGACATTGTTTTTTACAAAAAAGCCAGGTAAGTCTTTGTTGGGATACAGCAGGTAACTGTATTGATCAGGTCGGAACAATTTACTCTGCTTCAAACTGTCCAACAGCGTCAACACCTCCTGACTGGATAAATATTTAGCACTCAACACTGCCACTTGCCCTTCCAACATTTCGCTCAAATGGGAAATGGAAACGGCATCTTCGCCTTCGACAGTCATCAAATTGTAGGCGTGGTACAAGTGATCTGGCCTTTTGTTGGCTTCAATTGTGTGCTCCAGAAAGCGGAGGCTCAAATCAAAAAACGCGTTGATTTCATCCAAAGCAATTACTTGCTTTGCTCCTGAAAATGGCTGACTGTAAAGCTGTGTGCGGTACGCGCTCCCCGCTTTTCCCAAGCCGTCCAGGATCTGTTTGCGATCCTGGTCGCTGATTTTACCGGAAAGTAAATGTTCGGAATGCTGCAAGGTTTGAGCTACGCTGTTCAAAAAGACCAGCAATTCGGTGGAAATGCCCGCCTCTTTAGCGGCTGAAGCGGCGAATACTTTTTTGAAAAAATACAAGAATCGGCGTAGGTAGCATAGCGTCACGACCGAAACGCCGTTGCCCACCAGGGCGTTGTTGGCGTCGTTCCATTCCGGGCGCTGGGTGTTCATCCAAATGCCGCCTTCGGGAATGAAATTGGACAATTTGGCCAAAACTGTCGCCAGGATTTTTTCCACAAAAGTCACCGTATGGATTTCCCCCTGTTGGTTCCGTAACAAGGCTCCATCTGCACCCAAACTTTCTTTTTGTGCATGGATTTCCTTGTCTGATTCGTGGTCGAACTCAATGGTGTCCTTGGGGTTTTGGAGGGTGTCTTCGTAAGTTTTTATGCGGTAAGGCACATTGGCATAAACGAAACTGGCCTGGTCAAAAAGATTTTCCAACTGACCCGGTTCATGATCTTCCATGAATTCCAGAAACTTTAACAGGTAGATGATCTGGTGGTCACCCCAGTAGCCGATGTACGACCAGGGGTTGTCCGGCTCAATGGTCTCCCAATCGAAGCCGTCTTTGGTCACCCGGTAAGGGTTGTAGCCATCGAAAGTTGTGGCATTCAAAAACTTGAACACCATGCTTTCAATGAAAGCAGGGTAGGCGTGGGCCAAGGCTTCCCAGTTTTGGAAGATGTCCCGCCAATTGCCTTGGTAGTCAAGGATTTTTGAACCATCCTTTTCGCTGCGGGTATTGATCGAAAACCAGTTCCAGGGGCGGCTGGGATCGCCGTGTCTGCGACTGAATTTGAGCGGCAGGTATTCGAGGCACAAACGAGTGAAATGTGCATCCCCGTTTTGTTGGGCGATTTGTTTGACTTCAAAAAACGAAAAAACTTCGGGCAATTGGTCCAGAATCGGTTTTGCTTTTTCAAAAACGATTTTGTTGGCCTTGGACAAGTAATCCGTGAAATCCCATTTCTCGATTTGATAATTGTCGTCAAAAATACCGCCCCGCATGATGTTGAACAGCACATTGGAAAAGTGGCGGGTATCCTTACGGTGGTCAGCGCTCATTTGTAGTCCATCCGCAGCAGCGTTGAGGGCGAGCAAACGTTTGGTTCCAGCGGCTACATCCTCGTTGACGAGTTGAGCCAGCCCTTTTTCATTTTTGATCCAGTCCAGCAGTTGGGCAACGGAGCTGTGGCTTTGGTTCACGTTGGCAACAATCATCCACGCTTTTTCCGATTTGGGAGCCAGTACTATTTGTTGGTGGAGAAAATAGGCGCCTTTTTCCGCCTTCACATCTTCTTCCTGGTGGAGCGGCCTGCCTTGTCGGAATGCTGCGAGTTGGAGGGAAGAGAGTAAATGGGTGGGAGCTTCAAGTCCTAGCGACCATACCACGTTGGCTTTCAGTGCCTCACTGGGTTCGGCTTTGTCCACGATGATGGCGCTCAAGGCGTAGATACCTAAGCCTGTAGCCTGGTCTAATTCGCTCCTTTTGTAGGCGTCAACGAGATTACTGGAGCTGTTTTGCAAACTACTTGGCACCCCATAAGGCAGGATGTTTTGGATGCCATCCACTAGGGAAACACTGACTTCGGACGACCCATTGTTGATCAGCCTTGATTTTCTGACAAAACCAAATTGATCGCTGGAATTCCATTCTACCTGAAAGGTCAATTGCAGGTCGTGATTGATTTCTTCGAAGATGATTTTATTCCCAAAAACATGCTTGTATAAATTCCGGCTTCTGCGGTGCAAGCCTTCGTAACGGGAGGAAAAGGGTTCCCAGATGTGTTTGGCTCCGGCATGCTGCACCAAAAATATGGACTTGCTGCCCGTTATTTCCACCGACTCGGTTATTTTGTCGTCGGTGTAATAAGGGAACAAAGCGTAATCTGCATTTTTTCGCCCTGCGCTCAGTCCACCATTGCTGGAAATGAACAGCCAGTGGTCAGAGTCGCTGACGATGCTCATAAAAAATGGGCGAAGTGCATCGCTATCCGCTATTTTAAAATAGCTATCAGTGCCTATTTGGGTATATTCTAGCTCCATCGTTGATTAGTTGACCTCTTTGTAAACTTTGACATAATCCACCAGCATGGTTTGAGGAAATGGCGTTTGGGACGTAGGGAAGCCCACGAAGTTGCCGCCCACTGCAATATTCATGATGATGAAAAAGGGTTGATTGTAAACCCATTCTCCGGGAGCATCTTCTGGTTTTAAACGCTGATAAAGGACCTCGTCAACGTAAAAATCAATAAAGTCTTTGCCCCACTCAACCGCAAAAACATGAAAATCCACATCAAAGCGGTCGTTTATAAAACCATAACTTTTGGTAATGGCTGCTCCGCCAGAATAGCCCGGGCCATGCACGGAACCATGAATGAGGTTGGGTTCCTGTCCACGGTACTCCATGATGTCGATTTCGCCGCATTGTGGCCAGGTTACCTGATCAATATTGGAACCTAACATCCAGAAAGCTGGCCAGATTCCAGGGCCCCAGGGCAATTTAATGCGCGCTTCAAAACGACCATAAGCTTGTGCAAAAACTCCTTTCGTATTCAGCCTTGCGGAAGTGAAGCCACGTCCAGCATAACTTTCTCGGCGAGCGGTTATGGCCAGATTGCCAGTTCCATCCAGCGCAACGTTTTCTGGACGATTGGTGTAATACTGTAATTCCTGATTGCCCCAACCGTCATTTCCAGGGCCGATGCCGAGGTCATAAACCCATTTAGAGGCATCGGGCGCCTTGCCTGCCGAGCCATCGAAATTGTCTTCCCAGACCAACTGGTAGTCGCGGTTCACGATGGTATTGTCCTCATCCTGGCAGCTCCAGAAAGTACAGAGCATCAGGACAATTAGAAAGCTATTTATGAAGGTTGAATGATTCCATTTCATTGTAAAAGGATTAGTCAAGATTATTTATGGAATAAAATATTGTCGAGGTAGATTTTCCCGTTCCCCTCGAATTTGAACTGGAAAACCTTAGTCAGGTCAACCGTCGGGGTGAATTCCTTCAGCGGAATATCGATACTCGTCCAGCCAGAGCTGGGCACTTTTAAGGTATATGGCTTCTCCGCAGGCCCCGGGCTGATGAGGAACACTTTTAGTTCCGTGGAGTTTGCAGTCCAGAAATCGAGGTGCAACTGAGTCATCCCGCTTACATTCTGATTACTGCCCAACTGAAAGCCCTGATAGTTCAGTCCAGTAAACAGGAGTGTATTGTTGCCTGCAACTGGTACCTGGGTAACCCGGGTTGCTTGCCCCCAGTTGGGATTGAGGTCGGTGCCTGCAACGTTCGGGTAGGCGTCGCTGAATACCGAGATCACATTGGCAGCACTAAAGGTGGGTGTGGGCGCCGCTGTAGTTGGGTCAGTGCTTACTACCGCGTTTTTATAGAAGTAGAGGTTGTCCAGATAAATATCGCCGTTGCCGTCAAATTTGAATTGAATCAGGTTGTTGAGGGCAACTGGGGAGAAATCACTGAGGGGGATGTCTACGCTCGTCCAGCCATTGGTGGGTACAGTTAGGGCCACGGCTTTCTCCACCGGCCCAGGGCTGATGATGAACGCATTCAGACTACTTGAATTCCTGCTCCAGAAATCAAGGTGCAGGTGAGTCATGCCCGAGACATTGAGGTTGCTGCCGAATTGAGTTCCCTGGTAATTCAAGCTCTCGTAACGCAGCGTGTTGTTTCCTGCAATCTGCAATTGGGTAACCTTGGTCGCTTGTCCCCAATTCGGATTAAAATCTGTTCCGGCCTGGTTGGTATAGGTGTCGCTAAACACAGAAATGACATTGGCAGCACTACGGGTAGGGGCAGGCGCTGCAACAGTGGGCCCAGTAGGCGGCGCTACTATTCCCGCATTGTAGAAATACACATTGTCAACATACACGTTGGGGATGTCGCCAGAAAGCACCAATTGAGCGAGATTTGCTCGTTTGGTCAGCCCGGTGAATCTTGACAGTGGAATGTCCAAACTCACCCATTCCTTAGAAACCAGGGTAGGACGGGTAAATGAAAGTTCATGCGAAGAGTCGTCGCCTCCCCCAAAAGTCCCATTCGCGCCAAAATCAATGAGCATTACCTTGAAGCTCTTTGGAAGGTCGGTGGGGTCAGGAGTCCAAATGTCCAAATGGAAATGCGTCATGGCGGAGGCATTGATGGTCTTGGAACTGAACTCGATGCCTACAAAATTGAGGCTGCGGTAGCGTTTGGCATCGTTCCCCGCAATTTTAACATCAGCATCTTCGGCGGTTGAAAATTGCCAGCGGGTATTCCAGGTGTCGACGGTCACATTGTTGTAGGCATTGCTGAAGAGCGATATGACACTGTCTGCTCTGACCTTGGGGGTAGGAGCGGGGATTTCGGGGCCAACTGCCTTTCCAATTGAGTTGAGCGTCATGGAGCCGACTGCATTCAGCTCGCCCACTTTGGCGGTGATTACAGCCTTTCCTGCATTCGCTACTGAAACCACCCCAGTGTTGCTGACCGAGGCTACGGATGGGTTGGAAGAAACGAAGGAGAAATAACCCGGAGCTGCGTCCACACTTTGATCAATGCCGGTTGGCAAATTAAAAGCAATCTTCAATCCGCCAATGTTCAACTTTTGCTCCGTTTCCACCGAAAAAACCTGATCCTGGCCATCCAGTATCGCAGGTTTTGGATGGGCAAGCGTTCCTAATTTTTCAAATTTTAAGTCGTCAATCCAGAAGGTATAACCGAGGTCGTTTTCAGGGCCTTCGGAATAAAAGAACATGCCTCTTTCTTGTTTTAATTTTGAAGGATCGGGGATGGGGATGATGAATTTTTGCCAATTGGAATTGACTTTTACTCCCCTTAGCGTAACCTGATATTTTGACTCGCCAAAGTCGTTTCCAAAACCGACCACGTCAATCGTAGCCGCTTTGGAGGCCTTGGCCCAAAAAGTCAGTGCATCGTAGCCCGACAGGTCACGCCCAACGCCGGTGATGAATCCACCACCAGCATAAGCCCCCTTGGGGTCGCCAGCGTCGGGCACCTCGAACTTCATGGAGGCTGAACCTTTGTATTTTACCTCTCCATCAACATCAAAGGCGGTGACTTTAGAACCACCGAAGGCGGCGTAGTTGAGTCCGGCGCTGAATCCGTCAATGAAAACTTCAGGAGTGGTGGGAAAGGTAGCTGGCCCGAGCCCATCAATGTCCCGCTTGCAACTGAGCACCGTGATTAGGGCCAAGCTGGCGAAGAGGACGAGTGCGGATATTTTATGTTTTAAATGTTGCATGGTAGCGTTAATTATTGTTGATGTTGATTTGCAAATAGGTCTGAAATTCCCATTCCTGGCCATTGCCGAAACCTATGGCAGTGGGGTCACAAACGAGTTGTCCCCTTGAATCGATCGTCGTTGCGGGGCAGTAGCGGGGCGAATACTGGTCAAGTGAACGCCAGGTATAGCGGATGCCCAAGCGAGAAGTGGGCAATTCAATCCAGGAAGGTTTGGCAAGACTGGTGGAAATATCCGCCATGAGCTGCAGAGGGAAGGTTAAGTTGAAGTCGCGGTGGTAGTCAAAAGGCCCCCAATCGTTTACCTTGGCCATAGCGATCAACTTGGTCTTTTTATAAATGAGCCGCAAATCGCCGCCAAAACGTTTGATGAGCCGGGCATCACTACCGTTGGCCTGGGCTGTCCCGGCGAAAAGGTTGGCAATGAACCCAAACTCAGGGGTCATTTTTGAAACGATGCGTGAATGAGCCTCCCAGAGGTCTTGTGCTGGAGCGGCGCCAGGGAAGGCAAAAATGGTACGCCCATCGCCAAGGATACCAATCGCTGCATCCTGAGTGGTGGGCAAGTGGCGGTAAACGAACCCAGCGTTGAAGGCAAAGGTTGCATCTTCCGCGATGTCGTTGTCCCATTCATACATCCAGGTGCCGGGAGTAGGGTCGTAGGTGAAAAGGATTTCACCCGCCACGGTTTCCCGGTTTGAACGCACTGCAAATGGATCATCGAGAATGTTTCTCGGCCGTCCAGGCGCTGGCACGCCGTTGGGGATGGGGTCTTCGATTGGTTTCTGCCACAAGAAGTTGGGCGCGATTTGGAAATCGCCCAATCCCACTGTGAAACCGGTCAGGAAATTGTATTGATTGCCGCTGCCACTGTCTTTGAGTCGCCAGCCAGTGTAGGTTTTGGTGTAATCAGCTCCACCTTGCGCGAGAATTCCCTGTGCAGCCCCTTGAGCATACCATTGGAAGGGCCCTGAAGCATACGTCACCTTGAACTTACCACCCCAGGTATCTTTCATGGTGGTTTTATCCTGGAAAATCTCGTATTTTCCTTCCTCGGTCTGATGGGCAATCTGGAAAACTTCGCCAACGCGGTTCGAGTTCGACCAAATGCCGCCCAGTTCGACCCCCACTGATCCCATCATTCTTTTGACATGCAAGGAAGCCCTGCGGGTAGGTGGGATCGGCACTGCAAATGAGCTCACGGCAGGGGCTTGCCGATCGATGTCTTCGTGGAAAACTCCCGTCAGGTTGTATTTGCCGATTTGCTTGCTGTATTTCGCCAAAATGGCCGGGTTGGCACCCCACCACAGTTGCGGCCCGAAAGCCACTTTTATATTTTTGATCTGCTTTTTACCGGTCAGTTCAAAGCCAAAGGGTGCATCACCATTGTAAATGTCAATATTGGGGCCGTAGTTGGCTTCGGGGTAAAAGCCGAAAAAATCGCCTTCGTAGCCCCAGTGGTAATGTCCGGTACGGTAGAAGGCTTTCAAGTCGAAATGTTTGGCATTCCAATTGATATCGGCACGGTAAACCTTAAAACGTTCTGCATCAGATAGTTCAACTGCGCTGTTCGTATTGTTGCCAATGTTGAAGGATTGAACCGTGCGGATGCGGCGTCGGTTTTCGTAAAATATTTCGTTGATGGGGTTTTCTGCAACGTTCCCCAGAATGTTGAAAGACACGTTGGCCCGCAAATTTTCAGTGGGTTTTGCCTCTACACCGATAAAAAGAGACTGCATGTGGTCAAAGCCCAATTGGTCGGGGTAGGCCGTTCGACCGGGAATAGGGTCGTTGGGTGTCGTGATTTTTTTTCCTCCTGTATTAAAGGTGTAAAGATCGGCCCTGAATTCGCTCAAGCGTACCTTTTTTGTTTGTTCACCGGTGAGGGCTGCTTTGTCTCCACGTGCCTTTATCACCACATCCATGAGTTGGATTTGGGAGAAATGATTGTCCACATCGGCAATTGTTATTCCTTTATCCAAGGGGTTTAGACCGTGGGCTTCTTTCAGTGCATAATAGGCTGCCCGAGGATACAATTGGTAAAGCCCTCTTTCATTGGTGGGCCCTTTGGCGCAAATGCCAAACCATTCCTCGTTCATGTTGTTTTCACCCTCATCATAATCATGCAAGTAACCCCCGTTGCTCCAGGAGGCGTTGTTGTCGTGGATAGAGAGGTTGCTGGTTTGTCCAAATTTCCACCAACCGTCACTGAACTGGAAAGTGAAACCTCCGAGGCTATTGCCTGCTTTGCCCAGGCCCGCAGCATTTTCATAAATTTCTTTCCAGTTGCCTAGCATATAATAGGCTTGGGATTGCTGGTCTTCGTCATTGTCGCGGGCATTGAAGGCATCCGCGCCAAATTCCGTAAACAAAATTGGTTTTTTGAGTTCAGCCTTCACCTTTTGAAAGGCATCCCCGAAGGAAAGGCCACGGTACATGTTGGTCCCAAAAATGTCTACGTCTTTACATTCTTTAACGACGAGATCCAAAAAAAGCAGATCGCCGTTACACATCGCCACAGGGTGTGATTGGTCGATGCCTTTCATCGCTACTGCTGCCTCGTTGAAGAGTTTGTACATCGACGTTGCCCGTGTGGTCGATTTTCGGTCTTGTACCGGGATGTCCTCCGTTTCGGCACCATCCCAAAATAGTCCGTAGTTGTTTTCGTTGCCGAGCAAGTACAGCAACAAACCTGGCGTATCCTTGTATTGCTCGGTCATTGTTTTTACCTCTGCGAGTAGTAAATCCCGGGTGCGGGGGTCGGCATATTCCGTGTTGGCCACCCACGCACCGCCCAAGGTGAGGCCGTAGCGCCCAAAGGAATGGTTGAGCATGGTGTAGATGCCGTATTTTTCGTAGATGTAGCGAATCCAGCGGGCTGGCACTCCGGTATACTGCCGGACTACATTGACCCCCATGTTTTTCAATAGGGGCATTTCGGTGTCGAGGGCTGCCCGAATGATGTCGTCGGGTTGTTTCCAAAGGCTGTAGGAATAATTGGATCCGATTGGGAAGTAGTCCCAATTCATGCCATTGATGAAGAAGTCCTTGCCGTTGACGACTAGCCTCATCCCATCCTGCTGGTTTGTGACGTTAACCTTGTCAACCTGGGCCATGGCTGAAATGGCAAGAAAGGATAGGATCAATGTTTTAACTATTTTTTTCATTTCCAGGTTATTGTAAAAGTAAATGATTGGGTCTGGCGAATATTTCCTTTCTACTTGGATGCAAAGCCTTTTTTTATTTGGTTTTTCAAGTAGAACAGGTGATTAGCTCAAAAGTAAACTCGAAAATCAACAGAAAAAAAAATTGAACCTCATCAAATATTTCATCAATGATTTTTTTGACTACTACAAAAAAGTATTTTTATCTTTATAATTAATTTGTTGTTAATTTATTATGAAAAATACGGACTTTCACAACAACCTCAACTTGCCCTACATGAAGTACATTTTTTGTCTGCTATTTATCTTTTCAAAAATCGGCATCAGCTACGCTGTTGTAGGAAAATATCCTATTCAAAATTTCATGCCTTCCGACTACAAAGCCGGAATACAGAATATTGATTTTGCACAAAACAGGGATATGACTTTGTTCGTCGCAAATAACCTCGGTATCCTTTCTTACAATGGAAAATCATGGGAGAAACATGCCTTCCAAACGGGTAAAAAGCAGCGCTCGCTGGCATTTGACAAACAAGCAAACCGTTTGTATTTTGGTTCACAGGGGGCATTCGGGTACTTTGATAGCGACTGGAAGATGGTGTCGCTCAAGGACAAAATACCACAGTCTTCTCCCGATTTCGATGAAGTATGGGATGTTTTCCTGCTCAACTCAAAAGCCTATTTTTGTACCTTCCAAGGCATTTACATCTATGATGGTCGGACCATTTCTGTACTTTCCCACAAGGATGGGTTCAACCGTACCTTTCAGACCAATGGAAAGTTATTTGCCCAAAGCAAGCAGGGACAACTTTTTGAGATACAGGACAAGCAACTCCTCACTCCTGCTTACCTGCCCAGTTCAAGCGACGAAACCATTGCTGGTGTCATCTCACAAGACGGTGGGTACCTTTTGATTTACAATTCGGGGAAAATAGAATTTGCCAATTCGTATGAGGTTGAGGGAAAGTACGACGCTTTGAGCAATGCATTGCGGGGCAAGTACATCAACCATGTGCTTCAACTATCCGATAGCCGACTGGCCATTTCTACCCAGACGGCTGGGATGTTTCTTTTCGATTTGCAAAAACAGTCCATCGAAAACATCAAGACCCAGGATGGCTTACTGTCCAACGCCTGTTTGCGCGCCTTTCAAGACTATTCCGGAAATCTGTGGGTGGGCATGCAAAACGGGATTGCCCTCATCGACATCAATTCCCCGATGCGCTTCATCAACCAGGAAATCAACATTCAGGGCAGCGGGTATGAGGCTTACCAAAGGGAGGAAGGCACCTATTACACTACATCAGGCGGTATCTACTTTTTGGGTAAGAATGTTAGCCAAAGCGTATTTCTTAAAGGAACGGAAGGTCCTACATACGGGATGCAAAACATCTCCGGGAAATTGTATGCTGGGCATCACACGGGACTTTTTCTACTGGCAAATGGGACAGCTAAACGGATCGCCACCACGCATGGGTTGTGGGTGGTAAAACAGTTGCAATCTAACCCGGGTTTTGCCATTGGCGGCACCTACTCAGGCTTGTATCTTTTCAGGATGAATGAAAAAATGGAACTTGAGGGGGTCGGAAAAATCTCCGGTTTTAATGAGTCAAGCCGTTTTTTTGAAGAAGACCGGCAAGGAAAAATCTGGGTAGGGCAGTTCTACAAAGGCTTGTACCAGCTGTCGTTGTCAAGCGATTTAACGGCGGCGGTTGTGCACAAAATTTCTGCCAGGCAGGGCCTCCCCATGGATGAGCAGATTATTTTGAGCCGAATTGACAACGAACTGTATCTGGGTACCCCCAAAGGAGTGTACAAAATAGATCAGGCCAAGAATCGCATCGTAAAGTCGGAAACCTTTTCGACCGTTATCGGGGACCACCAGGTCTATTTGATGGTACAAGACAACCAGAAGAATGTCCATGTTTACACCGATGACATCGCTGGTTTTTTTAAACAAATCAGTGTGGACAACTATACTTTTGTGCCGTCCTCTTTATTTCGTTTGCGTTATTCTTTCAACAACGATTTGCTCCATGTTTCGACCCATGCCGACAATGGCGTGTTGTTCAATGCCAACGAAGGCTTTATCCAGTACCGGGCCGAGTTAGAGAATCTTTTGGCTGCTGAAAAACCCTTGATCGTAAGCAAAGTGATTAATGTGGCGGAAGACAGCACTTTGTATCAACGAAAACCCTTTGGAACAAAGTTGGAAAAGCCGGTGCATTTGGCGGTTTCGTATCGGGCCAAAGTTTTGCAGTTCGAAGTGGAGGCGTTTCAGTTCAATGAAGTGAACAACCAGCAGTTTCGTTATCGCCTGAAAGGTTTTGACGAGGGCTATGGGGAATGGACCTATGCTACGGTCAAGGAATACACCAATCTTAAGGAGGGGGCATATGAGTTTAGGGTGCAAACCAAAAACTTTCTGGGGCAGATCATCACCAGCAAGCCCATTTTTTTAAAAGTAAAACCCCCGTTTCACCGGAGTCTGCTGGCCAGGATTTTATACGTGGCCTTGGGTATTTTGTGCCTGCTGATGGTGTCCAAGCTACAAAAGGGCCGGTACAAGTTGAGGGCACAAAAAGCGGAAGAGGTGAAACAACAGGAATTGATGAAAAAACAGCAGGAATTGATCGACATAGAACATCAAAAGGAACAGGCCGTACGACAAATAGAAGAGGACAAGATGAAAAGTGAGCTGCAGCACCTCAATAGTTTGCTGGCTGCTTCGACCATGAATTTGGTGGTGAAAAATACCTTCATGGAAACCATCAAAGAAGAATTGGAGGAAGTGAAGCAAAAAGGGAAAAGTGTCGAAACGAAGCACGCACTGGAGAAAATCGTCAGGGAAATTGATACTTCGTTGAGGCTTCAGGAGGATTGGAATCAGTTTGAATATCATTTTGACCAGGTTCACGGAGACTTTCTGAATCGCCTCAGGGAGCACTTCTCCGACCTCACCCCCAATGAGCAAAGGCTTTGCGTCCTGTTGCGGCTAAACCTGAGTACCAAGGAAATCTCCAACCTCATGAGCATTTCTCTCCGGGGGGTGGAAATTGCCCGTTACCGCCTCCGCAAAAAATTGGGACTGGACTTGGGGCAAAATTTGTCGAAGTTTATTTTGGAGTATTGAAATGCGGATTATCCTGAATTTTTTAGAAAACATTAAAGCGACATTTTTTTTAGCACAAAGGACACAAAGGCCGCACAAAGGACACAAAGGTGAGACGTTGACGAGGCATTACATCCAAAATAAGTTAAAGACCCCTATGTTGGAAGGTAATATCTTTTTCTCAACCAAAACGCCACATTCACCAACGCAATCAACGCTGGCACTTCCACCAATGGCCCAATCACCCCCACAAAAGCCTGACCACTATTGATGCCAAATACCCCAATGGCCACCGCGATGGCCAACTCAAAGTTGTTGCCCGCTGCTGTAAAGGCAATCGAGGCGTTTTGGGAATAATCCGCGCCAAAGGCTTTGCCAATGAAAAAACTCACCAGGAACATGATGGCGAAGTAAATCACCAGCGGCAGTGCGATGCGCAATACATCCAGTGGAATTTGTACAATCAGTTCCCCTTTGAGGCTGAACATCACCACAATGGTGAACAATAACGCGATCAAAGTGATGGGCGAAATGAAGGGGATAAACTTGTTTTGGAACCATTCCTCCCCTTTGATTTTGATCAGTGCATAACGACTGATGATCCCCGCCAGGAAAGGAATGCCCAGGTAAATGGCCACACTTTCGGCAATTTGGCCAATGGTGATGTTGACATCCAGGCCCTTCATGCCAAAAATCGGCGGCAAAATGGTGATGAAAAAATACGCATAGACACTGTACAACAAGACTTGAAAAATGCTGTTCAAAGCCACCAACCCCGCCGCATACTCGCGATTCCCTTCTGCCAGTTCGTTCCACACAATCACCATCGCGATGCAACGCGCCAATCCGATCAGGATCAAACCAATCATGTATTCGGGCTGATCGCGCAAAAATGTAATCGCCAGCAAGAACATCAGAATGGGTCCAATCACCCAGTTTAAAATTAGAGAGGCGGTCAGAATTTTGGTGTTGCGGAATACTTCGCCCATCTTCTCATACCGCACCTTCGCCAGTGGCGGATACATCATCAGGATCAAACCAATGGCCAGCGGGATATTGGTCGTGCCGGACGAAAAGGAATTGATAAAATTGGCGGAAGCCGGAAAAAAGTAGCCGATGCCTACACCAATGCCCATGGCGAGGAAAATCCAGAGGGTGAGGTATTGGTCGAGGAAACTCAGTTTTTTGCGTTCGTGCGCGGGGGCACAGTCGTTGGCAGACATAGATTTGGATTGAGATTGAGAAGTTTAGAGATTGAATGTAAAATGGGGATCAATAACGAGTTTATCTTTAAAGCAGCTTCGCTGCTTATTTTGGATAACCGCGACGACACGACGTCGCGACGGTTTCACGACGCAGAGCGTCGTGTGGAGGCGGTAGCCAAAACGTCGTGGAATCGTCGCGTCGTCGTGCCGTCGCGGTTATAAAAAACGATTGGGCGCAGCCCAATCCAATGTTTAAGCTACCCTTGCAACAAGCTATTGAAGGTACTGCTTAGCAAAATCCCCAAAGTAAACCTTGATGATCTCCCGCACTTCCCGAAACTGCTGCATGATTTCCTCCTCGCTCCCCACTGCCTTAGCCGGATCAGGAAAATTGTGGTGAAACTTCTGCGCTTTGCCCGGAAAAATGGGGCAACGTTCATTCGCATTGTCGCATACCGTGATCACGTAGTCGAAATCTACATCGAGGTATTCGTTGACATTGTTGGAGGTATGCTGGCTGATGTCGATGCCATCTTCCTGCATGGTGGCGATGGCGCGTGGGTTAACGCCGTGGGTTTCCACTCCGGCGCTGTATACTTTTACTTTGCTTGGATCGGTAAAATGCTCCAAATACCCGTGGGCAATTTGGCTGCGGCAAGAATTGCCAGTGCAAAGGACAAGGACGTTTTTGTGACTCATCTGTTTGGATTTTTAACAACAACCGCCGCCGGGTGTACAAGTATTTTGAGTGGCGAGGGTCAGTTCAGAAAACTTGATTTTGGGTTTTGCCTGAGGGATATTACACTTGACTTTTGCCAAGCAATCTGTTTCCTTCGCGACCAGCACAAAAGCATCGTCATCAATGCTCAAACCATACTTTCCAATGGTTTCGGTTTGATATTCTACTTCAATTTCTAAATCCTCATCATTCAATACCTGCTTGGATTGATCAAGGATGTTTAACAGATTGCGCGGTGCTAAACGGTGGTCGGTATCATCGGCTACCCAAATTTGCAGGTTTGCCGCTTTTTCTTCGTGCACATCGCCACCACAATCAATAAAATGCTTGGTTATGCGCCCTACCTCGGTGATGTGGAAATGTAGGGGGACACATTCGCCATTGGGCAGTTTGAAACCAACCGAATTGAGGGTGGCTAAATGGGCTTTGAATTCTGAAATTTTCATGCTGTTTTTTTGAATTTAGTATGCTTTACGCAACATATCCGCGTACTCATTGGGTAGCGGACTAGCCTCTACGGCGCTGGCGATGCTTTCCACATCGTAAGGCACGCGTACAAATTCCACGCTCAAGCTATCGACTTTGCTCATGGAGGTTTCAGGGTTGATTTCTAGTATAACGTAACAAGCCCGCACGTCGCCATCCTTGGGCTTGCCTACGGAACCAATGTTGATAGCATGGCGGAAAGTATTGCCGTCTTCATTGGCCAGGATGCGGTGATAAGGTTTGTGGGTATGCCCAAAAGCCAGGATGTCAGCCTGCGCTTGTTCCATGATGTGCAGCAAGCTCTTTTCGTCGCGCTCTTCAAACAAGTATTCGTTGATTTTGCGTGGACTGCCGTGTACCAATAGCAAACGGAATTTCTCCCCATTGAACTCAAAATCCAGCGCAAAATGCCGGGGCAATTCCTTCAAAAAAGCACGCGCTTCGGGCTGAACGATCGAGTTGGTGTAAGCGATGGAAATGGCACCATGGCTTTTGTCAATCGGTTCTTTGTAGGCACAACCACAACTGTCGGAGGCCAGGCCGATGCCCTCGTCGTAATTTCCGGCAATGGTGGGAATTTTGCGCTGCCTAATCTCCTGAATGACTTCGTTGGGGTAGGGGGCATAGCCCACCAAATCCCCCAGGCAGTAGATCAAATCGGGGTCGCGTTGGTCTATGTCTGCCAAAACCGCCTGTAAAGCGGGCAAGTTGGCGTGGATGTCACTGAAAAGTGCAATTTTCATAAGCTTGGGTATTTAACAATTGCAGTTGATCTCGTGAATGGTGAGCGAAAACAACCCCTCAAACTGCGCTTTGACGCTCCTCCACTTCTCTACATTTAGGCAGTAATTCACATTCAAACCACTAATTTCTCCCTTGATCAGCCCTGCGTTTTTCAACTCCTGCAAATGCTGGCACACCGTGGCTCGACTCAAGGGTAGTTCATTGGCAATATCCCCGGAAATGCAACTTTTTTTGGCCGCTAGGAGCTTGATGATCGCAATCCGCGCAGGGTGGGAGAGGAGCTTGGCCGCTTGAGCTAACTCCTGTAACTCCGGGGAAAATTCAGCAGTTTTGGCGTGCATTGCTATGTGTTAATTTGTATGTCGTAAACATACGAATTAGCGAACCTACATTTATACTTTTGCTAAAAATTTAACCCAGACTTAATGTAACTGTTCCGGTGCTAAGCGCCTTAACCGCCCTACTTGGTCTAAATTCTACAGACGTTTTGGCGGCTCTGCCGCTGGTCGCTGACCTTGAATTTGATTAACTTATTGATTATCAATTTGTCTAAAGTCTATTAATGTTTTATCTCTCTAATACCAAACGTATTGCCTAAATTTCTAAGGTGACCCTAAGGTGCCTAAGGTGTCTAAGGTGGTGAAAAAGAAAAAACCCCTGCGAAGCAGAGCCCTCTTTCACCCCAAATCCTTCCCACTAAACCCAAACGGCAACAAATCCCCAATCGACCCAAAACGATACACCTTCCCCTCCGGCCCTTGAATCAGCATAGCAATCGGCCCCCCATTCCGCTGCTCATTCTCCCAAATCACCTGCCTGCAAGCCCCACAAGGCGAAACAAAAATGTCTTCTTTTGCAGCAACTACGGCCATTGCTACCATTTTTTGGGAAGGATACTGTATATTTGCCACGGCTAAGGCATTTCGTTCGGCGCACAAACAAAGCGGGTAGGACGCATTTTCTTGGTTGGCCCCCGGTACCAGGGTTCCATCCTCCAGTAAAATGGCAGCACCCACTTTGAATGAAGAATACGGCGAATACGATAGGCCCAACGCTTTTTTTGCACAGTCCAACAACTCTTGATACTCAGGTGGAAGTTCTGTCGTTGATGCATAACAACGATAGTCCACTTGTAATTTCAACTCTACCATCAGCGCAATTGGTTTACATCAGGGCATGCCCAAAACAAACATGCTCTTAGTTCAAAAATATACCATATGAACAACATTCTGATCATCGGAGCCGGACTTTCTTCCAGTTCACTGATCAAATATGTATTAGAACAAGCCGCAGTGCGGTCTTGGTTCGTTACAGTTGCAGACGCCCAACTAGAAAACGCCGAAAAAAAAGTAAAAAACCACCCCAATGGCCGCGCAGTATGGTTGGACGTACTGAAGGTCAATGACCGCCGTGAACTAATTGGCCGCGCCGATGTGGTCGTATCCATCCTGCCCGCACACTTGCACCTGGAAGTAGCCCACGACTGTGTAAAGCTAAAAAAACACCTGATCACTGCTTCTTACGTTTCGCAGGAAATGTACCGCCTGGGCGATGAAGCCCGCGATCGGGAGCTGATTTTTATGGGTGAAATGGGCCTGGATCCCGGCATCGACCACATGTCGGCCATGAAAGTCATCGATGAGATCAAAGAAAGTGGTGGCAAAGTCACCGCTTTCCGCTCCTATACAGGTGGCCTGATCGCGCCCGAAAGTGACGACAATCCCTGGCATTACAAGATCACCTGGAACCCAAGAAACGTTGTATTAGCGGGCCAAGGCACAGCCCAATACCTGGAAAATGGCCGCTTGCGTTACCAGCCTTACCATCGCTTGTACAAGGAATGTCGCACCATCGATATCCCCGAAGTGGGCAAAATGGAGGCTTACGCCAACCGCGATTCCTTGTTGTACCGCGAAGCTTATGGGCTTGGGGATATTCCCAATATTTTAAGGGGCACTTTGCGTTACCCAGGATTTTGCGAAGCCTGGGATGCCTTGATCCAGATTGGCTTGACGGATGCTGACTTCCCAATTTTGCATTCTGGCGAAATCTCCTACCACGAATTGATGGATGCCTACGTGGATCAACACATCGGTGGTTCGGTCAAAGAACGGATTGCCCAGATGTTGGATGAAGACATCAATTCACCCATCATGAAAAAATTGGATTGGTTGGGAGTCTTCAGCAAGAAAAAAATCAAACTGCCCAATGCCACTCCAGCCCTGATTTTGGAGCACCTGCTGCGCGACAAATGGAAGCTCAAACCCACTGACAAAGATATGGTGGTGATGCACCACGAGTTTGAATACGAGAAAAAAGGCGAAAAACGCATCCGCACTTCTACCATGTCCCAAAAAGGGGTGAATGCAGAAGAAACTGCCATGGCGCAAACGGTAGGTTTACCAATGGCCATCTTTGTGAAACTGGTGGTGGAAGGGAAAATCAAGTCGCGTGGAGTACAAATTCCAGTGATGAAGGAGGTGTACGAGCCGGTGTTGAGTGAGTTGGAGGAGTACGGGATTGTGTTTAAGGAGATTGATCGGAAGTTATAGGGGCTTTGCGAGCAGGTTACGCTTCCCGAAAATTGCGGTTAAACCTCGTATTTTCGGGAAGCGATTGTTCTTGGTATGGCTGGCGTTTATTTAACTTATTTTTCACACCTTCTTATCAATTAATTTAATTTTCCAACAACTTTTCAAGTTCAGAAACAAGACTCGGGTCGCTTGGTCTTTTTGCATCTTGAGCAATGATATTGCCATCCCTTCCTACAATCAGATAATGGGGAACACCATTTGAAAGTAATTTATCAACCAAATCAGATCTATTTACCTTACCCAGCCTATAATGAATACCAGGGATTTCATAAACTGATATGGCTTTTTTCCAAATGTCTTCGTCCTCATCAACAGAGATAAACAGAAACTTCACGTCCTTATCTTTAAACGTCTTTTGAAGTTCTTTAGATGCTGGCATTTCCCCAATACATGGGGCACACCAACTGGCCCAAAAATCAACATACAGCAGCGATCCTTTGTAGTCATTAAGAATTTCCTTTAAACCGCCATCGGTCTTTTTTATTTGAGCATTACTCGAAATCTTGTGGCTTTCGCTTAGCTTCTTGTATTTCTTAAACGCAGCTCCCAGAATTAAACGATTCTCCTCGCTACAGCTTTGAATAAACTGTCCATAATACGGGGCTAGTGTACCCACATTCAATGGAGTTAAATACTCAAAGAAAGCTGTCATTACATAAGACTCATGGGCTTTTTTATTCAATATCTTCTTCGAAAGTACGAAGCACCTCATAAACCAAAAAGCAGAATCTTTAGCCGCCTCAGGAAGAATCTTTTCATAAATCAACTGCCGATATTTAAGGCTGTTGATGTATCCCATAAAGAACCAACGATAGGCTTCAGTTTCAACAAGATTGGGATCATTATAGTCAATCTCATCAAGTAACTTTAATAATGGGAAATATTCCGGTTTAATTCCATCTTTTTCGATGCTGTTATGGTCTTCAATATAACTACTAAGAGCAGAGTAAAAGCTGAATTTAAAATCCGTGACATAGTAGTTAAAAAACGGGCTTTCCTTTAATCCATATTTAACAACATAGTCATTCAAGAAAGCCATTTCTAAATCCAAAAGATTCTTTCTTAATTCAAGATAACGTTGCGGAGTAGAGTTTCTTCTATTCTCAATATCGGTTTTATGTGAAGCGTTGAAATTTTGCTTCCAGACAGTATAAAATTGGGCGCTCTCCTTTCCTTTGCCCTCGAACCTGGTCGATGCCAATAATTTATTGTAATCGGCTGTTAAAACTAGGCTGTCTCCGGGCATAGCGTAAAAATCAAATTCTTTAGCTTTGAAAAAACACCGAAGTACGGTTGGTTCTTTAGTGTTTATTACAACCGAGAAAATCCCATTTTTGATTTTAACTTTTTGCCATTCACTCGCATCGTTAGGTTTGTCAACTTTCCCGATTTCGAAATTTGAATCCGGACAATTGGCGATATTTCCACTGAAATGAATCTGATTTTGAGCGATTCCTAAGATTGAATATCCAGTTAATATCGAAAAAATAGAAATGATTGAAAAATAGTTTCTGTTCATTGTTATAGATATTTTTAATGCTTAATAAGGTCGTTTTCGTCTGTTGCGGGTAAGTTCGCTTAATCCGCATATCGTTTTCTTTCGTCTACGTGGTTTATCTACGCAGTATTGTGTTTCACTCACCAGCGAATATAACAATTGATTGTTTATCTAACAAGCGATTGCCTATTAAATTTTCAAATCACCATTTGGTCTTTTGATCAAACTCCTGTTGCCCTACTGCCGCTTAAAAAACGCCCAAGCCTCCAAATACACATCAATATCCCCCGGGTAATCATGCTTCCCCCCAATCACCTTCAGCAGCGTCACTTCTGGTTTCCCCTTTTCTTTGAACTGATAACGCTCAACCGTTTTACCATCCTTGGGATCAGTATCAGGTAAGGCCGTTTTGACAGCCTCTCCAGTATATCCACCCAAAGCAGACCAATATTGAAAGCTACTTTCCGTAGAGCGGATCAAACCCATATTGACCCCGTTACCTAGGATGATTTCTCCACCTTCCCAACGATTTAAGGGGTCTGCCGTCCCGTTGACGATCATCACGGGTTTGGCCACTTTTTTATCGATACAGTCAAAATTACTAGGGTCGGGCAAACTGGCTACAATGGCTGTGATGGCCTTTATTTTTTCAGGCAAGGTCATGGCCAATTTGTAAGCCATGTGACCACCGCCACTGGTGCCCACCACAAAAACATTTTTTGGATTGATTCGGTACTGTTTTTTGAAGTATTGGATCATCGCCTCAAAAAAGGCCTCTTCATTGA
>JAIYAV010000267.1 GCA_027488855.1 Saprospiraceae bacterium
ACAAGAACCTTGTCTAAGTCGCTCGCGGTAGCCTCAACTTCTCAACTTCTCAACTCCTCAACCCCTCAACCATCAACCATGATCGACCGACTGAAAAAAGCATTCCAAGAGGCCTCCGACGCCATCATGGATCAAGCGGGTAGCCTAGGCGAAAACGCCAAAGAACGCGGCTACCAAATGATTGAAGAATGGCTGCGCATTTTCCCGCGCATGCAGGCCTACGGGCTGGAAATGGTCAACTTTTCTTTGACTGTAGCCCTGAGCCCTTCCCTGGAAGTGGAAATGCGCGGCAGGCATGAAGATTTTTCACCCGAAAGACTGGATGAAATTTTGAAAGAAAACAAAGGCAGTGCCGCAATGGTCTCGGTTTTTACCACCATCAAAAGTACTTACTCCTTGTACCGCAGCACCGGAAATCCGCTAAACGATCCGCTGATTGTGCGCATGAAAATTAAAATCACCCCGGAAATCAAGGTGACCATTGGTCAGGCCTGGACTTAAATGATTTAAGCAATTTCTAGGAAAAATAATCCAATCGTTAATTTTCCTCCAATCTGGAGCATTACCTCCCGAAAGTTTTCCACTTTCGGGAGGTTCCAAGCAATGCACAAATGTTATTTCTTCAACAACTCCAAATGCCCCAAATGGTGCCGACTGTGCCAATGGTACAGCGCCAATACCTTACTCAAAGGGTTTTTCACCGTCCCAAACTCAGGATGATAATAGCCCTGGTTTTCCCAATCCACAATGTCCTTTAAAATACAAACCCAACGGGTATGGACATCCTCCAGAATCCGCAAAGACGCTTCGATTGGCAGTTTTGAATCCGGCAAGGTCGCCCAGCGGTCTTCCATGTAAGGTTTGATGGTCGGAAAATCTTCAGTCAGAGACAACTTGAAACGAATGTAAGCATTCATGTGGCTATCGGCGATGTGGTGCACCACTTGCCGCCCCGTCCAACCATCTGGCCGATAGGGGCTATCCAATTGTGCTTCACTCAAAGATTCCGCCGTTTGGCGAAATACCTGCGGGAATTTTTCGAGGTAAGCAATCCATTCCTCAATCATGGCTGGCGTTACCGTTTCTGGTTTGGCAAATTTGCCAACCGGGTACTGTAGAGTTGATAGGTCTGTAGACATAGTTTGAGTGTATGTTTGGGTATTCAATTACAGATGGGCTTTCAAAATTTTAAAAAATATACGAATAAAGCAAGCACAGTGGAAAAATCATTGGATCAAAACTTTGACATTGGAATGCAACCACAAAAAGGAAGCGGGCAATTGACTACTGATTTTAGCTTCCAATAGCTGTTTTGTGACCTCCACTTTTGACGGCCCTGAAATGAGTAGTAAAATTTCCCTGGCCGCCAAAATATCACTCATTCCCAGGGTGAGACCATACAATTTTGCACCCTGCATATCCTTTGCCATACTGTGTCCTAGCGAATCCTGGGTAAGTTGAGCAATGTGGCAATGCGGCTGCAAAAAGGCTCCAGGTTCATTAAAAGCCAAGTGGCCGTTGACCCCAAGACCAAGTACACATAAATCGATCGGCCCTTCTTGTTGCAACCGTTCTTGCACCCGGGCGCATTCTTGTTGCGGATCAGCTGGATTGCTATGGAAGGAAAAATAGCGATCCACTGGAATATTTAAAGGTTGTAACAAGTGCTCTTGAAGATAGGCTTCACAAGTACCCGGATGATCCATGGGAACACCGCCCCATTCATCGAGTTTGAAAATGCGCAATTGGCCAGCGGGAAAAAGTGATTTTTGGGCTACAAGAGCTTGGTAGGTAGCAGTGGGTGTATTGCCTGTAGCCGCGCAAAGCAACAGATCCGATTTCTTTTGAATGGCCTGGAGAATGATTTGGCTGGCTGCTGCGGCAAGGGATTTTTCTGAGTCAAAGTGTTGAATGTGCATAAAGGTGGTTTTGATCCCAAGCTGATTAAATCTCCATTTCCAACAGCGCGTAACTCAATGCCTTGCCATGTGTATCCATCGCTAGCGAAGTAGTCACTCCCCCCATCAAGGCTTGTTGGCAAACAAAAAGCAAGGCATGGATATTGGGCAACTCGTAGCGAATGATTTCACCTACAACTACATCTTTTAAATGAGTTTTGACCCGATCCGCTGTGACGCTGTTGCAAAGCAAGTTGTAGTCTGTCTCTTGATATGGGATCAAGGACAGGGTGAGGGTGTTGCCCTTGTCGCCAGCGCGGCTGTGAGCGATGTTGTAGAGTTTCATGGTTAACATTAGACTTGAGGCAATTTAAAAATCAAGGATTTGCGCACAAATCTAGAACCCCTCCCCGAAGGTTCAAAACCTTCGGGGGGGTCAAGCAGCGAAACAGTGCTTTGCTTAACCGCCCCGAAAGTCTGAAACTTTCGGGGCAGGGTTTTAGATCGTGCATATGTCTACTAATTGTCGGGCACTCAACTTAGGGATGGGTAAAAATGCTCACCTTGGGTTCCACCACTCCCCGATCCAACAACACCGACACAATCCCAATCACCTCATTCACCCCCTTGCGCACTCCTCCCCCACCCGCCGGGCCATTGGTATATAGTGCTTCCACCTCCTCTCCAATCAAGGCAGCCTGAAACGCAGAAAGAGCTTTGGCCGCCGCACGCACCCTGATCTCGTAAGGCACCGCCGAGTGTCCAAAATTGCTACGGTGCACCGAACTGCTGCCAATGTAATCGATGCGCAGGTCTGGAAACTGGTCTTTCAGCCGTTGGGTCAAAATTTCTCCCGCCAATTCCGCCCGTTCCAAAGCCGCTGAGCCAGCGTAAGAGATTTCACCCTCTCCCAGGAAAAAGGCTTTGTAGCCCACACTCACTTTGTAGGTAGCTGGTTTGTTTTTCCCCGTTCCTCCACGCACACTTACCTGATCCCGCCCGGATTCACTCAGGTGTACCGTGGTGAAATCCGCAATGACATCGGGGGTAAAATATTCATAAGGGTTGATGACCTCGTACAAAAGTTGCTCCTTCGCAGTTTGTAAATTAACCACGCCCCCAGTCCCTTCCACCTTGCTGATCACGGCAGAACCATCTGGGAATACATCGGCATATGGGTGTCCCAATTCCGCCATTCCGGCCACCGGCTTTTTGATCGGATCAGCAAAATAGCCTCCAGTGATGTGCCCCGCACATTCAAGCAAATGCCCAATAACCGTCCCTTTACCCAGCAAATCGTAATCATCCGTTTTCCAGCCAAACTCATGAATCATCGGTGCCAAAAACAGCGATGGATCGGCGACTCGCCCAGTGAGGATGATTTGGGCCTCACTTTGTAAGGCTTTCAGGATAGGTTCTATACCCAAGTAAGCATTGGCAGAAATAATTGAGCCTGATTTTTCCAGGGCCTCGCCCGTTTCCAAAGCAGGCCACTGTGGGTCAATTTTTGCCAAAACATCATCACCCGTAATGGCTGCTACCCGAATGGAGAGCCCAAGCTCCCTGGCAATTTCGATTATTTTTTGTGCGCCCGCAATCGGGTTTGCGGCCCCCATGTTGCTGATCAACCTGATCTTGTTTTGCACCAACAAGGGCAACAAGGAACGAATCCGCCGCTCTAACAAGGGGTCGTAGCCCTGCTCGGGGTCTTGCAACTTGCGTTTTTGCGCCAGAGCGATGGTGCGCTCCGCCAGGCATTCCAGCACGAGGTAATCCAACTCACCTTTTTCGGCCAGAATCACCGCAGGTTCCAGCCTGTCCCCGGAAAATCCCGCACCACAACCAATTCTTATTTTCGCTTTTCCCATGGCTTAAAGGTGTATCGATCCCGTGAGCAGAGCCACTATCGTCATCACAATGGTAGTGCCCCAGGCCCAGAAAAAGGTGAATCTTTGATGTTCGCCCAAATCCACTTCCGCTAAGCCTACCAATAAAAATGTCGAAGCAGTCAGTGGACTGATCGGGAAGCCCACCGTCATTTGTCCCAACAAGGCCGCCCGGCCAATTTCCAATTTATCGATCCCAAATTCGGTGGCAGTTTGGCTCAAAATCGGCACTACGCCAAAATAATAGGCATCCGGTGTAAAAAGTATACTCGCAGGCAAGCTGGTAATAGCCGTCAAGGTGGGCAACAGGTTGGCTTGTTGAGCCGGAATCAAGGCCACCAGGGCACTGGCCATCGCATCAATCATTTTGGAGCCACCCAAAATACCGGAAAACACCCCCGCCGCAAAAATCATGCTCGACACCATAAAGATGTTCATGCCGTGATTGCGCAGGATTTTTTGCTGATCGGCCAATTTGGGGTAATTGATCAGCAGGGCAACCATACTCGCTACCAAAAACAACACCGCGGTCGGCACCCAGGCTTTCATCAAAGTGACAATGAGCATGATGGTAAAAATGGCGTTGAACCAAATGAGTCTGGGCCGCCGCAAACGTTTTTGCTCTTCATTCAAATTGTCGGCGGGATGGTATTGCAGGTCGAGAATGCCGATGCGTTTGCGCTCCCGTTTGCCCCAAATGTAGGCAACCAGCAGTACCCACAAAACGCCCCCCAAGATGGCAGGCACATTGGGGTTGAAAATATTGGCCGCATTGGTATTCAGCGTTGAAATCGCCCGGGCTGAAGTGCCCGACCAGGGCACCAGGTGCAAGGGCCCCACACTCAGAGCCACTATGCCCGCCAACATCAGCCGATTGATGCCCAATTGTTTGTAAATCGGCACAAAGGCAGACAGCACAATCATAAAGGTGGCGGTACCATCTCCGTCCAGGTGGACAATCATGGTCAAAACAGCCGTGCCCAACAACACCTTGAGTGGGTCACCCTTCACCGCCCGCACAATGCCAGCAATGACCGGGTCAAACAAACCCGCATCCAGCATGGTGGCAAAGTACAAAACCGCAAACATGAGGAGGATGCCCGTTGGGGCTACCTGTTTGATACCCGCCAGGATCATTTCCCCCAATTCCACGGGCTTTACTCCGGCCAGGAGGCCAAAGACGATGGGTACCAAAACCAAAGCGGTCATTACCCCCATTCGTTTGGTCATGATGAGGGCTAAAAAGGTGGCGATGGTGGCAAAGCCGAGGAGTGCGAGCATGGTGTAGGTTTGGGGAAAGATAGCAGTTTTGAAAATTAGTTATATCAGGTCTCCTTAAAATATTTTTAGGCGATAATGACTAATTTAAGCATGAATAGCAATAAGCTGCTGTTACAAACGCTCTTTTTCCTTATTTTTCCAACCAGAAATTAAGCGAAGATGCAGAAATTGATTTATGGGTTCATTTTTACACTACTAAGTGTTTCATTGTTAGCCCAAACCGCAAAAGAATACAGTGTGCAGGATTACCCACACCTGGAAAAACTCTACCTCCACCTCCACCAAAATCCCGAACTATCCTTTTACGAGACCAACACGGCCAAACGCCTGGCTGAAGAGTTGCGTCAAGCGGGTTTTCAGGTCACTGAAAACTTCGGCGGTACCGGAGTAGTTGGTATTCTGAAAAACGGCCCCGGCCCTACCGTGCTCATCCGCGCCGATATGGATGCCCTGCCCGTAGTGGAAGAAACGGGCAAAACCTACGCCAGTCAGGTAAAAACCAAAGATGAAAGTGGCAACACCGTCGGCGTCATGCACGCCTGTGGCCACGATGTACACATGACCGTATGGACGGGGGCTGCCCGGACCCTGGCCAAAATGAAATCCAAGTGGAGTGGCACCCTGATCATGGTGGGCCAACCCGCTGAAGAACGCAGCGGTGGGGCCAAGGCCATGCTAAAAGAAGGCCTGTACAGCAAATTTCCCAAACCAGACTACGCCCTCGCAACCCACGTCAGCCCCAGCCTGGCCGCTGGCCGCATCGGTTTCCGCAAGGAATACACCCTGGCCAATGTCGACTTCATGGACATCACCGTGTATGGCCAAGGCGGGCATGGAGCTTATCCACACACCACCATCGACCCCATCGTGTTGTCTGCCCGCATCATCACTACGCTACAAACCATCGTCAGCCGGGAAACTTCCCCTCTGGAACCTGCCGTGGTTACAGTTGGGGCCATTCACGGCGGTGCCAAGGGCAATGTCATTCCCAACGAGGTGCAATTGCAGTTGACCATGCGCTCCTATTCCGATCAGGTGCGCAAAAATACGATTGAAAAAATTGGTCGGATTTGCCGGGGGGAAGCGATCGCAGCGGGTTTGCCCGAAAGCAAATTTCCTAAAATCACCATGCGCCCCGAAGAAACGCCCTCCACGTATAACGACCCTGCCTTGACCGAACGGGTGGTCAATCATTTCAAAACTACCTTTGGCGCAGCCCAAATCCAGGAAGTAGAACCTTCCATGGCCGGTGAAGATTTCGCCTTGTTTGGTCGCACCCCCGAAAAAGTGCCCATTTTCCTCTTCTGGCTCGGCACCCAAGATCCAGGGCAGGCTGAAAAGGCCGCCAAAGGTGAAATCCAATTGCCCTCATTGCACTCTTCGCTCTTTTGTCCGGTACCCGAACCCACCATCAAAACGGGGGTAGCGGCAATGAGTGAAGCTGCTTTGCAGTTATTTAAAAAATAGTTGAGAAGTTGAGGGGTGAGAAGTTGAGGCTGCCGCGAGCGATTTTGACAAAGTCCTTGTCTAAGTCTCTCGCGGCAGCCTCAACTCCTCAACTTCTCAACCCTCTCAACTCCTCACCCTCTCAACTCCTCAACCCTCATGAATACTTTCAACTGGGGCATCATCGGCCTGGGGCGCATTGCCCACAAATTTGCAGCAGATTTGGCTAAAACGCCGGGCGCCAAACTCACGGCGGTAGCTTCTCGCGATATGGATCGATCTACTGAATTTGCGCGACAGTATGGTGCCAGTCACTGCTATGGTGCCTACGAAGACATCATCCAGTGCCCCGATCTTGATGCCGTATACATTGCCACACCCAATAATTTACACCGCGACAATACCCTGTTTTGCCTGGCCCATCAAATTCCGGTGTTGTGTGAAAAACCCTTTTCCATCAATATCCACGAAGCTCGGCAAATGGTGCAGGAAGCCCGTACTCAGCAAACTTTTTTGATGGAGGCTTTCTGGACGCGTTTTTTGCCGACTACTCAAAAAATGCTGCAACTCATTGGGGATGGGGAAATTGGGGAAATTTTGGGGGTGAAAGCTGATTTTGGATTTAAACCGCCTGTTGATCCTGAGGGACGTTTGTTCAATCCGGAATTGGGAGGTGGTGCATTGTTGGACATTGGAGTGTATCCGCTTTTTTTGGCAACCCTGGTACTGGGAATGCCTACTGAAGTGACCGCCAAGGCCTACATTGGTTCCACTGGAGTTGATGAAGATACGGCCATCATCTTACGGCACCAAAACGGCGCCCTTTCCCATCTCCACACCACCATTCGAATGGGCACCAAATCCGAAGCCTTTATTTATGGCGAAACGGGTACCATCCATTTTCACAGTCGTTTTCATGAAATGACTTCGATGAGTTTATTGCGCGAAGGGAAACGCCCCGAGTTTTTTCAATTCAATCAGGAAGTACACGGTTATACCTTTGAAGCCCAGGAGGTCATGCGTTGTGTGTCGGCTGGATTAAAGGAAAGCCCTAGCCTTGATTTGGATTATACCCTGGCCAGAATGGAGTTATTGGATGAAATACGCAAGCAAATTGGCTTGACTTACCCAATGGAAAATGGCCACTAAAAAAAATATTTTTCATGCATCCCCATTTACCGAAAAACTGAAATTTGTTACCGAAAACCCTGAAATGATTACTGAATGACGGAAAATTTGAACGCCATCCTCAGATCATCTGTACATTGCAAACGTTTGCCGAACCCAGGTTGATTGCAATGCAAATTGCACCCAATCATTATTGTACGAGGGCGAACTATTACTTCCGCCTTGATTCTACGCAAAGTGTATAAATAATCTTGATCATTAGTGTTTTAGCCCATAACGACTTATTGTCGTAAGCCCATTTATTGTCTTTTATCAGGTCTTCGCCCCCAGTATTTAGGCAGGTTTACTTACATTCAGCATACTTCAAACTGCTCATGAAATACTTGTGTTCCCTCCTCTGGCATTTATGCCTGCTCACCGCCCTCGGGGCTCAAGGTGTAGCGATACCACCATCGGTGATAGCCCAACATACCGTTGCTTATCCCATCAATTTCCAACAGCAAGTAAGCACCATTGCGTTTGGTTCCTGCAACAACCAGGATAAGGATCAGTTGATGTGGAAGCCGATCTTGTCTAACCGTCCAGATTTGTGGGTTTGGTTGGGTGACAATATTTACGCTGATACGGATGACATGCTTTCAATGTCCACGATGTACCAAAAAGTACTGCATGAACCCGATTACCTCAAATTGCGGGAACAAAGCTCAATCATGGGCATTTGGGACGATCATGATTATGGGGTAAATGATGGGGACAAAACCTATCCCAAACGAAAGGACAGTAAAGACTTGATGCTTAACTTTTTAGCAGTGCCAAAAAACGATCCAGTGTGGGAACGTGAAGGGGCTTACCAATCTTACACCATGGGACCAGTGGGACATCAAGTTAAGGTCATCTTGCTGGATGGTCGATATTTCCGCGATGAATTGGTGCCCAATCCGACCAAAACGCCCAGGTATTTCATCAATGAGACCGGGGACATGCTGGGTGAAGCCCAGTGGAAATGGTTGGAGGATGAATTGCGCAACAGTACCGCGCAAGTCAACATCATTGGCTGCGGCATTCAATTCATCCACGACGAACATGCTTTTGAAAAATGGGCCAACTTTCCTGTTGCCCGCAAGCGATTGTTTGAGTTGTTGGCCAAAGTTAAACCCGCCAAAACCTTAATGATCAGCGGCGACCGCCATATTTCCGAAGTTTCTAAAGTTGAACTGCCGGGATTGGGTTATCCATTGTACGACTTTACTTCCAGTGGCCTGACCCATGCTTACGCAGGAAATAATTCGGAACCCAATCGGCATCGGGTCACCCCCTTGGTCAATCAACGCAGCTTTGGCATCCTCCGCATCGATTGGTCAACACCTATCCCTAAAATCATCATGGAAGCACGCGGATTAGACAATGTCGAATTTTTTAAAATTGAATTTTAGTCCATCTCACTAGCGGCAACCAAACTCCCCAATTCCCACGTCTTATGGCTTGCTCGTTGAGCAGGCCATTTGCATTTTTGGAATTGTAGCAAGTTCCGGTTTTGGTTTAGCCTCTTACTTTGGGGCTTTTTTCAAAAAAGAAAATAATTTTTGGTGGTTTTTAACAAAAAATGAGATCAAGGGTAGTTTTTTGCTTTTACCGCAAATTATTATTTCAATACTTACTTTGAAAAATTTTTAAAAAAACTCTACTTTTTTGCATATTTTGCGGTTAAGTGTCGGAGAAAAAAGATTTAAATTAACAGTTTCGCACACTTTTTTCATTCTTTGCAATTGGCTTTTCAAGTTCCATGCAATATTTTTGAACCTCTACTTGACAGCGACATTTGCTTACTAGCCAATTTATGACCAGATTATTTCCAATTCTTTAGCCTATTCTTTGAATCACCAAGAACTTAGCAACCTAAGTCCCGATTAAGCCTAACCATACTGCTGCTTCAGCAACCTAATTTCAACTAAAACGCTTTGCGTTGAAGATATTTTTTATTGATCAGACAACAACAGTTTTGCATATGAAGGAGACCAATGAAGGTTTGTACGTTCCGCAGCTGGAGAAAGACTCTTGTGGCACGGGTTTGATGGCCAATCTCAATGGCATCAAATCCCATGAACTGGTAGAGGATGCGCTCACCATGTTGGCCAATATGGAGCACCGCGGAGCTTGTGGTTGTGAACCCAATACCGGGGATGGTGCCGGTATCATCATCCAAACTCCTCATGAATTTTTTAAGAAAAAATGCCGGGAATTGAAGTTCGACCTCCCCGATTTTGGTAAATACGGTGTAGGTATGGTCTTCTTCCCCATGGAGCGGGAGCAACGCCAGGAGTGTCGGGTATTGTTTCAGGATTACATTGATGAATGTGGGTTTGAAGTGATCGGCTGGCGCAAAGTTCCCACCGATCATGAGTTGTTGGGCGAATCCGCAGTGGCGTCCGAGCCACGCGTGGAGCAGGTTTTTGTGAAACCCAAGCAAGAAATGGAATTGCAGGCTTTGGAGCGCCGTTTGTACATCCTGCGCAAGTTTGTGATCCACAACATTTACAAAGTTTTCCCTCACGTGAAGGAAAACTTCTACATCGCTTCATTTTCATACAAAACTGTTGTATACAAGGGCCAGTTGACCACGTATCAACTGCGCCCTTACTTTTTGGATTTGCAGGATGCGGATCTGAAATCAGCCATCGCGCTGATTCACTCCCGTTTTTCTACCAATACGGTACCGAAGTGGAAATTGGCGCAGCCTTTCCGCTACATTGCCCACAACGGTGAAATCAACACCGTAAGAGGGAACCTGAATTGGTGGCAGTCCAAGGAGAAAAACCTGATGTCGGAAATTTTCACCGATGAAGAATTGGAATTGATCAAACCCATCTGTGGCGATGATCTGTCCGATTCCGGTAATTTCGACAACGTGTTGGAATACCTCGTAATGAGTGGTTATTCCTTGCCCCATGCCTTGATGATGATGATCCCCGAGGCCTGGGAGCACGACGACACCATGGAGGATTACAAAAAAGCCTTCTACGAGTACCACAAAACCATCATGGAGCCTTGGGATGGCCCAGCTTCGATTTGTTTTACCAACGGTATTTTGGTAGGTGCTACCCTCGACCGCAACGGTCTGCGTCCTTCGCGGTACTGCCTGATGGAAGACAATACGCTGATCGTAGCTTCCGAAGCCGGAGCCTTGCCAGTAGACCAATCCAAAGTGGTGAAAAAAGGCCGCCTGCAACCTGGCAGGATGTTGATCGCCGATTTGGACGAAGGTCGCATTGTAGGAGATGAAGAACTAAAAAGCATCATCTGCCAACGTTTGCCTTACCGGGATTGGCTCAAGGAGCACCGCCTGACTTTGGCCGATCTGCCCGAGAACATCCCGGGCACGGTAGAAATGGACGATCAAAGTTTGTTGCGCAATCAACAGCTCTTTGGCTTCAGCAAAGAAGACATCAAGGTATTGATCAACCCAACAGTAGCCGAAGGACAGGAACCGCTGGGCTCCATGGGTGCCGATACGCCACTGGCGGTACTCTCGCACCAGTCGCAACACCTATCCAACTACTTCAAGCAGCTTTTTGCCCAGGTAACCAACCCACCTATCGACCCAATCCGGGAGCGTTCGGTGATGTCTTTGTTTGCCATGTTGGGCGGGAACCCCAAACACCTGGATTTGGTGCCCGAGCGTGGCCGTTTCATCCACCTGGAAAGCCCTGTGATTACCAACGGGGAACTCAATCGGGTAAAATACCTCGAAGAAGGTTACTTCAAATCAGGAGTCATCAATATCCTGTTCCGGGCTGACGGGCAAGAAGGCCGCCTCAAAGCTGCCATCGACAATATTTGTGCCGATGCAGAAGATTTGGTGCGCCAGGGTGCCAATATCCTGATCCTTTCCGACCGTAATGTGGATGAGAAATACGCACCAGTGCCTTCTCTTTTGGCCATCGGAGCGGTGCATCACCACCTGATCCGTCGCGGTTTGCGCACCTTGACTTCAATAGTCGTGGAGGCTGGGGACATTCGGGAAACCCACCATTTCTGTACCTTGATCGGTTACGGGGCCACTTGTGTGAACCCCTACATGGTTTACGCGACCATTGCCGAGCAGCGCGAACTAGGCCATTTGGATACCAGCATGAAGTTGGAAAAAATGATCGATACCTTCAACAAGGTCATCGGCAAATCCATCCTCAAGGTGATGTCCAAAAACGGGATTTCGACCCTGCAATCTTACCAGGGTGCCCAAATCTTCGAGATTTTGGGGATTTCCAAAGAAGTGGTTGAAAAATGTTTTACTGGTTCGGTATCCCGCATCCAGGGCATCAGTTACGATGGCATTGCCGAAGAAGTACTGGCGCGTCACTCCTTTGCCTATCCTGAAAGCCCAATACCCGGTGCTCAACTGGACGTAGGTGGGGTATACCAGTGGAAACGCCGGGGAGAAGCACACTTGTTCAACCCCAAGAGCATCCACCACCTGCAGGTCGCTTCCCGCAAGAACGACTACCAGGAATACAAAAAATTCGCGGCCATCATCAATGAGCAAACCGAACAGGCGCTGACCCTGCGCGGCTTGTTGACTTTCCGCAAAGGCAATCCCATTCCAATCGAAGAGGTAGAGCCAGTGGAAAACATCATGAAGCGTTTTGCGACCGGAGCCATGTCCTTTGGTTCGATTTCTCACGAAGCCCATACCACCCTGGCCATTGCCATGAACCGCATTGGTGGCAAAAGCAACAGTGGTGAAGGGGGTGAAGACGAGATCCGCTTCGAACCAAAAGAAAATGGCGATTGGGAACGTTCGGCCACCAAGCAGGTCGCTTCAGGCCGTTTTGGGGTAACCAGTTATTACCTGACCAATGCGGCTGAGTTACAAATCAAAATGGCCCAAGGCGCCAAGCCTGGCGAAGGGGGTCAATTGCCCGGACATAAAGTAGACGAATGGATTGGCCGTGTGCGTCACTCCACCCCAGGGGTAGGTTTGATTTCACCACCACCACACCACGATATTTATTCCATTGAAGATTTGGCGCAGCTCATTTTTGACCTTAAAAATGCCAACCCTGCCGCCCGCATCAACGTGAAGTTGGTGTCTAAAGCCGGAGTGGGCATCATTGCCTCGGGGGTAGCCAAAGCACACGCCGATGCCATCCTGATCTCGGGTCACGACGGGGGTACCGGAGCTTCGCCGCTCACCTCGATTCGCCATGCGGGTCTGCCTTGGGAACTTGGCCTGGCCGAAACCCATCAAACCCTATTGCGCAACAAACTGCGCGACCGGGTAGTGGTACAAACCGATGGTCAATTGCGCACCGGTAAAGACATCGCCATTGCTACCCTGCTAGGTGCCGAAGAATGGGGTGTAGCCACCGCTGCCTTGGTAGTAGAAGGTTGTATCATGATGCGCAAGTGCCATGTCAACACCTGTCCAGTAGGGATTGCTACCCAGGATCCTGAATTGCGCAAACGTTTCAATGGTGATCCTCAACACGTCATCAACTTCTTCCGCTTCCTGGCTGAAGACCTGCGTGAAATCATGGCGCAATTGGGCTTCCGCACCATCAACGAAATGGTGGGCAAAGTCGAATTGCTGCGCTTGCGCAACAATGTCCATCATTGGAAATACCGCCAGGTGGACTTGAATGCCATCCTCTTCAAACAACCAGTGGATGAGAATGTAGGCCAATACAAGCGGGTAGAACAAGACCACGGCATTGCCAGTGTTTTGGACCGCAAGTTGATTTACCAAGCCAAACTGGCCTTGGAGAATGGTCAAAAAGTAAGCTCCATCTTCCCGATTCAAAATACCGATCGTGCAGTGGGTGCGATGCTCTCCAACGAAGTATCAAAGCGCTACAAAGGCAAAGGTTTGCCCGACGCCACGATTGATTATCGTTTCCGGGGTTCCGCTGGCCAAAGTTTTGGGGCTTTCGCAGCACCAGGTTTGCAGTTCACGCTCGAAGGTGAAGCCAATGACTACTTTGGCAAAGGGCTTTCGGGTGGTCGCTTGATTGTGGTACCCGACCGTGAGGCCAAATTTGAACCACAAGAAAACATCATCATCGGTAACGTAGCCTTTTATGGCGCAACTTCCGGCGAAGCCTACATCAAAGGTATGGCGGGTGAACGTTTCTGTGTGCGCAACTCCGGGGTCAAAACGGTGGTAGAAGGCATTGGCGACCACGGTTGCGAATACATGACTGGTGGCGTAGTAGTGGTGCTTGGTGAAACGGGTAAAAACTTCGCCGCCGGGATGAGTGGTGGAGTAGCCTACGTGTATAACCCGCTTGGTACATTCGAAAAAAGTGTCAACACCGAAATGGTCGACCTAGACCCGATGGAAGACGAAGACTTCGAATTGCTGCGCCGCATGTTGCGCAACCACTTTAGCTGCACCAGCAGCAAAGTGGCCCGCGAAATGCTCGAAAACTGGGACATTGAGCGCCAATTCTTCACCAAAGTGATGCCCCGCGATTACAAAGCCGTACTCGCCAAGCGCTCCGAGAAGATGCAAGTTGACCTCAAACCAGCTTTGGTTTCCTAACTACACCTACTTACGGATTTATCCGTGCCAGGCACAAACGGAACCAACCCATGGCTTTAGCCGTGGGAGGCACAACAAAAACTAGCCCATGGCTTTAGCCGTGGGCCAACCCATGGATTTATCCGTGGGAGGCAAAAACAAGAATCAACCCATGAATTTATTCGTGGGAACCACCCCATGGCTTTAGCCGTGGGGAGAAAAGCAAAACCAATGGCAGATCCAAAAGGATTTCTCAAACATACTCGCGAACTCCCCTCTTCACGTAACCCCGAAGAGCGCATCAACGACTATCGCGAGATTTACGAGCCGTTTTCAGCTGAAAAAACGGTTGATCAGGCTTCTCGGTGTATGGACTGTGGTGTACCCTTTTGCCACAGCGGTTGTCCATTGGGCAACATCATCCCTGAGTTCAACGACGCGGTATACCAGGAAAACTGGGACGAAGCTTACCAAATCCTGAGCAGCACCAACAACTTCCCAGAGTTCACTGGACGCATTTGTCCAGCACCCTGCGAAGCAGCTTGTGTACTGGGCATCAACCAGCCACCAGTAGCCATCGAACACATCGAAAAATCGATTGCCGAATTGGCCTTCGAAAAAGGCTACGTGAGACCGCAGATACCCGCCCAACGCACCGGTAAAAAAGTAGCCGTGGTCGGTTCCGGCCCTGCGGGCTTGGGTGCCGCTGCTCAGTTGAATAAGGCCGGCCATGAGGTCACCTTGTTTGAGCGCAAAGACCGCGTTGGAGGCTTGCTGCGTTACGGCATTCCTGACTTCAAGTTGGAAAAATGGGTCATCGAACGCCGCGTAGGGGTTATGGAGCAAGAAGGTGTAAACTTCCGCGTCAATACCAATATTGGTGTAGACATCGAAGCTAAACAATTGCTCAATGATTTTGATGCAGTAGTTCTGGCGGGTGGTTCCACCATTCCACGCGACTTGCCTATCCCTGGCCGGGAACTGAAAGGGGTGCATTTTGCGATGGACTTTCTGGAGCAAAGCAATCGCCGCCAAGCTGGCGATCAATTGCCTTCAGCGAGCGATATTTGGGCCACTGATAAACACGTAGTTGTGATCGGTGGTGGCGATACTGGTGCAGACTGCGTGGGGACATCGAACCGCCATCGGGCCGCTTCAATTACCCAAATCGAATTGTTGTCCAAGCCACCCAAGGAACGCGATCCTTATTCCTGGCCCAACTGGCCGATGATTTTGCGGACTTCTTCTTCGCACGATGAAGGTTGTGACCGCCAATGGGCCATCCAAACCAAACGTTTCATCGGCGACGAACAAGGCAACGTGAAGCAATTGGAACTGGTGAAAGTGGAATGGGGCATGGACAAAGCAAGTGGCCGTTATTCTTTCCAGGAAGTGCCCGGCTCTGAGCAAGTTATCCCTTGTGATCTAGCGCTCTTGGCCATCGGCTTTGTACACCCACAACACCAGGGCATGCTCGAACAATTGGGCGTAGAACTAGATGAGCGTGGCAACGTCAAAGCAAACGAGCAGAAATACCAAACCAGCAATAAAAAAGTTTTTGCAGCAGGCGACATGCGTCGGGGTCAATCCTTGGTGGTATGGGCCATTTCAGAAGGTCGAGAATGTGCACGTCAGGTGGATTTGTTCCTGATGGGGCATTCGGGCTTGGAGGCGAAGGAAGATTCGCCGCTGATGTTGCATGAAATCGAAGAATAACGCGTAGGGGCACCCCTGGCGGGTGCCCCTGTGTGTGGTTGTCGTAAAGTTATCACATAATGGATATGCCATTATCGCATTTTTAATGCGACAATGGTATACAGGGGCACCCGCGAGGGGTGCCCCTACAATTTCACCCGGATCACCGAAAACGAATACCCTTTAACCTCCAATTCCACTTTCTTCCCCTTCACCTCAATCTCCTTTTCCACTGGCGCAACCACCGTCGGCAGATCAATCGTATTCTCCGCCTCCAAATCATCATTTTGCAAGGTGACCAACTTCGCCTTCGCATCCAGCTTTTTCACCCCATCAATATTCACTTCTGCAGTCTGTGCCTTAGCCGAAGCATTCACTATTTTGATGATCAACTCATTGCTGCCTTTATCCAGCGTAGCCGAAGCATAGAGGCTATCCTGCCCCGTAGCAGGCATTTTATCCTTGTACAAAATGGGCACTATCTGGCTACCCTTGTAATTGGCGTACAATTTTTGCACATGGTAATTCGGGGTAGGCATGGTTTTTAAATTGTCGACCCAAATCAGGTTCGGTTTCCATTGCCAGCCATCTACATGGCCGAAGAGCGGCGCATAAGAAGCCATTTGCACCACATCCGCATTGCGCTCCAGCCCAGTCATGTATGCAGCTTCCGCCAAGGCAGTCCGCCAGTTGTTTTTGTTGTTGACACTAACCGTTTTGTCACTTTGCCCGGCGTATTCTCCAGCAAAAACCTTCGAAACAGACTTGCGGTCGTAACTATCGTAACGTTTGGCATTGGCCAAAAACCATTCCGGGCGACTGTAGTAGTGCTCATCGATGAACTCGGCCTTCATCTCGCGCAATTCGCCATTGAGGTAGTCAAACAGCTCCCCGCTGTGGTTGATGCCGCTGCTGCACACTAGTTTGATGTTGGGGTATTCCCGCTTGATGGCCGCCTGGAATACTTTCAGACGCTCGATGTACTGGGGGCCCCAGTTTTCGTTGCCTACGCCGAGCATTTTGAGGTTGAAGGGAGCCGGGTGGCCCATATCGGCGCGCATTCTGCCCCATTTGGTAGAGGTGGAACCGTTGGCGAACTCGATCAAATCCAGAGCATCCTGGACATAGGGGGCTAAGTCTCCCAGCGGCGCGACTTCAGCCGAGTTGAATTGGCAGGCCATGCCGCAGTTCAAAATTGGCAGGGGTTCAGCACCGATGTCTTCCGCCATTTGGAAGTACTCGAAGAAGCCCAGGCCAAAGGTTTGGAAATAATCTGGCGTAGGGCGATGGGCAAATTCATAATTCCAGCGATTGACAAGGAGTTTGCGGTCTTCCACTGGGCCAATCGTACGTTTCCACTGGTAGCGCACCGAAAGGTCGTGGCCTTCCACGATGCAGCCACCGGGGAAGCGGATAAATCCAGGCTTCAGGTCGGCCAGCATTTGGATCATGTCGGCGCGGAGGCCACCTTTGCGGCCTTTCCAGGTATCGCCGGGGAAAAGGGAGAGCATGTCAACATCCAGTGTTCCAGTACCTTCAAACCAGATATTGAGTTTGGCCTTGGGCTCGGTGGCAGTAGTGGTGAAGCTGGTTTCGCCCTTTTGCCACACATCGCCCGTATTTTTAGGGATGAATACACCAGTACCAATGATTTCGCCCTTTTCAGTGACCAATTCCAGGTGGATTTTGGCATTCCCACTTTGTAGGCGATAAAGGACGGAAAAATCGTAACGCAGCCCCTTTTTGATGCCCATGCCCCGGAAGCCTTCATTGGTCAAACCTAAACTATCCTTGGGGGTATTGTTCAAGGTAACTTGTAGGTAGCGCGGGTTGGTTTCAGCTCGCTCTGGTCGATTGATCATCAACAGGTTTGGCCCAAAATTGAGCGTCCCCGACGCTTTGCTGTTGCGAATTTGCCAGCCCATCAGGGGTTTAAAAAACTCAAAGGAGCGGTTTTTGATCATCTCGGCGTACATGCCACCATCAGCGCCGAGGTTGATGTCTTCAAAAAAGACGCCCCACATGGTGGCGGAAACGGCTGCACCGGGTTTGTCCGCTTGGACGGAAAAGACTGCTTTGTTTTGGGCGAAAACCGATGCCATTTGCAGCAGAAGAAGTAAAGAAAGGACGGATATTCTCATGTTTTGTTTGTCAATCGATGATGAATAGACAAACTTAGAAAATTTTATCAGTTTGGTTGAGGGAAAGAAGACATTGGGCTTTGCGGCCTTGTATCAATGGCCGGATTGTAGTATTTTGCATGCAAATGTTGGATTATGATACTGCCTGAAGCAAATTACGTGGTTGATACACAAGGACAGAAGGTCTTCGTCCAGGTGTCTATACAGGATTGGGAAAATTTGATCCATGAAATAAAAAGAATGGAAGATTTATTGGCCTTCAAAGCGAAGCTTAAGAAGGCTTTTCGGGAAGTTCGTCAAATTAAAAGAGGTGAAATACAGGGTGTTAGTTTAAGTGAGTTAACCGGGATTCTTGAGCCTACTGATTCACCAAACTCCTAAACGTAAAAACCCACTCCGACTCCCCATTCTCCCGCAAATACAATAGCCGATCCCGCCCCTCTTCAGCCGTAGGCATACTCCCAACTGGCACCCACCACAAGGCCATATGCGCCACCTCCATCTTCTCAAACCAGCGCGCCCGATCCCGAAAAACCTGGACATGCGCAGATTTGTAGGCAAAGTTTTTCAAGTCTTCAATGCTTTCCCATACCGACATGTTGACGATGATCAGCGGATCGCCGAATACATTGATACTGGTGGCATCATTACTGGTATCATCTTTCAAGCGCCACACAAAACCTGGACTGCTTTCAGCAAGGGCATTGATGTCGTCGAGCTGCCGGGCAAAGTCCGCAATGAGTGGGTCATCAATGGGCGCTAGGAGGCGGCCAATGTTGATTTGGGCGAGGTGTTTAGACATGAACGATCAGGAATCAGTTATCAGAAAACTCATCAGAATTGAGCAATTCTGGCTGGTCATTTTGTTTATTTTGCTCATCTAAGAGCTCCGTTCTAACCTTTTCAATAAACGCTAGCTCAACATGAAGTATAGTCATGATGAATTGATCAGTGCATCCGTTTGAGATCATTTCTCTGGTGGCGGCATTTAAAGTTTGTTCGATACCTTGTTCGATACCTTGTTCGATACCTTTTTCAATACCTTTTTCCAGAATCATTTCATAAGTTGTCATAGCCGATTTGTTTATGTTTTGAGGCAGAGCATCAAAGAATTTTTGCACTTTCTCTTCAGCAATTTCAGCATTTTTGAAAAAGTATGCAAGTATTAATACGATAAAGTCTTCTTGGCTACTATCCTTGCCTAGATTTGCAAAAATGATGTGTGCATTATTGATTACATAATCGGGATTCCAGATGTGCTTCATCATCAAAAAGGCATTGATCAAAAGCCCCTGGCCCAGTTCAAGGATTTGATCATTGTTCAAACTTTGTAGGTCTGTTAACAAGTAGTCAAAATTTGGGAAAAAAGGCTCCAATCCTGCTGGGATATTCTTTCCGAAGTAAGCTGAAAATTTTCGCTTTCTCCATTTCTCCTTGCCGTGGTAAACTACAATTGGAATAATCGGGGTTATCGCTTTTTCTTGTTTCCGTTGCTCTTCCCAAGTATCAAGCATATAGCGCAAGAGTTGAAGATGAGGATAAGGCTCAACACTACTTTTGTGCTCGAAGATGAAGGAAATAAAAATAGGTCTTTTTGAGCCTTTAAATGCACATCTATAGACTACGTCTGAGAAATATTCCTGCAAGGTTGGGCTTACAAAGGAACCATTAACTCGGGTTAAGGAGTTGAAATCCAGTTCTTTTTGGAGGTCTATTGGGAGCATTTTAGTAAGATAATCCAATACGATTTCCAATCGGCTAAATACAGCCTTGAAGAACTCATCATGAGGTTTGTTAGGCGATTTTGGCATACACTATTTTTAGTAAAAGTATAAAAAAATAATTATTAAATCAAAAAGTTTTATTTTTTCTCAAAAAAAAAGCGGCAGCAAACCTACTCGTCTGCCGCCGCTTCTTAATCTATTTCAAAATTGGGAGTTGAATGTCGCTCGCCGTAGCCTCAACCTTCTCAACCCCTCAACTTTCTCAACTCTTCCTACAAATTCCCCTTCTTCAACTCCGCCACCGCGTAATCCGCAGCCCGAGCCGTAAGTGCCATATAGGTCAAAGAAGGATTCACGCAGTTGGCCGAAGTCATGGCTGCACCATCCGTAACAAATACGTTAGGAGCGACCCAAACCTGGTTCCACTTGTTCAGTACCGAGTTTTTGCGGTCGGTACCCATGCGGGCAGTGCCCATTTCGTGAATACCCAAGCCCAGGGCAGGTTCGCTGCTGCGGCTGCTGATGTTTTTAGCCCCCATTGCCTCCAACATTTCAACGGCATCGGCCTCCATGTCTTTGCGCATGTTGAGCTCGTTGCTGGTATAACCCGCGTCGATCACCACTTGTGGCAAGCCCCACTGGTCTTTTTTATCCGGACTCAACATCATCATGTTGTCCTTGTAAGGCAACCATTCTCCAAAACCGCCCATGTTTACATTCCAGGGGCCAAGTGAAGTATATTGTTTTTTGAAGTCTTCTCCAAAACCCAAGATGTCGCGGCTCCATCCCTGGCGAGTGCCTCCACCCTGGTAGCCAAAACCACGGATGTAGCCATTTCCTTCCTGATAGAGGTTGCGGAAACGTGGGATGTAAAAACCGTTGGGTCGACGACCAAAGGTCGTTTTGTTCAATTCACCTTCAAAAGTGCCGCTAGCACCCACGCCCAAGTGGTGATCCATCAGGTAACGACCCAATGAACCCGATTCATCCAAACCTGCCGCACCGTAACGCTGGGTTTTGGTGTTCATCAGGATGGAGGTGGAAGCTATACAAGAGGCATTCAGGAAGATGATTTTGGCAAAAAACTCCATTGGTTGTTTGGTCAGTTCATCCACCACATTTACCCCTTTGGCTTTGCCTGTGGTTTCGTCATAGATCAAGGAACCAACAATAGAGTGTGGGCGGAAGGTCATGTTGCCCGTGCGCTCGGCAGCGATCAGGGTTGCCCCGTTGCTGCTGAAATAGGCTCCATAGGGACAGCCTCTAGAACAGAGGTTGCGGTATTGGCATTTGCCACGACCCAACGCGAGTTGCTCCTGCGTAGGTTCGGTCAAGTGGGCAACCCGACCTGGGATTACCTTACGGCCGTTCCATTTTTTTTCAACCGAACTCTTGAGGATTTTTTCCGCAGCGGTCAAATCCATGGCTGGTTGGAATTCACTATCGGGCAAGTGTTCCAAATTTTCTCTGGAGCCACTGATCCCCGCAAAACGCTCTACATAGCTGTACCAAGGCGCAATATCGTTGTAGTTGATGGGCCAGGGAGTGGCAATGCCGTCTTTGGCATTGGCTTCGAAGTCCATTTGGCTCCAGCGGTAAGTCTGTTTACCCCAGGTGATGGAACGGCCCCCTTTGTGGTAACCCCGCATCCAGTCGAAACGTCTTTTTTCGATGTAGGGATGCTCGGTATCCTTAACAAATAGGTAGGCAGTACCTTCGTTTTGTACGGTATACCCAGTACGCGCCTGTACACTTTGTAGCTTGAGGCTTTCTTCTGGTGAGCGACCTTGGTGAGGAAGATCCCAGGGCATACTCATGGTAGTCTGGTAATCAACTACGTGGCGCAGATCGCGGCCTCGTTCGAGTACCAGCACCTTTAGCCCCTTTTGGGTCAATTCTTTGGCAGCCCAGCCGCCGGAAATTCCCGAACCTACTACAATGGCGTCGTAAGTGTTTTCTGCAACAACGCCGTTATGATTGATTTGCATGGATGTTTTTTTTGCGATGACGACTACAAATAAATTTTGTCTCCCATTTTGTACAACTCTTCGCCACTCCAGCGGCCAGGGGCAATCTGGTATTCAAAGGCCGTGCTAGCCCCAACTTCACTGTTGGCATAGCAGGATTTGACCAGGTCTTTCGTAGCGCGAATGAATCCTCCACGAACTTTGGCATCCCGTTCCGCTTTTTCCATGGCAGTGAGGATTTCGATTTGTTGTGGCATTTTGAGTTTGGCAAAAGTGGATCCATGTTTGGTTTTGCACTCTGCATCCAGGTTGGTCAACCCATCCATGATCACCTTCTGCGCATCGGGTTTGTAGCAATCCTGCAGCAGGATTTCAAACCAGCGGGGTACTCCGGCTTCAATGGCGCCTGGAGTATCGGTTTTAGGGATGATACATTCAGCAACGGCAGCCAGGGTTTTGCGTTGCTTACTGCTCAGAAGGGTCGGCTTGATGCCCAGGTCCATTGGCTCGGCGAGCCGGGCAAAAACGGTTTCCGGTACAGCCAGGGAGGCCCCGAAAACAGCCGTAAAAATCTTTACTGCTTCTCTTCTCTGCATGATTGAAAAAGAATTAATACCCTTGAAGTCATTCTAGGGCATGGATGATACAGATTGGTTGTCCGATTCTCTAATTGTAAACAAGCGCGGTAAAAATAGAAAGTTGAAACGGTTTTTTACCAAAAAAAGAACAAACATTAAGGGAAGATTAACAATAAGATTTGGATTCTGTTGGGAGAGAAGCAGCGAATTTATGGTCAATCTGAAAAAAAAATGGGTGAACAGCCGAAACCATTCACCCAACGCGATTCTTTTTGTATCTATGGTTAGAGCGAAATTTTAGTTGAGGGTGTAGCGAACAGCTAAACCGCCATAAGAAGCTCCAAAGCCGCTTAGATATCCATTTCCAATGTAGAAACCAGGGATCCAGTCCAAACTGAGGTTAATCGGAGCTCCACTGATTTTATAGTCCAAACCAAGGTTACCGGAAATATTGATCCCAAAGGAGCCATTATCCCCAATGTAGTCATTTTTGTAGCTAAGCAGGTTGACCCCTGCACCGCCTCCGAAATACCACTGGAGTCCATCTACACCGCTAATGGGTTTATGAACCTGGTACAGGCCACTAATCGCAATCCAGCTTCCAGAACCCCAAAAACCGAAGCCAACAATCCCTTCAATGGCGTTTGATTCCCCCAGAAATTTTTTGTAAGAAAACGAAAGAGGGTACCCAAGTCGAGCTCCGACTGCAGAATTGTACTCTTGAGCTTGAATCGCGTTACTGAACAAAACAGCACCCAAAAATGCGAACAGGAAAAATAGTTTTTTCATTGTATAATAGTTTTAGGTTTAACAAGCATGGTTGTTGTTTGTGAAAGGTTGATTTCCGGGCAACCGCAAGGTCAGACGAGGTAAACGGACAAAAAGTTGCGATCAATACAGGACAGGATAAATTTTAATGGCGGAAAATTACTACTTTTTCCCATCAACTTGCAAGCAATATCTGATGAAAAAAGCGTTATGGAGGATAAACTGCTGGCAAAATCGGACATATCTTTGCTTAAACTAATTTAGAAACGGAAAAAAAATTAATTTCACTTTTCCAATTTGTTAAAAAGGGCAACCGCGAGGGTTGCCCCGACGTGTGCCTAATTATGAAGCAACCCGTAATTTTTTTGGCTTTCGCCAATGACAAAGATGATCACCTGCCCCTCCTCGACGAGGAACGCAAGGTCATTAACGGGCATTTGCTTCCCCTGGCCAATCAACAGTACCTGCAACTGGTGATTGAACCCAGCGCTACCACCGCCGACATCAGCCGCTACATTACCGATCTCAAAGACCGCATCAATATCTTTCACTACGGTGGTCACGCCGGTAGTCAGGAGATTTTTTTGCAAGACCAGGCCGCCAACTCCGCTGGCATTGCCCAAACACTGGCCTTACAAAAAGAATTAAAAGTTGTTTTTCTCAACGGCTGTTCTACCCGGGCTCAAGTCGGGCTCTTGCAGGAATTGGGCATTCCTGCGGTCATAGCCACCTCCATCCCCATCGCCGATAAGGCCGCCAGGACGTTTTCGGATGTATTTTACCGTGCTTTGGCCGAAGACCATACCTTGGAAGAAGCGTATAAACTAGCTGCCGCCAATCATTTGATGAGCTCTGGTCAGGCCGCAGGCATCAATCGGGGTGTACGGGTACGCAAAGAGGAAACCGAACCACTGCCTTGGGGGCTCTACATCACCGAAGGCAAAGAAGCGGTGTTGAACTGGAAAATCCCCCGACAAAGCGCAGGCTCCTTCATTGTGCGGGGAGCAGGGTTGAAATACCAAAGTGGAGCGGTCATCAACCAAAAACTGGTGATGGCCATTGCCAATGCCATTGCCCCACACAGTCGGAGCATCCAGTTGATTTTGGACGAGGCCAAATCCAAAAACCGCGAGCCCAAAATGCGCGACTTGCGCGTAGCGGTGATCGACTCCTTCCCTACCCCGATTGGCATGCATTTGCGCAAGTTGTTGATTGTAGAAGAAATAGGCACGGATCGACTGCAAAAAATTGTCAACCTGTATCAGGTATCGGCGCAGTTTTTAGCTTATGTCCTCTTGGCGCAGGTATGGGATGAACGATTCGGCAATGCCAATTATCCAATCCTGCCAATCACCCAATCGACCCTCAAAACGTTTTTGTCGCTGTCTGCTGCGGATAGCCAAACCTATAATTTCGTCAACCTCATCGAAGCCTTGGGTGATACCCTCGCCGAAAACAAAACGCCCTTGTTTGTAGAAGAATTCAACCTCTTGCGCAAACAATACCAGGAAGAACCGGAGTTAAAAACCGCCGTACTTTTCCTGGAAGAAATGAAACGTGAACTCATGGGCGCAGTTGCTGCCGATGAGATCGAGAGCTTTTGTGTCCAGGGGGAAGACAAGTTGTGTGAAATCTTTAAACACATTGGTTTTGCCGCCAAATACACCCTAGCTACCATTAAAACGATTGAGCTGATCAAACCCCGGCATGAAACCCCACGGTTTCGACACAACCTGGTCGTGCTCAATCAGCTGACCGCTGCCATCGGGGTACTGGATGATGTGCTGGAAACGACGGAATACACCGACAACAACTCGGTGATTTTGATGCGTGACGAAGAAACAGTTTCCCCTTCGCTCAATTTGTCGCCATTTATTTTGGACGAAAACGCCCTATCCGGCCAGCAAAATTCTAAATTGTTCTTTTTTACCAGTTATGAAAACAAACAAATCAACTTCACCCTGATCGACAATTTGAAAGATTTGCTCAACATCACGAGAGACAACTACCCCCTGGTGAGCGAGCTTTTTGATGGCTTCATCAATAAATTTCAGGTATGACCCGTACACCTTTCAAGTTTTTGGACGCTTACGGTAAAGCAGATACCGAAATCTTCTTCGGACGTGAGGAGGAGGTGGAATCGCTGTATCAAATGAGTTTCCAAACCAACTTAATGCTGGTGTATGGCGTATCTGGTACGGGCAAAACCAGTTTGGTGCAATGCGGTTTGGCGGGGAAATTTGAATCCAGCGACCTGTTCGACATCACCATCCGGCGCAAAAACAACCTCAACGATGCTTTTTGTGATGAGTTGAAAAAACACGACCTGGAGAAATCCTTTGAAGATGGCTTTTCGCCCGATCAAATGATTCACTCCTTGTATCTGGATTACCTACGGCCTATTTACCTTATTTTTGACCAGTTTG
>JAIYAV010000078.1 GCA_027488855.1 Saprospiraceae bacterium
TTAGCCCTCAGTGGTACGCCTATTGAAAACAACCTTGGTGAGCTGTTTGCGCTTTTTCATTTTTTGAATCCTGCCATGTTTGGTACCTGGGCTCAATTCAGCGCGGATTATCTGGTACCCATCCAAAAATACAATGAACCCATCGCAAGCCAGGAGCTGCGCAAAAAAATCTACCCCTTTATCTTGAGGCGGCTCAAAAAGGAGGTATTGACCGAATTGCCAGACAAGATTGAACAGACCCTTTATGTGGACATGAATGAGGAGCAAAAACGGCTATACGAACAACGCCGCCAGTATTATGCTGGTGCGATCCAAGCTCAAATCCAGGAAAAGGGCGTGCAAGGGGCACAGTTTTTTATTTTTCAGGCGCTGAACGAGCTGCGCCAAATCGCCACTGTCCCCGAAAGCATCAGTGAAGGCCGTGTAGAAAGTTCCAAATTGGAACTATTGGGGGAACAATTGCTCGATGCGGTAGCGAATGGCCACAAAGTGCTGGTGTTTGTCAATTTTTTGGCGGCGATTGAAAGCATTGGCGCTCATCTCGATGCAGCAGGAATCGCTTATGCTTCGATGACGGGCGCTACCCGCAACCGCGAAGCGCAGGTACAACAATTCCAAAACGATCCCAATTGCCGGGTATTTTTGATGACCCTCAAAACAGGTGGAACGGGCCTGAACCTGACTGCCGCCAGCACCATTTTCATTTACGACCCTTGGTGGAACGTAGCTGCCGAAAACCAGGCCATTGACCGCGCCTACCGCATGGGGCAAAAGCAAAAAGTGTTGGCCTACAAGCTGATCGTCAAGAACAGCATCGAGGAAAAAATCCTGCAGTTACAAGAAGTTAAACGTGCCCTTTTTGACAACATTATCTCTGCTGACGGCGCATCACTCAAGTCCTTCAGCGAAGAAGACATCAAACTCTTATTGGCCAAATGAAACCTTTCAAAGCACGCATCGCCAAAGTCGCGGAAATCCTCAATGAGTTTTCTAAAAATGAACTCCAAAGTAGCTTCTTTGCCAAAGCAAAAAAAGTGGCTGTTCAATTTATGGAGGTCTACTTGCAGGATGGGGCCGATAAAACTGAGCTAAACCTTGCGTTTGAAGCTAAAAATCCGACCAAAGAAAAGATATTACTCGTTTGTGCCCTGGCTTTTTACAATCAAAACACTTATCAGGCTTTTTTGAAAATGTTCACTCCACGTGTGCAAGAACTTTGGACTGCACTGATTTGGTCGGCCAAATTACACCACAGCGAAATCGAGTCAAAACTCGGATTCAACGCCTTCAAAAGGGTGAAAGAAAGTTATTACGTCCATTTTAACCTCCTCAGCGAGTTCTCTATTTTTAAAGAAATAAAGTCCAGTTATTACTACTCCGACAGAGAGCCTGCACTTTTTTTGCCCACGACAGTGCGCAGTTTTTTGCACCAATATCATGAGCAGCCTCCCCAAGCGATCCTTCGCCCGATTGAAACAGAATTGAAGACCCAGCTTGAGTTTGTCAATGGCGAACAGCTTATTTTTCAGGAGCTGCCCCGAATTTTGGCGTATTACAAACAAGCTCAAATCACTTACACCACCAAATATCGCCCGGCCAATAACGGAATGAGTAAATTCCAGCGCACCTGTTCGATTACAGAATTTCTCATCAAACCTAACGAAGATAAACGCAAAGGAAAATCGTACTTGCGCTCGGCCCTCTTGGCCGCGATGTTGCCCAAAATGCGGGAGTCGGAACTGCAACTGGAGCTACCCGCGTTCCTGCAACAAATGTTCAAACATTACACAGACCGCGTCTACACTGCGCCGATGGTCTTGCCAGACCTGAAAGGCATGGGTTACCTGGATGATTTTGATTTTAATCGCATAGAACCTGCCTTTTTCAAATTGTTCAAATCTTTGCCCAGTGGAGCTTGGTTGTCTTTTGACAACATTCAACAACATACCTTTTACAACTTACTGGAATTCAAAGCGATCAAAGAGTATCCAATGGAACAGAAGTTGTATTATGAATACGATGCCCCGGATGCAGAACCAAGCTATTATGGGACTAACAAGCACCCCTTAAAATCGCACCAATATTATAATGCCATAGAATTGCCGTTTTTGCGGGGGAGCTTTTTTTTATTCGCGGCATTTGGTTTGTGCGATTTGAAGTTTGACGAACCCGATCTTGAGCAAATTGGGCGAACTTGTTTTTCTTCCTGGGACGGACTGCGCTACGTCCGGCGCACTGCATTGGGGGACTATGTGTGTGGCCTAACGGCTCAGTATGATGCCTTCGCAATGCTTCCCAAGCAGGAAATTATGCTGTCGGAAGAAACGCTTCTGATCACTACGGAAGGAAACAGTACCGCCTTGGGTAACCTATTTGAATCTTACGCAGAGCGGGTTGGGCCGAACAGTTTGCGGACAGATAGTCGAATTTTTTTGAAAAACATCAGCTCAATCAAAGATTTACAAAACAAAATCAGCCTTTTCAAACAACTGATCGGCCAAAAACTCCCCAATAATTGGCTTGCTTTTTTTGAGACCCTCGAACAAAAAATCAATCCATTCGAAAATCCGGGGGACTATCAGTTGTATAAAATCCCGGCACAGAACAAGGAATTGATTCAGCTTGTGGCTCAAGATTCCATCCTAAAATCCATGCTGGTCAAAGCAGAAGGCTACATCATCTTGGTACCAAAGTCACACTTGCTGGCTTTCAAAAAACGACTGCTTGAGTTTGGGTATTTTGTGTCGTGAGTTGGATCATTGCAGCACAAACTCCGTCCGACGATTCTCCCGTCGCCCAACCTCCGTCGCATTGTCCGCAATCGGCTGAGTTTCCCCAAAACCTTTGAAGCTCAAACGCGCTGCCGCAATTCCCTTGCCAATCAGGTAGGTGTACACCGCTTTGGCCCGTTGTTCCGACAATTTCAGGTTGTCGGCATCAGAGCCTACATTGTCCGTGTGGCCACTGATTTGAATTTTCAAAGCAGGGTTTTGTTGCAAAAGCTCCGCCAGTCGATCCAATTCGGGGGCAGATTCAGGGCTTAGCACTGACGACCCCGTTCCAAAAAAGACATTGCGCAAAATTACCGGGGTTTTATCCGCCGGGACGGTGGTGACACCTTCAGCGGGTAAGGCTTGCAAACCTGCACTCAATTCATAAGCCTGCGCAGCGTTGCGCACTTCGGCCAGTTCAAAATTGGCTGAATAAAAGGTATAGCCGGGGTGGTTCGCATTGAGGGCGTAGTTTTGTCCCAGAGGCAAACAGACCATAAAACTACCATCGGCGGCGGCTTTTGCTTTGTAAAAGACCCGTTTAGTGGCCAGTTCTTGTACTTCGACCTCGGCAGCCAGGGGCCCTTTGCTGGCCAGATCAAACACCTTGCCACGGGCAAAGGTGACCACTTTCGGGCGATTGACGGCTGGCATCGTGAAAGTGTAAATATCCGAACGCCCTTCCTTGAGGCCTTCGGCATTGTGGGTATCCTCTACATCGGTCGAAAACCAGGCGCGGCTGCCGTCCAGGCTTACCGATAAGGCCCCTTCATTGGCGCGGGTGTTGATGGGGTAACCCAGGTTTTGGGGCGTACCCCAATTGCCTGCACTATCCAGGCGACTCAGGTATAGATCGAAGCCCCCCATGCCAGGGTGGCCGTTGGACATGAAGTAGAGAGTGGCACCATCCGGGTGGAGAAATGCGGCTTGTTCATCACCTACGGAATTGACTTTGGGCCCGAGGTTGCGTGGATTGCTCCATTTGCCATCGGGTAATTGTCGGCTCAGCCAGAGGTCGCGTCCGCCTACTCCGCCCGCACGGTCAGAGGCAAAAATCATGACCCTGCCGCTGGCGGAAATGGAAGGCAAGGATTCCCAGGCACCAGAGTTGATTGGAGCACCCAGGTTGGCAGGGGCAGTCCAGGCGCTGTCCTGAAAATAAGACACGTAGAGATCGCAACCACCCAGGCTTTTGGCCAGGTTGCAGCCCGTGAAATACAAGGTTTTGCCATCCGCCGACAGGCAGTGTCCCGCTTCATTGAAAGGAGTATTGAGGGTGACCAGAGGTTCGGCGTTTTGCCAGACCCCATTGTTCATTTTGCTGACAAAAAAATCTTCCTGTCCTTGCACCAGGCGACTGAAGACCATCGTTTGCCCATCCGCGCTGACGGAAGGCAGGAATTCTGCTTGCTCCGGGTTGTTGATGCTTGGGGGGAGTTTTTCCGGGTTAAAGGGTACTGGTTTTTTGATGGCCTCAGCGGCAAAAACGGCGTCGGCGCGGTTGCGTTGGGCGCGTTTGATCAGCTCGACGTTCTTTTTTTCGCGTTGTAAAAATTGATCCCAGGTACTCAGCGAGCTAGCAAAATCATCGGCCCGCATTTGGGCTAAAGCCAGTTGATAGTACAAGCGGGTTTGGTAATCCGGCCCCAATTGCAGCGCTTCGCGGTAGCGTTGAATGGCTTTAGGGTAGTTTGGCTCGTCGTAATGGATATTGGCCAGCAGGATGATCCCATCGATGAAAGTGGGATCTTCCTGGAGGATTTTTTCGAGTCCAGTTTGGGCCTCAGCAAAGTTTTTGGCTTCGGCCTGAGTGCGGGCTTTTTCGAATTGTTTTTGGAGTTTGGGGGCGAGGGTGGTACGGGTGGTATAGTTTTGGCTAAAGGCAAGCGGGCCTTGTAAGCAGCAATACAATCCGAGGATTAAAATCAAAGTGTAACGCATAGATGGCTGAATTCAGTAGCATCATAACGTAAGGGAGGGGGGAATCGGTACGTTTGGGGTCGATTTTGAATTTTAGAAAAAGGGGTATTCAAGGTAAGTACCTACTGGTGAA
>JAIYAV010000239.1 GCA_027488855.1 Saprospiraceae bacterium
AGTCAAGGAAGATTGATCCCGGGTGCAACTCATACCAATGTCCCCAATGTTGGTATTGGCAGCGATGATGAGGTGCATGGTGGTCCCAGCCGTATTGGTATTGACATTGGGCTTAAGTTTCAGGGTACTCAAATCCATGCCAAACATCTTGCGCAAAGCCAGGTAATCCGCCTCCGTGGAGGAGTAAAACTCCCGCAGATAAGCATCGTTGATTTCTTGTTTCGTCAGCGCTTTGAAGGAATCGGCGTGCAGTAGTTTCGAAGTGTCATCGGGGTCGTCGGTCAGGTAAGGTTTTTCCATATCTTCCAGGAAGATGATGTGATCCGGGTTGTAGCCGTACTGACCAGCAGCGGTGATGAATTTTGGATTGGAGCCTATGAGTACTAGGTATTCGCTGGCATCTGTTTTGCCGTGTTCAGATTTGTAGTCTACGTTCACCACTTTGTACATGTTTTCGGCGTTGTAGGCCACGCGCATGTACATTTTGCTGTCGTTAAAAATAACCAGTAGTCCCTTGTATTTGACGTTCGCTTTATCGGTAAACTTGATCTCAAACAGGTCTTGTGCAGGTAATAAATGGGCAGCAAAGCACAATACTGCCAAAATGGATAATGCCCGTGTTAAGCATTGTTGTCTCATAGTGTAGCGGTTTTAATGAGCTGGAATCATCAGGCTGACGCCAAACTGCTGAAAGATATTGCTTTGTTTTTCAAGGTATAACTTTTTTTTAAGAAAAATTTCGACCAAAACAGCAAGAAGATCAATACAGCGTCGAAAGCGGTCAATAAAGTATTGGAGGGAGTATTGGAAGCTTGCGTAACTTTGTAAATGAAAAGTGAAAAATGAACAATGAAAAATGGCAGCCAATTTTTTTATTGTTTACTTCTCACTTGTTTTCATTTTTCATTTTTCATTTTTCATTTTTATGACTGCGCATTTACGTCTCTTTTTCAACCACAGCACCAGCCGAGCCATCGGTTTGGTTTTTGCCATGCAAGGTTTGTTGTTTGGCACCTGGTCGTCGATGATTCCCTTCATCAAGCAGAAATTTCAACTGGATGAAGCCCAATTGGGTTTGTTGTTGCTGGCGTTGCCTATCGGTAGTACCATTATGAACCCTATTTCGGTGAGTATTTTGCATCGTTTGGGTACGGTTAAAACCACCTTGTTGGCCCGTACTTTGGGTTCTATGTTCTTTGTAGTTCCTTTTTTAATGCCCAACCCATGGTTGACCGCAGCAGCATTGACCTTGCTTGGTACGACTTTTTCTGCCACCAATGTGTCGATGAATACGGCGGCTACCACGCTTGAAAATACTGAGGGCATCCGCATCATGGCGACCTGTCATGCATTGTGGTCGAGTGGCGCCATGTTTGGTGCTGCTATTGGCGCTACTGCGGTAGGAATGGGCGTACACCCGGTCACCCACGTGATGTTGATTGGTTCGGTTCTGCTCTTATCAACACTGCTGATTTACCAGGCTTTTCAGCGAGTGCCCAACGAAGTAACGGCGAGCAAAAACAATGGTCCAAGGCCCAAGTTCAAAATGCCCAGTGCGGCTTTGTGGGGCTTGATTGCAATTAGTTTGTGTACCAATCTCACCGAAGGGACCATGGCCGATTGGTCGGCGGTGTACATGCGTGAGGTTGTCCAGGCACCTGCGGCATTGTGGGGTTGGGGATTTGCAGCCTATGCGTTTTTTATGGCCTTGACTCGTTTTATGGGGGATGCCATTCTGAAAAATTACGGAGGTGGCCCGGTTTTGCGGGTCGGTGGAATCATTGCGGCAAGTGGTTTATTGCTGGCCATTTTGTTGCCTTATGCACCCACTACGTTGCTTGGTTTTGCCATGGTAGGCGCCGGAGTTTCCTTGGGTGCACCCGTGTTGTACAGTGCTGCCGCCAAGGTGCCGGGCATGGCTCCGGGTGCCGGTCTGGCCACGATGAATACTTTTGCGATGATCGGATTTTTGGGTGGCCCGGCCATCATAGGCTTCATTGCCAAAGCTTTTAGTTTGCAGATGGCGCTGGGGGTAGTGGTTTTGATGGGCTGTGTGTGGATTTGGCGGGCTGGGTATTTGAAGGCGTGAACAAAAAAAGCCCCCAACTGCTATGACAAACAATTGGGGGCTTTTTGTATCGCGTAATCCGCTCCAATTATGGATTTGGAATGTCCAAAACCTGACCAACAACGATCAAATCTGGATCCTTCAGCGTGTCTTTGTTCGCTTCAAAGATGGCTACATACTTGCTGGCATCATCGAAGTAGTGCTTGGCAATTTTGCCCAAAGTTTCGCCCGCAACTACAGTGTGCTTGTGGAAAACACTTTCGTCACTGACTTTGATGTTGGCTTTTACATCCGCGGGAGCAGCATCGTCTTTCTTCAAACCGTTGATGGTTTTCAGCTTGTCCCAAATGGCGTTGCGCAGGTAAGGTGTAGCTACGGTGCCATTAAAAACGATGTGGCCATCTTCTTCGTGGAAGTTTTCCATTTCGGCGCCAACTTCTTTGGCATAATCAAGGGCGGATTGGTACTTGTCTTTCAGTGACATTTCAATTGGTTTTTTATAGGTTGAAAAGAAATAGCAACTAGTTTGACAAATGTTAGCAATAATCATGAGATGAGCAAACATCTGTGGGTTAAATTAAGGTTACGCTTTGTCAGGGATGTTGCTCAAAAAACGAATAAGCCATTTCTACCACTTTTCCCATCACCTCGTTGGCTAACTTTTCATTTGTCCAGCCTTTAGACAGGAGGGTAAAGGAAAAGTAACGCCCCCCAGGGGAAATTAATAAGGCCGAATCGTGATGATGGGCCGTAATCCAACCCGTTTTGTGGGCAACCTGCACATCTGCGGGCAGTCGGGTGGGAATGACATTGTTGAATTCCTGATCAGCAAGAATGGCGAGCATGGCTTTACAATCCTCCGGTCGGCCTGCTTCACCTTTGCCAATGCGCTCCATCAGCAGCATGAGGTCGTAGGCCGTCGTACTGTTGTTCAAGCCAGCAGCGTAGGCTTTGCTGTCTTCCACTCCCCGGCGTACCATGATGTCGCTTAACCCCAACTCACGCATCGTTTGAGTGGTTTTTTCAGCGCCGACCAACTCAATCAGCATATTGGTGGCCAAATTGGAGCTGCGTACAATCATTGCCCGCGCCAGATCAGCAATGCTCACCTTTTGCCCCAAACGCCGATACCAAATCGAATCCGAATCGTCACTTTCACTCAAGGAATAAGGGCTGCCATCGACTATACTTTTGAATTCATTTTTTAGCGCCAGCGAATCACTGAGTTTAAATTTGCCTTGGGCTGCCTGCTTGTACAGTTCCACCAGCACCGGTGTCTTCATGGTACTGGCAGGATGAAGGCTGATTTTTTCATTGATAAAAACGGCATTGTTCGGATTTTTCAGATCGCGAAAGGCGATATGAAAAGTAGCTTCCGGGCAACGCGCCAGTTCGGATTTGATGGCCTGATTCAAGGCAGCGAGATTTTGTGGGATTCCACCTTTATTGCTTGGCTCCCGCCGCATTTTGGCTGCCCGAAACAACAAATCTGCTGACATCAACACCTTATTCCGCAAGCGATAGGAAAAATTGGGGTTTTGCGCCAAAAACTGCCGCACCGTCGCCGCTGCTTCCGCCGAATTGTGCCCACCCAAAACGGCAGAGATCCAACGGCGTGGAAAAAAAATGTCGCCCGTGCGTTGAATTTCTTCCAGTAGTTCCAATGCTGGGCGGATGTAATGCAGTTTTGCGCTGGCCGGGCGACGAGGATGGTTCAAGTAACCGAGGGCATCTTCTACCCAAGGCTCGTAGTCGCGGTTTTCGTCTTTTTTGAGGCTTTCAAAAAAAGCATCGCGTTGGGCCTGCTCGGCAGCAAACACCGGGCGGAGAAACTGGAGCCGTTGTTTGCGATCGGGGTTGCTCGTTTCGGCCAATTGTTGCGCCAAAATAGCCTGAGCACGATGAGGCCAGCGCAGTGCAATGGCACAAGCCAAATCAATGCGTTGACTTTCAGAAAGTGCTAATCCAGGAATAGTGAGGCTTTTGTTCCAAATGCGGTACAATTTCTGTACCCCCGGCCAGGTTTCGACCAGCGATTGATAAGCGCCAAAATAAGCCAAACGTGCCGAAGGGTCCTTGGCCTGTTGCAACAAACCCCAGAGCAGTTCTTCTATGGCTCCTTTGTTGCTCAATTGGAGTTCTGGATCAGCAAAACGCCAGTACAGGGTTTGCAACTGATCGAGCAATTGTTGGCGGTTTAGCGGTTCTTGTTCCTGGGGGAGTGCTGCCAGGATGCTTTCAAGTAGGGTAGAAGGGGGCATGGCTTCATGCAAAAACTCTTCCCAAAGGGCCATCCTTGCTGCCCCGCGTAGCAAGGGGTCTTTGATTTTGGGTGTCTGTTGCAAAAAATAAGTCAGCGAACGCATGTCCAGTCGGCAAAAACCATAACTCATCGGCGAAGTCAACAACAGGCTGGCTTGGGGAAGAGGATAGCCTTTGACGCGGTTGATTTCGGTTTTTTCTCCTACAATTTCTATGGGCAATGAGGCGACGCTGTCGGGATAAAACAGGGCCAACTGGGTTTGTTCCGGCCAATATTTGCCAGAAGCGGAAGTTTTAAGTTGGCGCACCACCAGTTTGTCCAATCCCTGCCCATTGCCCACTTGTTCCAATACAAACTGCGGCATGCCCGCTTCTTTGACCCATACCTGACTCCAAGTGGCGAGGTCTTTGGGGCAGTACTGATCCAAAATGCCAATCAACTGATCCCAGGTGGCATTGCCATAACTATAGGTGCGCAAATACTCCTGGAGCCCCTTGCGCATTTGTTCTTCGCCCATCATAGCCTCCAGTTGGCGCATCACCACCGGGGCTTTTTGGTAAATGATGCCGCCGTAGAGGCTACCTGCGTTTTTGAGGTTTTCGAGTTCCTGCTGAATGGGGTGGCTACCCTCCGAGCGATCTTCGGAATAGGCGGTTGGCTGATGCGCTAGCAAAAAGCGCAATTCGTGATTGATTTTGGGAAAAGAGGGATTGACAATTTTGGCGGCCATAAAATTGGCAAATACCTCTTTGAGCCACACATCGTTGAACCAGTTCATGGTCACCAAATCGCCAAACCACATGTGGGCCGTTTCGTGGGCGATCAGACTGGCGCGACCCAGTTTTTGATTTTCGGTGGCATTTTCATCCAGCATCAGGCTGGCTTCGCGGTAAAAAATAGCGCCGATGTGCTCCATGCCGCCGTATTGAAAGCCGGGCATGAGGGCAAAATCGAGTTTGGCAAAAGGCAGTTTGATTCCGGTATAGTTTTCCATCCATTCAATGGCGTGGATGTGCAGGTCAAAAATGCTGGCGAGGTTGCGCTGTACCTTGGCTTGATCGGTTTCGCGGTAGAGCATGGTCATGCTGCGGCCATTGCGGGTTTCAGTCGCTTTTTGGAATTTGCCTGCGCAAAAGGCAAACACATAGGTGCTGAAGGCTTCGGTGGTTTTGAAGTGCAGTTGTTTGCGCCCAGCATTTTCGCTGCTCTTATCCAGCGGCCCATTGCCCATGGCCTCCCAGTCGCTGGGTACGTCCAGGTGCAGGGTGTAGCGGGCTTTCAGATTGGGTTGGTCAAAACAGGGGAATACCGTGGATGCTCTGTCGGGTACCACGAGGGTGTACAGGTAATCGGCGCTGCGGTTGAGGGATTGATTACTGGCTTCAAAACTGATTTGCACCTGATTGACCCCAATTTTAAGCTTTTTAGCGGGGAGGATAAAATGCCCTTGACTGTGTTGACCACTTATCTTTTTTCCATTGATGCTGCATTGTCCCTGCCAGGTTTTGCCGGGTTTAAAATCGAGGAGCAGGTCTTGGTTTTTGTTTTTGAGCTCAAAACTGATGTTGACCGTCCCGGTAATGGGATCTGTTTTGGCCAGGGGGATTTGTAGATTCAGGTCATAAACAATGGCGCTGAGGTTTTGGGCCCGCCATTGTGCCAATTCCCAGCTTACACCTTCTTCCAGTGGGATGGGGGGATTTTTTTGTGCAAAAGCCATAGTGGAACCAATCAGAAGTGCGATGATTACAAGACGCATGTACTGGTGTTATGTGGATGAGGGATGAAAATCCTATTGCCTGGAAATATACAACTACCTCACCGCTTCAACAAATTTTCATACGTATCTACTACATAATAGACCACATTCCCTTCAATGGTTTTACCGTGCTTTTGATTCAGCATTTGTCGGCCAAATTTGTTAAACCCTTGTACGTACACACAAATGGTTTGAGGCGGAATAGACAAATCTACCCTTTCAGCGTAGTAGCCATCCAATACCAACAAATTTTGTGTCGCATTTTGATACCGCAGCACTTCATTGCCTTTGGCCATGCGGAAGGGGTCTATGGGGAGTGTTGTGCCCAAATAGCCACTATCATCCACTTGCAAATGGGTGTTTCCCTGGGCGTCTATTTCGAAAGGCTTTCCGTCGGGCTGATGATAGGCGATACAAAACTTACCCCTGAATCCTTCAGGAAGGGTGATGATCGTTTTGGGCTCTTTGGAAAAATCGAGGTCTTCAGGCGTTGCTCCGTCTTTGTAAAACAAACGGACTTCGTCGATGCAATCCTCCATTCCTTCCCTGTCCTGGAAGCTGTAATACACCATAAAATTGTGTTCAAGCTGAATCCTTCCACGAAAAAGGCTGTCTACTTCAATGCCATCATAATAGCCCCCGTCTTTGTGAATGGTGTACTTATAGGTCTTTCCAGAAAACCATTCCATATCAGGATTAAACGAAAAATATCCGAGCGAGTCAACCTGAATAAAAAATTCGGGTATGGTGGAGTGGTGCCAACGACCCAGGATGGAGTTGTTTTGGGCAAAAAGTAAAATGCTTTGCAGGAAGAAAATGAGTACTAAGGCGAGTTTAGTCAATTGCGTAGTCATAATGAGTTAAGTTTTTTACAAAACAACGTTCGTTTATCTCCCGAAAATTGTGACCATTTAAAATTTAAAAAGCCTTATTTTATCTGCTCAAAGTGGATTACACAGAAGCTGACCCAGAGATAGCGCAGCAGGGCGTAATAGGTTTGCAAATACACGGGGGTGGAAAAGCATTGGCATCCTACAAAGATATTTCAATTAGGAAAAAAGCACCGTGGAGATAAAACAAGATTTAGACAAGCGCTTAAAGCCCAAACGAAAAAAGGCTCCTCAATCAACTGATTAAGAAGCCTTTATCTTTTTGCGCCTCAGGTAGGGCTCGAACCTACGACCTACGGATTAACAGTCCGCCGCTCTAACCGGCTGAGCTACTGAGGCACTTGCCGGTGCAATTATCGAATTGCGTGTGCAAATGTATGCCAACTCAAAATAATGTGCAATATTTGCGGCATAATTTTTTCAAAAAACTTTTCATCATGAGTTTACTTGCGGTTGGAACTGTTGCTTTCGACGACATTGAGACCCCCATGGGCCGGGCAGAAATGGCCATTGGCGGGGCTGCAACCTACATTACGTTGGCGGCATCTCATTTTTTGAATGACTTGCGCCTGGTGTCGGTCATTGGGGATGATTTCCCGCAAGACATGTTGAATTTTATGCGCCAAAGAGGAATTGACCTCGAAGGCTTGCAGGTGAAGGCAGGCGAAAAGTCCTTCTTTTGGGCTGGCCGCTACCACAACAACATGAATTCCCGCGATACACTGGATACCCAGTTGAACGTACTGGCCGATTTTGACCCCGTTTTGCCGGATGCCTATAAAGATACGGATTACCTGATGTTGGGCAACCTGACACCAGCGGTACAGTTGCGGGTAATCGAGCAAATGAACAAACGCCCCAAGCTGATCGCCCTCGACACCATGAATTTTTGGATGGATATCGCCTGGGACAGCCTGATGGAAGTGCTGGGCAAAATCGATATGCTGATCATCAACGATGAAGAAGCCCGCCAATTGTCGGGTGAACATTCACTGGTGAAGGCTGCTCACAAAATTCACGCCTTGGGCCCACGTTTTTTGGTAATCAAAAAAGGAGAGCATGGTGCACTCCTGTTTGAAGGCGATAAGCTCTTCTTTGCTCCGGCCTTGCCACTCCAAGAAGTGACCGACCCAACTGGTGCTGGTGATACTTTTGCAGGTGGATTCATGGGCTACATTGCCAAAACCCAGGATACTTCCTTCGAAAATATGAAGCGTGCGATCATTTATGGTTCTGCGATGGCTTCTTTCTGCGTAGAGCAATTCAGTGTAAATGCACTCAAATCCCTGGACGCCGCCCAAATCAACGAACGGGTTAAACGTTTTGTGGAATTGGTGAATTTTGATCTGGTGATGGAGATTTGAAACCAATGGGGAGTTTCAGCGGTTCTAGAAGAAAGAGATAAATCTAAACGTCTCAAAGCCCCGCTAGGGGCGTGATGTGGGTAGTAAATAGTGATTTTCAGCGTTTCCGAAGTCCCGTAGGGACGCAATGTGGGTATCATAGCTATCCAAATACCCACATCACGTCCCTACGGGACTCCGATAACATCGGGGTGCTTGTTTACTACCCATATTACGCCCCTAGCGGGGCTTCCGTTGCGTGAAAAGATTACCTCAAGTTTAATAAAACTTTTTGCACAGCTCAGGATAAACTATGGCAGTAACCATCTCCGAACTCACCACCTACCTCGAAAGCATCGCACCTTCCCATTATCAGGAAGACTACGACAATTCCGGCCTCCTCGTCGGTGATCCCAATGCGGAAATCACCGGGGTAATGATCGCCCTAGACGCTACCGAAGCCGTTATCGACGAAGCAGTAGCCAAAGGTTGTAACCTACTGGTGGCGCACCATCCCATCATTTTTCGGGGCCTGAAACGCCTGACTGGTCGCAACTACGTAGAACGTGTGGTGATCAAAGCCATTCGTGAAGGTGTGGCCCTGTACGCCATCCACACCAACCTCGACAACGTGTACCGCAATGGGGTGAATGGTAAAATTGCTGAAAAACTGGGCCTGGAAAATACCCGCATCCTGGCGGCTAAACCCTTGCTGAAAAATGGTTTGCCTGCTCCCGACCCCGAAGTGGGCTCAGGGATGATTGGGACTTTGCCCCAAAGCATGAGCGAAATCGACTTTCTACAGCACCTCAAAAGCAGCATGCAAGTGGGTTGCATTAAATATACCCCCTTGCGCAACCGCGAGGTACGTACCGTAGCGGTTTGTGGCGGTTCGGGTGGCTTTTTGTTGCCCAAAGCCATTGCCGCTGGTGCCGACGTTTTTGTAACCGCCGACTACAAATACCACGAGTTTTTTGACGCCGATGGCCAAATTGTCATTGCTGATATCGGACACTATGAAAGTGAGCAATTTACCATCGAATTATTGCACGCGATTATTTCAAAAAAATATAGTAACTTTGCGCGCTATTGCACGAGCGTGAAGACCAATCCCGTTCATTATTATTAACAACAACCAAACATGGCTAACGAAATTACTGTAGCGGAAAAGCTCAAAACGCTGTATCAGCTCCAACTCATCGATGCTCAAATTGGTGAAATTGAGGTATTGAAGGGCGAATTGCCCATGGAAGTTAGTGACCTGGAGGATGATATCATCGGTTTGGAGACCCGTCTGGAAAAAACGGTAAGCAGCGTCAAGGAATTACAAGCCATTGTAGCTCGCTTCGCAACCAACATCAAAGAGGCAGAAGCCTTGAAGGTCAAATACAAGACGCAACTCGACAACGTAAAGAACAACCGCGAATACGAAGCATTGACCAAGGAATTGGAAATGCAGGACCTCGATATCCAATTGGCTGAAAAGCGCATCAAGCAGGCTAGAATTGACGTGGCCAAGCAAGAAGAAAGCCAAGCCAATACGGAAGAACGCCTGGCTAAAAAGAAAGCAGACCTGGCAACCAAACAGGTGGAATTGAATGAAATCATTTCCAAAACGGAGAACGAAGAACGTACCCTGCGCGCTGAATCGGATGCTGCCCGCGAGCACATCGAGGAGCGTTTGATCAAGGCTTACGACAAAATCCGTACTTCTTACCGCAATGGTTTGGCCGTGGTAACGATTCAACGTGACTCTTGTGGAGGTTGCTTCAATAAGATCCCACCACAGGTTCAGTTGGAAATTTCGATGCGTAAAAAAATCATCGCTTGTGAGCACTGCGGTCGTATTCTCGTGGATGACTACATCCTGACTGGAGACAAAATCGCTGAGCACATGGCTGCTGAGATTGGATAGGCTTTTTGAAGTCTTGGATAAAAGGAAAGAGGGATACAAAGCAAATTTGTATCCCTCTTTTTTGTATCATTACTTAGGTGAATTCTTAGGTGCCTTTGGTTTCTTAGGTGGTGAAAAGAACAAACCTGCGTAGCAGGGTGTAATTCACCACCTAAGAAACCAAAGACACTTAAGGATTCACCTAAGGTCTATTCTGAGATCATCACCGCCATCAATTCCTCAATTTCCTCCGCCTCGACCGGAATACCCGCCATCAAATCCAGCGGCCCATTCTCCGTAACCAGGATGTCGTTTTCGATGCGAATCCCCAATTTTTCATCACGGATGTAAATGCCCGGCTCGCAGGTGAACACCATACCTTCTTGAATCGGCACATAACGATCCGCCAGATCGTGTACATCCATGCCCAGATGATGAGATGTGCCGTGCATAAAGAATTGCTTGTACAGCGGCAATTCCGGATTTTGCTGATCAATTTCTTTGCGGCTCAACAATTTGAGGTCGATGAGCGAGCTTTCCATCATTTTGACCACCTCTTTGCTGTATTCCTCCAGCGTGGTGCCGGGTACGAGCAATTGTTGGGCTTCCCGCATGATGTGCAGTACCGCGTCGTATACACTACGTTGGCGCTTATTGAATTGGCCACTCACGGGTATGGTGCGGGTGAGGTCGGAGGCATAATGCCCATATTCTGCCCCAAAATCCATTAGGAGGACATCGCCCGCTTTACACTGCTGGTTGTTGTGGGTATAGTGCAGTACACAACTATTGGCACCCGAGGCCACAATGGGGTCGTAGGCGTGCCCGGATGCGCGATTGCGGATGAACTCGTGGGTGATTTCGGCTTCAATTTCGTATTCCATGACCCCAGGCCGCACAAATTCGAGCACCCGCTTGAAAGCTTTACCCGTAATCCCGATGGCTTGTTGAATCAGTTCCACCTCGGCCTCCTGCTTGTTCATCATCAGTTTTTTGAGGATGGGCTGGGCGCGGTGGTACTTGTGCGCCGGGTAGCGCTCCATGACGTCGCGGGCCATGCGCATGTTGCGCGTGGGCAATTCGGGGATAAAACGGTCGTGCTCCTCGGTGTTGATGTAAATGCGCTTGGACAACAGGATCAACTCATGTAAAATGGGCCCCATCTCATCCAGCCAATACACTTTTTGAATGCCAGAAGTTTCGCGGGCCTTTTCTTTGCTGTATTTCTCGCCCTCCCAAATGGCAATGTAATCACTGGTGCGTTTCACAAAAGCCACTTCCTGAAACCCCTCCTTGATACAATCCGGAAACAAGACCACTACGGTTTCTTCCTGATCCAACCCACTAAGGTAAAACAAGCCCGAATTCTGTCGGAAGGGAAAAAAGGTGTCTCCGCTACGCGGCATCAAGTCGTTGGAGTAAAAAATGGCCAACGATTCAGGCTGCATTTTGCGCATGAAACGCTTGCGGTTGTTGACAAAAAACTCCGGGTTGATCGGATCGTATTTCATGGTCGCTTTCCTTTTAAACAAGCCCTAAATTATAAAAGATATTGGATTGCTAGCAAAGGAATTGGGGCTTTTGCTGGAAAAGCGATGATTTTTTGCTTTCCTGGACAAAGGAGGCAAATAAAAAGAAGAAAATACAAGCAATGAATTACTTCCGGTACATCTTGAGCTTAAGCAGGCCCACCCGGGTCAAAAAATGCCCAATCGACACCCGCAATACCCCTAAACCATACTTCATACTCCGCCGAAAATTGATCGAAGAAGCCTCTTCAAAGTATTTGGTGGGGCAGGTCACCTCGGCAATGTCAAAGCCTGCATAGACAATTTGGGAGAGCATTTCGTTGTCAAAAACAAAGTCGTCCGAGTTTTGCTCAAAATTGATGCCTTCCAGCACCTGGCGACTAAAGGCGCGATACCCGGTGTGGTATTCGGAGAGTTTGTAGTTGATGAGCAGGTTTTGGGAAAAAGTCAAAAAGCGGTTGGCAATGTATTTGTACATCGGCATTCCTCCCTTGAGTGCGCCCATACCTAGGATGCGAGAGCCCAATACCACGGGATACAACTCGTCCCCAATGATGTTGACCATCGAAGGAATCAACAAGGGGGTGTACTGATAATCTGGGTGCAACATGATCACAATATCACCACCCAATTCCAAAGCCTTATTGTACAGGGTTTTTTGGTTGCCCCCATAGCCCTTGTTTTTTTCGTGTTTGATCACGTGCTGAATGCCAATGCTGCGGGCCAGTTCGGCGGTATTGTCTTTGCTGGCGTCGTCGCAAAGAATGACCTCATCTACCAGGTCAAAAGGAATCTCCTGATAGGTTTTTTCCAGGGTGCGGGCGGCGTTGTAAGCCGGAAGGACGACGATGACTTTTTTGCCTTTGTACATGCTTGCTTGGATTTCGGGGGCGAAGATAGGGAAAAGGATCGGCCTAGTGATTGAGGAAGAACAATATTTTAGCGTTAACAAGCTTCAATTTTGTAGTCCGATTGTGTTGCTATAATTGGATGATTAGCATCTTGAAATCGGACTGATCGACTGATCAATGATTTGAATTTAAATGTTTTATCCCTGTTTAAATCAATGTTGGAAATAAAAAGCAACTGTACTTTTTTGAATTTTACAGATAATACCTCTCCGAATTTATTCACAATGAAGTCATTTAAGCAGGTCTCGAACTTCGCTGCTAACTTGTCAACTTTGAACCCTCTTAACTTTGTAGCTTTTTTTAATTCGACTACAATCAAAGAATATTCTCCATCACCACATTTTAGGATAACCAGGCAATCTGGAGTGGATGGACGATCATGAATAATTGGTCGGTAGTATTCATCAATATTTAGAATGACATAATCTTCTCTGTGGATTGATTCGGAAAAAGCAATACAAACTCCATTCTCCTCGCATTCGTCTCTAAGTAACGTACTTAATTGAGGGTCTTTTTTAATCTTATCAATCATACTGCACTGTTCTGCCGTTCAAGGATTTCAATCCGTTCTTCGTAGAGTTTTTCGGCACTTTTTGAGAAGTTCTCATCCATCATGCCATCTTCTGTCGATCGAACTTCAGGGTTGGCAATACTGCCATAAGCAGACTTAATGAGGTGATAAGCACCAACCAATTTATAATCAATTTTATGATCCAAAATCATATTATTCAGCATATGAAACATATAGTCACTGTGAGAAGTCAACACTACCTTAATGTCAAAATCAATTAGTTTGGCGATTATCTCCATTAATTTGATCTGTAGTTGCGGATGAACGTGCGCCTCAGGTTCTTCGATAAACAAAACACTCTTTCTTACATTAGGCAAAATTGGTGCTTCGTTGAACTCTTCTGAAGGTTGGTTTGAAACAATATGCCTTAAGAAGAGTACAATCGGCGCTAATTCCATAACCATTGAGGATGAATCTGCCAAAGTAAGCTTTAGCGAGTCTGCCTCATTGGGACGAAACCATATCAAGTTGTTATCCCTATCGTATTGAATTCTACCTTGAATAATGTGTTTTTCTAGCTCTGATGTAATCCAATACTCTAAATTGGAATTGATAGTCAAGGCGTTTACTCCAGACAAGCGAATGAAATAATCTGATAAAGGTTCCGCTAATGCAGGGATTTCCAATGTAAGATTGGGCAACAAATCTCTATTTTGAGAAAGTGCTACAATGGCTGGGCTCAAAGCTTTTAGCCCCTGATAAAGTCCAGATCGTGAAGCGGGCAAAAACAATAATTCTCGGTGATGGTCTCTGAATATCCCCTGCAAGTCAATATAATAAACCCTTAAACAGCTAAGTATCTCCATCCAAAACAGGTCAAAGCCATCTTTAGGTACATAATTATATGATGGAATGGCTCGTTTTTGCTCGTTGACATAAATGGGGAATTCAAGTTTGTTCTTACTCCCTCCATAAACAGTGATTTTATCCTTGATTTTACAAGAGTTTAAAAAAGCCACTCCTTGTTCATTTGACGCGATCAGAATCTCAAAGTCGTTATTCTCAATTTTTATTGAATAGGGCTGTTTTGAAAACTGGTTGATCGTATTGGATAAACTTGAGAAAGTGTTGGTCAGTGATTTGTTCAAATTTGGTATAAATACTTTTGAAAGTGCTATTTTTAAGATATTGCCAAAGTCTTCTGATAAATCAATAAATTCTTTTGTAGAAAAAGATTGAAGTCGCACATAATGTTCTTCGGCTTTCACTCGAATTAATTCGCTCAGGTCAGTATCATTTAAGTTTGCTAAAGGTGAACGATCTATATTCTTTAACACACAATACAAACAATAACACGCATACGATTTCCCCACTCCATTCTCCCCAATGATAAAATGTAAGTCCTTGTTCAAATCAAAGGTAAAAGACTCAATTGGCCCAAAATTTTTGATTTCTACGATCATCTGCCAAAATTATAAGGAACGATTAAAGAAACTCAAGATAACAAAAATAGCCCATACCTGCTTAGGATGCAAGACTTCCGGCTTTTTACTACCTTGCCCCTCGGTTTTTAATTCAAGTAAACGTTATGCAACCCAAACCCGTTTCCCTCTCCCGCACCACCATCACCGAACTGATGATTCCTGCCTACGCCAATTTCGGCGGCAAAATCCACGGGGGCATTCTACTCTCCCTCATGGACAAAGTAGCCTACGCATGCGCGGCCAAACACGCGGGTGCTTACGTAGTCACCGTATCCGTGGATGGGGTGAATTTTCGGGAGCCCGTTTCGGTTGGGGAGTTGGTGTCCCTACACGCCTCGGTCAACTATGTGGGGCGTACCTCATTGGTAGTAGGCATTCGCGTGGAATCGGAGAATGTGATCACGGGCGAAAAAAAGCACACCAATACCTCCTATTTCACCATGGTCGCCAAAGATGCCGAAGGGAAATTGTGTGTGGTGCCGCCCTTAGCACTGGAAGATGACGAAGACATCCGGCGTTGCCTGGAATCCATCAAACGCAAACGGCTGAAGGAGGCTTTTAGCGATGAGTTCGACAATGAAAAAAACCGCCTGGACTTGGAGGATAACTTGCATTTGTTGAAAAAAGAACGGGTAGAGCTGCCAAGGAAAAATTGAATTGTAGGCAAAAAATGCTAAACATTTCTAAATTTTTCGTAGTCTAGGGCGCAAAATCGCCGTATGTCTGAAAACCACGCCAGCAAAAGCCACCAACTGGGCTTTTCCACCATTACCCTCATCACCGTCAGCCTCATCATTGGGCTGGGGATTTTCAAAACGCCCGCCATCATTGCGGCCAATGCGGGTACCCAAACCATTTTTTTTGCCGCCTGGATCATCGGAGGCATCACTGCCCTCTGTGGGGCTTTGACCTATGCTGAAATTGGGGCAAGGTACCCGGTCATGGGTGGTTTTTACCAGATTTTCAACTATGGGTACCACCCCGTAGTCGGCTTTACCGTCAATATCCTGGTCTTGATCGTCAATGCTGCCAACCTGGGGGTGGTGGCGCTGATTGGCGCGGATTATTTGAGCGATTTGGTATTTGGGCACCCTTCGGGCGTGCTGTTCAATACGGCCATGGCGACCATTGCCGTGGGACTGTTTTATGGCGTGAACTTGTTGGGTTTAAAAACCAGCGCCCAAACCCAGAATTTTATGACGGTGTTGAAAATTGGCTTGATCTTAATCCTGATTTCAACGCTGTTCGCTGGAGTGGTAATAGAACCACATGGTTACGAAAACCAACCCGTACAGACTTTTACGGGCAACAATACGGTGCTGCTTTTGCTCTTGAGCCTCATTGCGGTATCTTTTACTTATGGGGGCTATCAACAAACTTTGAATTTTGGAGCGGAAGCCAAACCTGGCCCGGCTTTACACAAAGGCATCGTCGCAGGGACCCTGCTCGCCATTTTCCTTTATCTGGCGATCAATTACGCTTATGTCCAAGTGATTGGTTTTGAAAAGATGAAGAATGCCACGGCGATTGGCTCCTTGTTGTTTGAAGCCTGGTTTGGCAAAGTTGGCGGCAAGGTGTTCGACCTGGCCATGTTTCTCTCCGTGCTCACTTACGTCAACATCATCCTGATGAGCAACCCCCGGGTGATGTGCGCCATGAGTGAAGATGGGGTCTTGCCTAAAATTTTTAGTCGGCGGCATCCCCGCACGGGTGCGCTGGTGCCTGGGCTGACGGTGTACGCCATCCTGACCATCATCATCACGCTGATTGGCAAACAAATCGACCAAATATTGAGCTTCACCATGTTTTTGGACAGCATCGGCATGTGTACTTCTGCGGCGACTTTGTTTATTTTGCGGAGCAGGGGTGAGGGCGATGCGCGGGTGACCGGGGCTTTGGCAAAGTATACGCCTTATTTGGCGGCGTTTTTTGTGCTGAGTTATTCGATGGTGGCGGTGGCCGTGGTGATTCAGAAGCCGGGGGCGGCGGGGATTGGGATGGCGTTGTTGGTTGGGCTGGGGCTGTTGTATTTTGGGGTGATTCAGAGGCGTTCCCATGGATGAGGTTCCCATGGATCAAGCTCCCAGTGATCAATTTCCCACGACTAAAGTCATGGGTTCTTTTTTTGGGTGGCCTCCCACGGATAAATCCGTGGGTTGGCGTGTTCCTTGGGGAATTTTGCTGGATTTGGATTATATTTGAGGATTCAAAACTGAATATTAGATGTTTAGACTGAATAGGATTATAATCAATGGGTTTAAAGACCCGAACCGTGTAGTGGATTTAGCGTTTGCGGAGGGGCCAATAACTGTAATTTATGGTGAAAATGGTTCTGGTAAGACAACTTTGTTGAAAGTTTTACAAGCAGTACTTAGCATTGATAGCTCTCAATTGAGAAAAGAGAAAATTTCTTCTTGTACGCTGAAATTTCAAGATAAACTAGGCAATGTTTTAATTCAGACGCTAGAGATTTCAGGGAAGGAGATAAAGACAAAAGCAGAAATTGATTTGAATGGACAAACAACAATACTACCTTATCAAGGATATAAAGAAATTACTGAATCGGTAACCTCAATATTATTTGGGCTTAATAGAGGCGGGCATGATCTGAGACTGCAAATAATGGATTTGATCAATCAAGATTTAATCCAACTTAAAAAACATGTATTAGAAGAAGGTTTAAAGACGATAGATAATCTAATCCTACTTACGACGAAGGTCGATCACAGTAATGACGAGTTAATAAGAAAAAATCAGCATCTCACTTTAGATGATTTATCTGTTGCAACTATTGAAAAGGCACTTAAAACCGCATATGATAAGGGCCACACAGCTGTACTTACGGGAATGAGCAATGCTTTTTTTGCAACCATAGATAATGCCATTAATTTCAATGGTGGAGCCAGTTTATCTAATGATTTCCAATCAAGATTTAATAAACAAAAAAGATTTTTTCTTTCATTTGTTGAAAACCTTGATGAGTCTAATACAAAAAAAAGGCTCAAAGATGTATTGAATAAAGAGGCTCCTGATCTTAGTCAAGAGAGCTCCATATTTAAGGCTTTGCTTGGCAATCTTTTGATTAAAGCAGAACAAGATGAAAGAGAAAATCTCGATTTGAAAGCTATCAATCGAATTGTTGAAATTTTTAACGATTTTGTTATTTTCGATAAAAGGTTGATAGTTAATTCTGTAGAAACTTACATTGAACTAAATGACGGCCAACGTCACGAACTCAAAGATCTTTCCAGTGGAGAGCGGCACTTACTAAGCTTCCTGACACTCTTTCTAATCCTGGGACGTGATCGAAACATCTTTCTAATTGACGAACCAGAAATTTCCATGTCCATTAAATGGCAAAGAAAATTATTGGACTTGCTCTCTGAATTCTCCCCTCAAGCTCAAATCATCGTTGCCACCCATAGCCCTTCAATAGCTGATGGTCATACCGAATATTTAAAAGAATTGGTTTAGGATATGGAATTCAAAGTTCGATTGATAGACAGGCTTGTTGAAGCAAGAATAGTTAAAGAACCCTTTATCATTGTTGAGGGCAAGGATGATCGTCAGATTTATTCAAGACTAGTCAATGAGATAAACAAAGAAGCAAAAGTTCACGCTGTTGCGGAATTCGAAGACTTCCATGCTGGATGCGAAAATGTTATTCAGTGCATGGAACAATTGCAGCAGAAATTGATCAATGACCCAATTAATCAGCGCTTTGTACTAGGAATCATTGATCGGGATAGTAGACCATTCAAAGGTGGTGCTAGCTTAGCTGAACTGCTCAACCTGTATATCCTCAGACACTACTCTATCGAGACATATTTTGCTACCTCTTTAAACCTTTCCCGGCTTATTGAAAAAAGCACTTATGCCACTTTAGAAGATGTTGATCAAGAAATCATTGCCTTTGTTTTAGCGAATGTTCCTGAATCCTTTTCCACCTTGTATTATATTTCCTTGGATGCATTGAAACAAGAATGTTTAGGACTGGATACCTATAAAGCTTCAGTCGCTTATGGCGATGATGATACTGGAAGCAAAGTTTCAAGGCAATTTCGGGAGCACTTTGAGCAAAATGTGTTGCCAGAGCGACAAGCAGATCTGGATCTTTTTGCACTGGATAAAGAGATCACTATCGATGACCTTAAACTCATCGCCAAAGGCAAATGGTACTTGTATAACTACCTTTATCGGGCAGGTTTTCACATCAAGAAATTGCATGAAAAATGTTTGGCCAATGAGTTGCGATCAGGGCGTCACTATGGCGATATTTTCAAGTTGCGGATTGAGCGCAACCCGGATCAGCTTGTTGATATTTTTTACCAAGACATTCTCCAATTCATCGACCACGAAGAATGCAGTGACATCGTCGAAGCCATCAATTCGTTAGCCTAAGCCCCTGGAAGAATTAATTTTATCAAGGGCAACCGCAAGGGATTGCCCCAATAACCCTTCTCATGGAATTATCTTTCATACTCAACGAACTAGGCGAAAACCGCGAAGATTACTTCAACGCCATCGCACCTCCCATCATCCAAACCAGTAATTTCCAGGTGCGGAAGGTGGATGAGTTGCGGGATTTGTTTGCCGACGAATCTAGCGGTTATTTGTACAGTCGGGGCATCAACCCTACGGTGGATATTTTGCGGGAAAAACTGGCGGCGCTGGATCGGGCGGAAGACGCCCTGGTGTTTAATAGTGGCGCGGCGGCCATTTTCGCGGCAGTACTCGCCAACATCCAGGCGGATGAGCACATCATAAGTGTACAAAAGCCCTATACCTGGGCACAGCGCATGTTTGACAACATCTTGCCCCGCTTCAATGTCGATACCACTTATGTCGATGGCACCTTGCTAGAAAATTTTGCAGACGCGATCCGCCCCAACACCCGCATCATTTACTTGGAAAGCCCGAATAGCTGGACTTACGCCCTGCAAGACTTGCGGGCAGTAGCCGATTTGGCCCGCGATCATGGCATCATCACCATTTGTGACAACAGCTACTGTACGCCCCTGTACCAAAGGCCGATCGAAATGGGGATCGATTTGGCCCTACAAAGTGCAACCAAGTACATTGGCGGGCATAGCGACACCGTAGCTGGCGTGCTCAGTGGGAGCAGCGCCATGATCAAAAAAATCTTCGACAGTGAATACCTCAACATAGGGAGCGGCATCCAGCCTTTTAATGCTTGGTTGCTGATCCGGGGTTTGCGCACGCTTTCTGCGCGGCTGGAGCGGGTTTCGGCCACTACACCTAAAATTGTAGACTTCCTTAAACAGCATCCCCAGGTTGAAAAAGTATTGTTCCCCTTCGATGTGACCTTCCCACAATACGAACTGGCGCGCGAACAAATGAGCGGAGCCTGTGGCCTTTTGAGCTTTTACCTCTACGCCGATACGCGGCAGGAGATTGTGCGTTTTTGTGAAGGTTTGCACCACATCATGATGGCGGTTAGTTGGGGTGGGCATGAAAGTTTGATCCTGCCAGGTTGTGCCAGTTTGTTGGATGAAGAATTCAACCCGGACAATCCTGCACATCGGGTTTTGCGCTTATATGTGGGTTTAGAAGATGCTGATTATCTGATCAAAGACCTGGAGCGAGGTTTCGATTGTATGTAAGCAAACCTGATAATTTCACTAGCATGGCCAAAGGTTTAGAAAAAAAACTGTGCACGGGACAATTATTTTTTTGTTGTTTAATTGTCAGATGCGTGACGTTTAACAAATCCATGCGTATAAAAGGTTGATTGCAAGTGATTTCGTATAAAAATCAACACACAAAAAGTTTTGCTCCTTGGCAATGAGTTTTCTGTGTCTGTGCTTTAGTAAATGTCAGTTGCATCTTACGTAATATTCCCCTAATTTTCGTTCGCTTTTGGTCACTCTAGAGCGTGTTTCAAATCAGTTTACCCCAGGGTTACTTTTTTCAAAACACAAGCCTTAATCGAAGTTATGCTGAAATTACCTTCCGATCCGCGCAGCGTCGCTAGTATTGAGTCCTTCTTGGACAAGATGGTAAACAAGTACAAAATCAACCCAGACCTTTACGGAAACATCCTGATCAGCCTTACTGAAGCAGTGAATAACGCGATTATTCACGGCAACAAGCAAGATGCCTCCAAACATGTGCAAATCCAAATGCACAAGTCGGCAGATTGTATTGCAGTGCGGGTTTCAGACGAAGGTCGTGGTTTTGATTACCGTAGCTTACCAGATCCTACTCAACCGGAAAACCGCTGCAAATGTGGTGGCCGTGGAGTATTCATGATGCAGCAATTTTCGGATGGCATCCGTTATTGCGACAATGGCCGCACTGTAGAAATGCAGTTTCGCCTCAATTGTGGCAACAATCGCTAATTTTTCACCAAACTTTTATGGATGATTTTGAACTTTACGATGATTTAGAAGAAGAAGGCCAAAGTGACCCAATTTCTTTTTTTGCAGAAGAAATTGATTTCGAACCTGCCAATCCCGCCTTGTTGCGCCGATGGATAGAAAAGGTTATAGCGCACGAAAAGGCGGAGCTCAATTTTATCAACTATATTTTTTGTGATGACCCTTATCTACTGAAACTCAATCAAGAGTACCTTCAGCACGACACCCTCACCGATATCATCACTTTTCCGTACCACGATCCACCCGTTGTAGAGGGAGACGTGTTCATCAGCATCGACCGCATTCACGACAATGCCCACCAATTTGGGGTTACTTTTGAGCAGGAGCTGCACCGGGTGATTATCCATGGGGCGCTTCACCTCTGTGGATACGAGGATAAGGATCCTGCTGATAAAGCAAAAATGACCGAGAAGGAAGACGAAGCCCTAGAGTTGTTAAAAACAGTAGGCTAAATTGCAAATGGCTTATTGTGATGATTTGCTAACCTTGCCATAGGCTACAAAATGTGGATTCAACAGATTTTCCTTGTTGTACCGCAAAGGCTCTTGGGTATTCTGATCAATAACCATTCCCCCAGCCTCTTCCAGCACAATTTGCGCAGCGCCGGTATCCCATTCCATCGTTGGCCCCATGCGTGGGTAAACGTGCGCCTGCCCCTGGGCAATCATCAAAAACTTGAGCGAGCTGCCTCGTGAAACCAACTCGGGTTGATCCAGTGCATTGATGAATGCTTCGGTCTCCGGATTCATGTGTGAACGCGAACAAACTACTTTCAGCCCGGCATCTTTTAGTCCAAAAGACAATGCTTGCAATTGCTCAACTTTCCCATCTTTTTCAAAAAACGCTCCTTCGCCTTTCAGTGCATAGTACATTTCATCATAAACCGGAACGTACACTACGCCCAATTCAATGACGCCATTGTTGATCAGGGCGATGTTGACCGTAAAATCCCCATTGCGTTTGACAAATTCCTTGGTGCCATCCAGTGGATCAACCAACCATGCTTTGCTGAAATGTTGGCGCTCGCTGTAAGGCTGCAATTTATTTTCTTCCGAAATGATCGGGTATTGTACAGGTAGTGCTTCCAGAGCGCTACAGATGATGGCGTTGGCCGTACGGTCGGCGATGGTTAGGGGAGAAGTATCAGCCTTGTGTTCAACCTGAAAATCGGCTTCGTTGGCGTAAATGTCCAGAATAGCCGCCCCAGCCTGACGAGCAATTTGGGTTATTTCAGCAATGAGTTGTTTGTTCTGCATTGAATGGGTATTTTTGAGCCGCAAAACTAATACAAATGAGCAAGATTCTCGTTACGGGTGGCTGCGGCTACATCGGCAGCCATACCCTGGTTGATTTGATCGACAATGGTTTTGAAGTAGTTTCCATTGATAACCTGATCAATGCATCGGAAAGTATCCTCGCTGGGGTCAAAGCCATCACGGGGAAAACGGTGCAAAATTATCCCGTCGACCTCTGCGATAAAACAGCAACCAAGGCCGTATTCCAAGCCCATCCCGACATCTCCGGCATCATCCATTTTGCCGCGCTTAAATACGTAGGCGAAAGTGTGGAAAAACCGCTGCGCTATTTTCACAACAACCTCGACAGTTTGCTCAATGTCCTGGAGTGCATGTTGGAGTTTGGGGTGAAAAACATCATTTTCTCTTCCTCCTGCTCCGTTTACGGCAATGCTACTGAACTGCCCGTGACCGAAAGCACCCCCTTCCAAAACGCCGAGTCACCCTATGCTCGCACCAAACAGATGGGCGAGCACATCTTACACGACTTCTGTTTTCAGGAAAAAAATACCAACGCGGTCATCCTGCGCTATTTCAACCCGGCAGGGGCCCACGAAACGACCCTGATCGGTGAAGCGGCTACGGCAGCCACCAACCTCGTGCCCGTAATCACCGAAACAGCAGCGGGCAAACGCGCCAGCATGACCGTTTTCGGGGATGACTACCCAACCCGTGATGGCAGTTGTGTACGCGACTACATCCACGTGATGGACCTGGCCAACGCCCATACCAAAGCCATTCAATACCTCCTGGCCAATCAGCAGGAGAGCAATTGCGAAACCTTTAACCTGGGCATTGGTGAAGGCGTAACGGTGCTGGAGGCCATCAAAGCCTTTGAAGCCGTGTCCGGCCAAAAACTCAATTACATCATTGGCCCTCGCCGGGCTGGCGATGTGGTCGCGATTTATGCCAACAACAACCGGGCTACTGAGCGCCTCGGCTGGCAGGCCCAACGCGGAATTAGTAACATCATGCGTACGGCCTGGGAGTGGGAGCAAAAACGTTGATTTTTCATCTAGTTGATCATAAAATGAAAAAAGCCGGCTTCCATCAATGAGTCGGGTTTTTTTCATTTTATGCTAGCCAGATTTCTTGTCATGAATTTAATTTAAATTAGATGTATTTTTAATGAGTAATCAATAATTTCGAAAACAATCTTCTACAATCGGCGTTTTTGATTTTTAAAAGTATTACTATTTTTCTATTACAATTGAAATGATTTTAATACATTTGTTACGACTTTCCAATTGAGCCATTTTAAGAGCGCGTTACCTACCATTCTTATCTACCATTTCCTCATTCATTAAAATTTTTACTCCCATGAAGCACTTAATACGCTTGTGCTTGGCGCTGTTTATGCTAGGCTTGGTCACGGCTTGCGATACTGATGACCAAGAAGTTACCTTTCTCCCTACTGCGGATGAGTACGACTCGGAGCTCGTCCAAGACTGGATGGATCTTACCCTGCAACTCACCAAAGAAACCGCAGGCTATACCCCACCAGTTGCCGCCCGGATGTTTGGATACGTTAGCTTGGCTTTATTTGAGTCGGTTCGCCCCGGAATTCCTAAGGGGCTGAGTATGGCCGGGCAGGTTTCGGGCTTGGAAGCTTCTAATTTACCTCAAATTGATCCCAACCTGGAGTACCACTGGCCATTGGTGGGCAATGCAGCTTTGGCCCAAATAATAAAGGCCTGCTATGCGCCCACTTCGGAGCAGAACAAGTTTTTGATCGGCAGTTTGGAGCAAAAGTACAATGAACGCTATCGGAATAAAATTCACGACGACATTCACAAACGATCCACCGAGTATGGCAAAGCAATGGCGGATGCCATCGCCAACTATGCGAATAGTGATGGCCAGCAATTTTGTTACCAAACCAACTTTCCGGCCAGTTACACCGTACCTACTGGAGCAAGTTTGTGGGTGCCTACCGCACCAGCTTTCCAAAAAATACCACTCCAGCCTTTTTGGGGTAAAGTGCGGACTTTTTTCCCAAACAATGCTGATATTTCGATGTTGCCTGCACCACCTACCTACTCCACCGACAAAACTTCGCCTTTTTATCAGCAAGCGTTGGAAGTATACACAACCGGTAAAAATCTGACGGTGGAACAAAAAACCATTGCTGAATATTGGAGTGATGATCCTGGAAAAACCTTTACTCCACCAGGGCACTCCATTGCCATAACCAGGCAGGTATTGGACAAGGAAGAAGCCAGCCTGGCAGTTGCTGCTGAGGCTTTTGCCCGCGTTGGGATGGGGGTACACGATGCTTTTGTGTCGTGCTGGAATGCTAAGTACATCTATAACCTGATGCGGCCCATCACTTACGTCAAAGCTCAAATTGATGCCTCTTGGAATGCGCATCTGAACACGCCTCCTTTCCCTGAGTACACCTCGGGGCATTCCACCCAATCGGGGGCAACGGCGCAAATTTTATCCGATTTATTCGGTTACAATTATGCCTTTACCGATCGGGCACACACAGCTCGCACCGACATCAACGGTGGTCCACGTACGTTCGGCACATTTTTTGAATTTGCCAACGAGGCCGCCGTCAGCCGTTTGTACGGCGGGATTCACTACCGTTTCGGCAACGAACAGGGGCTTTTACAAGGTATCCGGGTAGGAAAAAACATCAGTAAATTGAAATTCAGAGACCAATAAGTTGAGGAATAAAAGGCTGGCGCAAATTGATGCGCCAGCCATATAGCCTGCTACTCACGGCAGGTTTTCAGCATATCTTTTACAGCATGCGCTGCAAAGCACCCAATACTTCCCTCCACAAGGAATCCTTGAACTGGGTCCGAAACACTCCGTAATGGTCAATTTTGGGCGTATTCCAATCTTGAGGCCGCAATACCTGAAAGCTCAAACCATCCTCACTTTTTACATGACTCCAAAAAGCTGGTACTGAACGGGCATTGCTGATGGGGTCGTCCGTGGTCCAAAAAACGTGGATGGGAAAAGGCATTTGATCAAATGCGCCGATTGGAACACTTTTTCCATAAAATTTCGGGTCAAAAAAATAGTTGACCTTGCTGCACCAGGCCCGCCATTGCGTCACCACTTTGCGTGGCAAATCCTCCATGATTTTGAACCTCTTGGCAGCGACATAGCCCTTCAACAAAATACTCAGGGGTGCAAACAAATAAAAAAAATAATAACTCTTGAGCCGATAGCCCCAGGGCATATAAGGCAAGTACCCCACCGAAGTGGCTACGGCCACCAAACCTTGTACCTTGTGTACATTGGGCATAAACCCCACTTGTTGGCCCCCGACACTGTGCCCCAATATCAGTTTAGGTAAGTCAGGGTAACGGGTATCCAAAAAATCCAATACGGCAGGCATGTCTTTTTGCCCATAATCCAAAAAAGCATAGTCACACTGGCGCATGTCTGCTGGTTTTGACTCACAAGTTCCCCGATAATCATATACAATGGTGGCCAGGCCATGCTCAGCCAGGTAGTTAGCCAGCGGCAGGTAAAACTCTTTTTTAAATCCAGTGCCTCCACTGAGCATAATGGCTGCACGAGCTTGAGCGGGGGCGCAAAGCATTGCAGAAAGGGGAACCCCATCAGCACAGGTGATGGTGAGTTTTTCAGTTTGCGCCAAAGGGCTTCGGGTCGGGATGTTTGCGGACATGGTTATGGATGTTTTTTATTTTATTGATCGTTCGTTAAAAATATGAGGCAAAAAAAATCAACGACTGGCGATGCGCTCCAAAGCTTGCTTCAAATAGTTTTCATCGGCAAATAAACGGGTGAGTAGCAAGGCACCTTCAAACTCTTGTAAGGCCTGCACCGCCATTCTAGCAGCTTCACCGGCTGGATATTTTTCGCCATAAATCTGGGTCAGGTACTCGATAAAAGTGCTGAAAAATTGGCGCACGATGGGTAAAAAAGCATAGTCTTTACCTACGGATTCCAGCGCAGTATTGGCCATCAAGCATCCATTGGAATAGCCATTAAAGTCATAAAAGCGGGCCATCTTGCTGGCCAATTTTTGCAGTTTACCGGATGTATCCAGCTCTGGGTTTTCGACAATGCGTTGGAGTATTTGGGTGAATTTCTCCAACATATAGCTTAGGATTTCCATCATGAGGTCTTCCTTGCCTTTGAAATAGTAGTAAAAATGGGATTTGGCAATGCCCAAAGTGATGGCTAGATCCCCAATACTGGTATCATGGTAGCCTTTCTGCCAAATCAAAAGCAAGGACTTTTGCAGAATTTCCTCCTTACTGGTTTTAATTGTGGGCATGCGTTGAATTTATGGGCTCAATTTATTGAACAATCGTTAAAAAAGCGAGTTTTTGCGCCAATTTTTGACAAAATAGAGATTAAAGAAACGTTAAACCCACTTTTGGTTTGCTACTTTGGAGTACGGCTACCGTCAAAATAGCGTTCTTGTAACAAAAAAAATTACCATGCGCGGACGTTACCTAGTACTGCTGCCCCTTCTAACCTGGGGTATCTTACACAATTCAGTAGAAGCCCAATTGGGCGGTTTGGTCAACAAAGCCAAAAACGCCGTACTCGGCAAAGGTGGTGACCTGAGTGCAGACGAGGCTGGCTCTGGTCTTAAAGAGGCTTTAAACGTTGGCATTGATCAGGCGGTAAGTTTCCTTTCTGCCAAAGACGGCTATTATACCAGCCCTTACAAAATTTTGATGCCCGAAGAAGCCAAAACCATGGCGGCCAAGTTGAAAATCATTCCTGGCTTTGCCAAGTTTGAGGAGGATTTATTGGAAAAAATGAACCGGGCAGCAGAAGATGCGGCCTCACAAGCCAAACCCATCTTCGTCAATGCCATCAAACAAATGACCTTTAAGGATGCGATGAACATCCTGATGGGTGAAAAAAATGCAGCTACCCAGTACCTGCAAACCACCACGACTACCCCTCTGACAGCGGCCTTTTTGCCCGTGATTCAAACGTCACTGGACAAATTTAAAGCCCGCGAATATTGGGCTAGCGCAGTGACTGCCTACAACAAAATTCCATTGGTGAAAAAGATGAACCCGGAACTGGACAAATACGTGACTGACAAGGCACTCTTAGGCATGTTCCAACTGGTGGCCAAAAAGGAATTGGAAATTCGTGAAAATGTAGATTCCCGGAGCAGCGACTTGTTGAAGAAGGTGTTTGCGAAGCAAGACAAGAAATAGGACGAGTGACGAATGATTCGAATGACGAATGACGAAATTTCCGGGCAGCCCTTTATTCGTCATTCGTCATTCGAATCATTCGTCATTCCTATTGCTTTTTCATCCATTGTTCAATAGCCGAGAAGGCTTTTTCCCGAACAGGCAAAGGCGATAGAAAGATATCGTGAAGCCCACCGGGAATGGGTTTGCTGCTTACATTTTTGCCTAGTTTCGTGGCCTTGGTTCGGATAGTGGGGGCATCGAGTACTACATCTGAGCGCATCGCTTCGGGACCAAGCTCGCCACCCGAATAACTTTGCTGGGAAGTAAGCATGAGCACAGGACATTCGATGTTCAAGCCCTGATCAACTTTGCGGTGGCCATTGATAATGGCATTGGCCCAGGATTGGTAAAAGGGAAAACCAGTACGTGGCCGCCAGGCAAAATTGAAATCCCATTCCCCCTTTTCGCTCGTATGGATGGTTTGGGTGTAAAGGGGACTACCTTCGCGGGGCAAAACGGCATTGTAATTAAAACGCCCTAGAAAGCCATAAAAACGCAGTACGTTCATGCTCAGACCGTCAGCCTTAAAGCCTAAAAAAGGGCTATTCAGGACCAGTCCATCAATGGCTTTGCGCTGATTTCCCTGGGATGCGTACAGTGCACCAGTAAGCCCGCCCGTAGAATGTCCAAAAAGCAACAAATGCTGGTGGCCATCTCGTTGGGTGACGCGTTGAATAGCACTGTCCAGTTCGGGGAAATATTCTTGCAAATCCCGGCAATAATTGGGTTTTTGGTGCGGAAGTAGAGAGCGGCCATATTTGCGCAATTCCAGGGCGTAAAAATCATAACCTTGCTCGTTGAACCATTCTGCCACATGATCGTGGAAAAAATAATCGGCCCAACCATGGAGGTAAATGACTGCACTATCGCTGGGGCTGGGAGCGGGTTTCGCCAATAGGGTTGCAACTACCTTTCCTTCATAGTCATCAGGAAGTGTAATGGTTTCAATCCGATAGCTTTGATTGATTTGTTGATCCAGGCTGGACAGTTGAACCGGTTTTTGGTACAAAAAAGTTTGTTGCTTTGGCAGTCCGGAATAATAAATGAGACCGATCAAACTCACTGGAACCAGGAACCAAAGTAGTCGACGTTTTTTCATCATGAGTCATTAAAATATACACTATACAAAGCAGGGCGTCTGCATAGACGCCCTGAATAACCCCAAAAAACCAAATGAAAACAATCTACATATGAATACTCTTTTTCAAGAGAAAAGAAATCTACATCCAATATTGCAAAAAAACGCAGCTATTCGCTTATTTTTCAGCTTTTAACAACATTTTAACTTAAAAAAAAGCAAAGTAAAAAATGTTTACTACTTGTGTTTTACAGAACGTTAAAACCTTTAGAAAAATATATGGAGTCCGAAGCATTTTTTTTCGAGCCACTTTTTTGCTCTTTTCTCAAGTTAATGTTTTAATTTTGATCACAAACCAACAACGTGGCTAAAGTAAAAAAAATATTCGCCTGTTCAGAATGTGGAGCCACTGCCCCCAAGTGGGTCGGTAAATGTCCCGCTTGCGGCGAATGGAATACCTACCAGGAAGAAATCATCTTTAAAGAAACCCCGCAGGAAACCGCAAAGAATGCCTGGAAGCCCAAAGCAGGCCCCTTGGATGGCCCTAAGCCCATTGCTCTGCCTGAAATCAGTGCCAGCAACGTAATGCGCCTAGTGACGCCCGACAATGAGTGGAATCGAGTTTTGGGCGGCGGGATTGTGCCTGGGTCTTTGATCTTGATCGGTGGCCAACCCGGTATTGGCAAGTCCACCCTCTTGTTGCAGGTGACTTTGCAGTTAAAAAACAAGGTCTTGTACGTTTCTGGGGAAGAAAGTGAAGAACAAATCAAGATGCGTGCCGATCGACTTCCACACTCGCAGGATCATTGCTACATCCTGACCGAAACCAATGTGAGCAAAATCATCGCTTTTGCCAGCGAATTGGAACCCGACTTGGTCATCATTGATTCCATTCAAACCTTACAATCGCCGTACATAGAATCTACCCCAGGGAGCATCTCGCAAGTGCGCGAATGTGCGGGAGATTTGCAACGTTTTGCCAAAACCAGTCACGTTCCCGTAGTCATCATTGGACACATTACCAAAGACGGATCCATTGCCGGGCCTAAACTTCTTGAACACATTGTGGATGCGGTACTGCAATTTGAAGGCGACCAGCACTACACTTACCGCATTCTCCGGACCATCAAAAACCGCTTTGGTTCTACCGACGAGATGGGCATTTATGAAATGCAAGCCAATGGCCTGCGCGAAGTATCGAACCCTTCAGAGTTGTTGCTTTCCCAAAAAGAAGAGGATTTAAGTGGCAGTGCAGTGGCTGCAACGATGGAAGGGATGCGCCCCATGTTGATTGAAACCCAGGCACTGGTGAGCAAAGCGGTGTATGGTACTCCCCAACGCTCGGCTACGGGTTTTGACCTGCGGCGTTTGAGTATGCTCCTGGCCGTATTGGAAAAAAGAGGGGGTATGCCCTTTGGGATGAATGACGTATTCCTCAACATTGCTGGTGGAATTCGGGTAGATGACCCAGCGATTGACCTCGCCATAGTGAGTGCGCTGATTTCTTCTCTGGAAGATGTGGCGGTACCCAGCAACATTTGTTTTGCTGCCGAAGTGGGGCTATCTGGTGAAATCCGCGCCGTCAACCGCATCGAGCAGCGCATTCAGGAGGCCGAGCGCTTAGGATTTAATGAAATTTATTTTTCCAAATACAATTTGAAGGGCCTGGATCAGAAACGTTTCGGCATAAAATTGCGCCCAATTAGCAAGGTAGAGGAACTGTATCAAGCTTTGTTTGTTTAGTTTAGAGGTTGAGGAGTTGAGAAGTTTAGAGACTTCCGATGCTCAACTCCTCAACTTCTCAACTCCTCAACTAACATGAAACCAGTAGTTCTCTTCGACGGGGTATGTAATCTTTGCAACGGGTTTGTACAAACCCTCATCAAGATTGACCCAACAGGTAAATTCCAGTTCGCGGCGCTGCAGTCTGAATTTGGGCAAGAGGTAATGGCTAAGGCTCAATTGCCGGGCAATGCAATCAGTACGGTGATTCTTTACGACAACGGGAAAATTTTTACCCATTCAGATGTTCCGCTGGAGATTTGCCGACAATTGGGTGGCGTCTGGAGTTTATTCCTGGTATTTAAACTGATTCCACGTTTCTTGCGCAACCGTCTTTACAACTGGGTAGCCCGCAATCGGTACCGCTGGTTCGGACAAAAAGAAAGCTGTATGATTCCAACTCCCGAATTACGGCAACGGTTTTTATAAACTCTTCAATTTTTCTCCCTATTTTCGCCCCCGTTTAAAAATAGACAAATGAGAAGGACCGAAATTGCTAAAGTATTGGCTCAACCTGTACTCAATGAATCAGTTACTGTAATGGGTTGGGTGCGGGCTTTTCGTGGCAACCGCTTCATTGCCCTCAATGATGGCAGCACCCCGCATACTTTGCAAATTGTGTTGGATGCGGAAAAAATGGAGGAATCCATCCTCAAAAAAATCAAATTCCACGCCTGTTTGAGTATAACTGGCCAATTGGTGGCTTCCCAAGGAGCTGGTCAGGCGGTAGAAGTATTGGCGGAAAATGTAGAAATATTGGGTGAATGTAACCCTGAAGATGGCTACATGATGCAGCCCAAGGCTCAAACCATGGAGTTTTTGCGCACCAATGCGCACTTCCGCATGCGGACGAGCACTTTCAGTTCAGTATTTCGTTTGCGCCATGCCGTAGCTTTTGCGGTCAATAAGTTTTACAACGACCGGGGCTTCTTTTACATGCATACCCCCATCATTACGGGGAGTGATGCTGAAGGGGCTGGCGAGATGTTTCACGTCACCACCCTGGACGTCAACAATCCACCCCGTACGGAAGAGGGCGGCGTAGATTTCGGCCAGGATTTTTTCGGAAAAGCGACCAATCTTACCGTTTCTGGCCAGTTGCAAGGTGAAATTGCGGCTTTGGCATTGGGGAAAATTTACACTTTTGGGCCTACTTTCCGGGCTGAAAACTCCAATACTCCCCGTCACCTGGCGGAATTCTGGATGATTGAACCAGAAGTGGCCTTTAACGACATTTACGACAATATGGACTTGGCGGAGGAATTCACCAAGTACTTGATTAATTATTGCCTCGAAAATCATCTGGCTGATCTCGAACTCTTAGACAAACGTTTGGCCGAAGAGCAAAATGCTTTGCCTAAAGACAAGCGCCGGGCCATGGGTTTGATTGAGCAATTGCGTTTTGTGGTCGACAATGCATTTGAACGCATTACCTATACCGAGGCGGTGGAGATTTTGATGAAATCCAAACCGTACAAAGAGAAAAAATTTGAATTTCCGGTAGAGTGGGGGATTGACTTACAATCGGAGCACGAGCGCTACCTGGTGGAAAAGGAATTCAAAAAACCGGTCATCGTACGCAACTACCCCAAGGAAATCAAGGCTTTTTACATGCGCCTAAACGACGACGACAAAACCGTTGCCGCAATGGACGTATTGTTCCCGGGTATTGGGGAAGTGATTGGTGGTTCACAACGTGAAGATCGCCATGATGTGTTGCTTGAACGGGTGAAAGCAGTAGGTATTCCAGAAGAAGAACTATGGTGGTACCTGCAATTGCGCCAATTTGGTGGTGCGCCACACGCAGGATTCGGTCTGGGATTCGAACGGATGGTGCAATTTATTACCGGGATGTCGAATATTCGGGATGTGATCCCATTTCCACGGACGCCGGGGAACGCAGAGTTTTAGCGAAAAGAGCAATTGGAAAGGGTGGCCGAAAGGTCACCTTTTGACATACCCTATTTATAGTATTTTTTAAAAATCCATATAATTTTTCCCCTACTTTGAAATATTGTCCCTATACTTGTACCATTGTGACTTTGTTATGACAATTCAACGCTATTCGTTGAGTTCAGGGCAAAAAAAAAGCCGTACTCTGATGCACGGCCTCACGCTAATAACAAATCATAATCTCATGAAAAAATAAGACGACCTAAAAATCTTTATTAGAACGAGCTAATGTCAAGTTTTGTTGCCTAAAACAGCTTGATTATGGAAGGTTCCCCGCATTTTTTTCGCGAGGAACCTTTTAAAGTTTATGGGACTATGATTACCGCACGACCAACTTGCCTGTGTTGATTAGTTGCCCTTCAGATGTTAACCGATACGAATAAATACCGGCGGCTAGTTGATCACGATAAACATGACAAATATTGCTGTTAAAGAACTTTTGCTGAATCAATTTTCCACTTAGATCATAGACGCTCAGCTGTAGTCTATTGTATTGACGGCCTTTGACCTCCAAAGTCACCATCTCACTAAAAGGATTGGGATAGATGTCTACTTTTACACCAGGGACGAACACTTCCTGACTCGAACTGATAATGCTCACAAAATCAGGGAAGCGATCGACCATCCAGCGCACGGTGTTGGTTCCGGAGGGTAAACGGTAATCGAAATACACAGTAGCGCGATTGTCGATCACCGTCCCCTTAGGGTTGTTCGGTTTTTGGGATGCCCGGAATTCAACGTATCCGTATGTTTTTTGCGTTGTGCCGCCGTTGGCGGGCAGCAGATTGATACTATCGAATGTAATCTTCAGGATACCACCTTCATATACTTCTAAAAAGTAAGGATGGCTACTGGCACCAGGTATGACTGTGGTGGGGTCTATTGCCTGGCTCAGGGTATCTCTGATTACTACACGTTGAACGGTATCACTGCCGGAGTTTTGGAAGAATACTGTAAATGTCAAATCGGTTTTTGCATCAATGGTACTTTGTTTACCATAGCCTTTGGGATGGCCTCTTAATGCCACCGGCTGCACAACGCTTAAAATCTCTTGTATGTCAACCGAGACAAAAGCATCCTGATCGTCTTCAGGAAACTGGGTTACTTGTCCCGTTTTTATTGGTGTCCCCGTTTCGGCGCATCCTTCCACTGCCACTGTTGGCAAGCTTCTTCCTGGGTGACCTGTCGATTGTTCTGCGAACAAGCGCAAGGTTGATCCCGCAGGATTAGGAATACGGACCTCAATGGTTTGTCCACTTTGCAATTGATAGCTTGGGGTAACATTGCGCAAGATCACGTCATCCTGAATCACGATTCCTTTTTTCCGTTCCAGCATATTGCCTTTGCCAATATTCTGGATTTCAAAAATCACCGTGTCTATTTTACATGCGCCGCGTAAAACGATGCTTGAGCGATCCCAGCGGGGATCAAGATCCAAGCAAAATGTATCTGGGAAAACCCTAGCTGAAACCAGTCCACTTTGGCCGTTTGCGATACCACTACAAGCAAGTGCAGTGCGAATCGAAAAAGAGCCACAGTCATTGGCTGGTACGGTGCCGAGGCGGAAACGCAATTTACCGTTGCTGAGTTGTTCTGCCGAGATGCTAGATGACTTGAAGGTCAGCTTGTTATCCAAAGCCAGATCAACGTAGGCGTTTGTGGCATTTGCCGTTCCGGTGTTGCAATAGTTGACGACATAATCTACGTCGCTGCACTGAGCAAGGAATGGAGTTGTAATGTCCAGTTCCATGTAAGGGCATTCTACCGCTGCCTTTGCACCAAAATCAACCCGCAAAGAATCGTAAAACTCACGAAGGCGTACGTTTACTCCTTCTGCATTACAAGCTGCCCAGTAGCGATTGGGTGGCAGTACTTTTAAGTTGTACACTCCAGTATCTACCAGAATGCTGTAATTGCCATTTTCGTCGCTGGTACCGTATACTACTTCAATACCTTTGGTTGCTTTGATGATCCAACCTGAGAGGGGAGCCTCTCCGTTGTCATAATCGCATTGGTTGTCGCGGTCCACAAAAACCCGGCCGTTGAGGCGATTGGTAATGGTGTTTCCCGAGGCATCCGTTTTGACCAGAATGAGGTCGTTAAAAGTATTGAGTAGCTGGCCGTTGTAACCGGTAATAATGTATCCACCTGCTTTGGTGGCTTGTATATCGCGGCCTTCTTCAGTAAATTCTGCATCGCCGATGGCTTTTTCCCATAGTATGTTGCCTTTGGCATCAACTTTTGCGACCAGAAGGTCTACGTTTGCAGCACTTACCAATTTCAGGCCAGTGATAACCAAACTGCCATCCTTTAATTCGGTAATGGCGTTGGCCTCTTCTTCTACTTTATCGTCTCCGATGGAGCGCATCCAGCGCTGATTGCCATTCGCATCGTATTTTACGATGAGGGCGTCAGCATTGTCGTTGATCACTCCTGCAACCGCTAATCCATTGTCTTGTGTAGTGATAATGGCGCGGCCTTCTTCGCGGAAACTATTGGCGATCCGGCGTTCCCAGATGATGTTACCCGTGTTGTCAACTCGATAAAGAACGATGTTATTGTCGAATCCAGTTTCGCTGCGGCTGTTGCCCAACAATGCGTAACCATCTCCGATGCGACTCAGGCTTTTGCCTTCATCTTTGCGCGGCGTACCATAGGTTTTTGACCAGATCGCTGTGCCATCGGCGTTGAACCGAACCAATAAGATGTTCTCATCTGCTTCTGTGGTTGCTTTGCTGGTTCCAATCACGGAGAACCCTCCGTCTGGATTGAGAACAACGTCGCTTGCGCGCTCGTTACCTGCTCCACCAAATTGCTTACTCCACAGTAGACCGCCTTTGCGATCTATTTTTAAAAGGTATATGTTTTCCCTCTCGCCTGGTTTGCCAACAATGTTGCCAACGATGAGGTAATTTCCATCAGCCGTAGGGATGATTGCTCTTGCTTGTTCCTGAAAACCTTCGTCGTAGTACTTGGTCCATAAAATGGTACCATCAATATCGGTACGTACTACGAAGATGTTCTGGTCATTGTCTGTTCCGAAAGATTCACCGAACCCAACTACGATAAATCCTTCGTCTTCAGCTTGTAGAACCGCCCAACCTTCGTCCTCTTTAGAACCGCCAAAGTTGAACTGCCATCCCTGTGCTTTCAATCCGCCTGCAGTTGTTATCAATAACATGATCGCAACTACAAAAGAGTGCAATGAGATCATGTTATTTGCAGGTCGGAGTTTCATGAGTGCTAATTCTAATTGCTTTACTGCTGAATGCAATACAAAGATGCAGCACCTTTCTGCTGGAAACAAAGACAAAAATCGGCAATTGTTGAAAAAAAACACCTTTTCTCGTTGCGGTATCATGGTATTTTAGCTTTTTTATTTTTTGATTGACAATGTTTTATAACTTTGCATGCATCGAAAATTCTGTTGAAAAAACATTTTTTTAAACCCATGCAAAATAGTCAACTCACCCACATTTTATTTGCACTTTCCAAG
>JAIYAV010000310.1 GCA_027488855.1 Saprospiraceae bacterium
GGGGTAAATAGTTGGGTCAAATTGGCGGCAACCACGGCAGTGGTTGAACTCAATTGAGCAAAAAGTTCAACCGCATCCGCGGTTGCGGGACCTTTTGCTACCAAAATGACCCCGGACGACCGGGGCTATTATGAATTCAACCGCATCCGCGGTTTATCATACCAAAAATTCGGGATGACTCATGTTTGGTGGTTGATTGAATTTATGAAATTTTGTTGGAATACATAGAACCTAGAGCCCTCTTATGAACATCCTCCAATTGTGCAAAAAATTCCCCTTTCCACTCAAAGAAGGGGAAGCCATCGCGGTATATTACCTCAGTAGAGGCCTAGTAGAGCAAGGCTGTACGGTAGATTTGCTGACGATGAACACCAGTAAACACCATTATTCGCAATCGGAATGGCCACAGGAATTTGCCCATTATCGGGAAGTCCAGGCTGTGGATGTAGACAACCATCTCAGCATTGGCGGGGCCTTGAGCAACCTTTTTTCCCGCAGTCCCTACCATGTTTCCCGATTTGATACCCCCGAATTTGCAGCGGCACTCACTGCGTTATTGGAAAAAAATCAGTACGACGCCATCCTGCTCGAAACCCTATATTTGGCCCCTTACATACCATTGATACGGGCTAAGAGCAAGGCCGTGGTAGTCATGCGCAGCCACAATGTGGAGTTTGCCATTTGGGAACGCGTCACTGCCCATACCCGGTCTGCCCTCAAACGTCGGTATCTGCATTACCTCACCCAAAAACTGCGGCGCTTTGAGATCGAACAATTGAACAACTATGACTTATTGGCACCCGTTTCCGATTACGACTTGCAGGTATTCAAAGCGCTGGGGTACACGGGCTATCATTTGGTGGCACCCATTGGTCTGGATATAGAAGCGTATGTTGCAAAACCTTTGGAAAAAAACGAGGCAACTAAACTTGGGTTTATCGGTTCATTAGATTGGATGCCCAATCAGGAAGGGCTGCAATGGTTTTTGCAAAAAGTATGGCCATTGTTGCAAAGTCGCTTTCCCAGCCTTGTGTTTGACATTGCTGGACGGAATGCCCCACAAGGTTTTTTGCAGGAAAAAATCCCTGGAGTGCAGTTCCTGGGAGAAGTACCCAACGCTGCAGATTTTGTTGCCGCCCATGCTGTTTCCCTTGCCCCTTTGCGCTCGGGGAGTGGCTTGAAGGTAAAAGTATTGGAAGCCATGGCTCTGGGACGGGTAGTATTGGGAACATCGATTGCACTGGAAGGAATCCCAGCACAGGACGGTCGCCAAGTGTTACTGGCCAATACGCCAGAAGATTTTGTCAGGCAAGTAAGTTTACTGCTGGAAAAACCCGAACTGGGGACGCAATTGGGTGCAGCTGCACGGGATTTGATCCAATCAGCTTTTGATTACCGCGATGTGGCTCGTAAAATGATTGCAAGTATCGCAAGAATAGGGGCATAAAAACATGAACCATCCCAAATTTTAGTTAAAGAAAGTAATTAGAATCACGGAGTGATTCAATCTTGCATAGCCGCGGTCGTCCGCGGTAAAATGGGTAGAGGAATGTTTCACAACCGCGGCAGCGGTTGAACAAATTGAGACAAAATTCAACCGCTACCGCGGTTGCTAAGCCTCCAAAAACCCTTAAGCCCGCGGACGACCGCGGCTATGCAAGATTCAACCGCTGCCGCGGTTAGTGCGTCAAAATTCGGGATGACGAACTGTTTGCCCCACTATATAGCTTAATTGTATGGAAAATAATGTGTTTGAAACTGGGCGCTGGACTAGTTTTTCTTATGCGGATGAAAACGACCCCTGGTGGAAAAAAAGGTTAATTGAAGCCGTAGAGTTTTCTACTGGCCGAGCTACAATTGAACGTTTGTACAACCGAATTCGCAACCTGGACGTGCCCGCCAAATCCTTGTGGGGACTAGGTTTGGAACAGCTGCAAATCGACATGTTGTACGACCGGGAAAAACTAATGGGCATGCCCCAAACTGGCCCTTTGGTGTTTATCTCCAATCACCCTTTTGGCATTGTTGATGGCCTGATGCTGGCTGCCCTGGTGGCAGAATTGCGGGATGAATTCGTTTTTTTAGTCAACGAAGTCCTTACCCGCGACGAGCGTCTTAAACCTTTTTTATTGCCCATCGACTTTAGAGAAACCAAAGAGGCCCTGCGCACCAATCTGAATTCCCGGGAAAAAGCCATCGAACGCCTCAAAGCTGGCGAAGCATTGGCCATTTTTCCAGCTGGTGCAGTCTCCACCTCCAAAACCTATTTCGGCCCAGCCGAAGACATGGAGTGGAAAAACTTCGTCCTCAAACTGGTACAACAATCTCGTGCTACCGTAGTCCCCTTATACATCGAAGGGCAAAACAGCCGGATGTTTCAAGTGGTCAGCCAATTCAGTATGGCCTTGCGTTTGGGGATGCTGTTGTACGAAGCCACCAATAAAATGAAGCGCCAAATTCGGGTGCACATCGGCGATCCGATTGCATACGATGAGTTGGAACATTCTTGTACCCGGCCTGAAATGCTGGGGTATTTGCGGAAAAAAGTTGAATCGTTGAAACCATAAATGAAAAAGCACAATTTCAACCCAGGCCCAGCCACCATCCCTCCTTCCGTGCTGGAAGAGGCGGCCCAGGGCTTACTCGAATACCATGGCTCAGGTTTGTCCTTTGCTGAAATGAGCCACCGGGCGCCACAAGTGATGGCCGTGGTGGAAGAAGCCAGCGCATTGGTCAAAACCCTCTACGGCTTTGGCGACCAATACGAAGTCATCTGGATGCAAGGCGGCGCATCCGCTCAATTGGCCATTGCACCAATGAATCTCTTGGATGAAGAACACTCCGTTGCCCTGATCAATACGGGTTATTGGGCTACCAAAGCCATTAAAGCTGCTGGAGAAATTGGCCGGGTGGCCGTTTTAGCCAGCTCTGAGCAGAGCCGTTTTGATCACATTCCCAAAAATTGGACCTTACCCGCCGATGCCCAATACCTGCATTTGATTTCCAACGAGACCATCGACGGCAACCAATGGCAAGAGTATCCAGATGTGGCCGTGCCCATCGTAGCGGACATGACCTCCGATTTTTTGACCCGCCCTTTGCCCCTTGAAAAGTTTGGATTGATTTTTGCCAGTGCCCAAAAGAACTTTGGCATAGCTGGGACTACTTGTGTGGTAATCAACAAAGACTGGTTATATGAACGCAAAAAGCGGGCGATTCCAACAATATTTGATTATCAAACCCACATCGAAACGCAATCTTTGTACCATACTGCACCAACTTTCCCGATTTACGTGGCTTGTTTGGCGCTCCGTTGGACATTGGCCCAGGGAGGCCTGGCGGCAATGGCGCAACGCAATGCTGAAAAGGCCGCGCTTTTGTATGGGGAAATTGACGCTAACCCATTGTTCGAGGGGAGTGTACAAACCGCCGATCGTTCGCTGATGAATGCTTGTTTCCGCATCACCAAACCAGAATTAGAAGAAGTTTTTTTGAACTTTACTGCCCAACACGACGTGGTGGGAATCAAAGGGTTCCCCACAGTGGGTGGCTTTCGGGCCTCGATGTACAATGCTTTGCACTTGGAAAGTGTGCAGGTATTGGTAGATTTGATGCGCGATTTCGCCCAGCACCATTGAGTGTTGCGCCCTAAGGTGTTCTTAGGTGCCTTAGGTGGTTCATAAAAAAACTTAGACAGTTTATATTTGAACCACCTAAGACACCTAAGAACACCTTAGGGCGGAGTATCTAAAATAGAGCCTGATAATTTTTAAACCATGCTGAGTTGCCAAAAATCCCTCTTCAGTATTTCCGATGAAATCACTTACCTCAACTGCGCCTACATGTCGCCCCAACTCAAACAAGTGGAGCGCATCGGCCAAGAAATGGTGACTCGAAAAAGCCAGCCCTGGCTGATCCAACCCGATGATTTTTTCAAACCCGGCGAAGCACTCAAATCTGCCTTCGCCCGCCTGATCAATACCCCAGAAAAAGACCGCATCGCCGTGATTCCCTCCGTATCTTATGGTTTGGGAACGGTGGCCCGCAACCTGAACCTGAAACCCGGCCAAAACGTCATCGTCGCCGAAGCACAATTTCCCAGCAATTATTACGCCTGGAGTCGGGTAGTATCGGAAAGTGGCGCTGAAATGAAAGTGGTCAAAGCGCCCACGGGAAGCCCCCGCAGTACCTTATGGACCGAGGCCATCCTACAGGCCATTGACGCCAATACTGCGATGGTCGCCCTGGGGAATGTGCACTGGGCGGATGGCACCTTGTACGATTTGAAACACATCCGGGTTCGTACCGAAGAGGTTGGTGCCCTGCTGGTGATCGATGGAACCCAATCGGTGGGAGCGCTCCCCTTGGATATCAGTGAATTGCGCTTGGATGCCCTGGTATGCGGAGGCTACAAGTGGCTCATGGGGCCTTATACACTAGGGGTGGCGTATTACGGCCCGCGTTTTGACAACGGCATCCCTTTGGAAGAAAACTGGATCAACCGCCTGAACAGTGAAGATTTTAACGGCCTGATCAATTACCGCGACGAATACAAACCCCAGGCTGGGCGCTACATGATGGGGGAACAAAGCAACTTTGTACTTGCCCCCATGTTGACCGCTGCCATAGAACAATTGTTGGAATGGGGAGTGGCGAATGTGCAGGAGTATTGTAAGCGTATTTCCGCCAATGCCATCGAGGACTTGCGGGAAATGGGCTGCCAAATCGACCCCAATACACACCTTGCGCATCACCTGATCGGGGTGCGGCTACCCGAGGGTATGGACATGCCACGCTTACAGGCGGAGTTCAAAAAACGTCGGGTTTTTGTGTCGACCCGGGGAAATGCAATTCGGGTAGCGCCGAATGTGTACAATACGCCGGATGATTTTGAGGTGTTGTTGGATTGTTTTCGGGAGGTGCGGAGGTAGTTGGTTTTTGTGTGACACAATGTTTTTTTGAAAAAAACGAAAGCGGCATTTTTTTAGCACAAAGAACACAGTGGAGGGCACAAAGGGCACAAAGTTGGACGTTGACGGTGCTTTTTGTTCACAGTATGGTTTATCAATAAAGCAAAATTTACATTTTCCCCACATTTCCCAAAAAAAACACTCTTCTAACCAAATACCCCCAAAAAATCCCTATCATTGCGGGACACAGCAACAAACATGACCGAAACAGCCGCAACACTGCAAAACGACATCTTCCTACGCGTGGCCAATGGTGAAAGCACCGATCGCCCTCCCATTTGGCTCATGCGGCAAGCTGGCCGGGTATTGCCACAATACCGTGCTTTACGCGCCCAATTCGCGGGTTTTCGCGAGTTTTTGTTTCATCCAGCTGCCGCCGCCGAGGCTACCATCCAGCCCATTGACGAGTTGGGGGTAGATGCCGCGATCATCTTTTCCGACATTTTGGTGGTGCCCGAAGCCATGGGCCTACCTTATGATATGGTGGAAAAACGGGGCCCTCTGTTCCCCAAAACCATCCAAACGGCACAAGACATCACCGACCTGATTAGCGGTGAAGCCGCCGCCGACAATATGGAGTACGTGTACGAAGCCCTGCGCATCACAAAGCGGGAGTTGAACGGGCGTGTGCCACTCATCGGTTTTGCCGGAGCACCCTGGACCATTTTCGCCTACATGGTGGAGGGGCAGGGGAGTAAAACTTTTGCCCAAGCCAAAAAGTTTTTGTACCGCGAACCAGCTTTGTCTCACCTATTGCTGGAGCGCATCACCGATACCACCATTGCTTACCTCAAGCGCAAAATTGCCAATGGGGCTGACTTAATTCAATTGTTTGATTCCTGGGCGGGTATCCTTAGCCCGGCGCAGTACCAAGAATTTGCGACGCGTTACATCCGCAAAATTTGTGACGCAATTACGGAAGTGCCAGTGACTGTATTTTCCAAAGGCGCCTGGTTTGCTCTCGAAGACATTGCTGCCCTCAATTGCCAGGTGATTGGCCTGGACTGGAACATCACGCCACAGGAGGCGCGGGCCAGGGTAGGGGAGCGTCCAGTGCTGCAAGGTAATTTAGATCCTTGTTTCCTCTATGCCGATCATGACACCATTCGGGCAGGTGCCTTACAAATGGTGCAGGATTTTGGCCCCAAACACATCGTCAACCTGGGCCACGGATTGTATCCTGACCTCGATCTAGAATCGGTTCGGGTATTTGTAGATACCATCAAAGCTTATCGATATTGAGTTGAGAAGTTGAGGCTGCCGCCGCGCCTCACACCTCCACACTCACACTGCCACACCCACACCCAATTTTCTGGCTCCCTCCTTTGTATACTTTTTGCGTTAATGCACTGTTTTTCTTGAAAGTAACGTGTTAAAAAATGTTCCACCATGAGACAAACACCTTTTCTCTTGTTGGGGGTTGGTCTGCTTGTTCAGTTTTGTCAAAACCCCAAACAGGCCCCAGAAATCGAAGCAAAAGCCCTTGAACCCGCTGTGGTTAAATTCGCTTGCAGAGGAATTAGTCCGGTATTGTGGCTGGTCGACATTTATCCCGATAGCATCGTGTATGAACGAGGAGGAGGAAAAAAACTCGTTTACCTAAAACGGATGGAAGAGCACAAAGGGGACACTACTGTTTTTAACACCAAGTTGACTCTTTACGACAAAGAAAGTGAAATGACCATCAAAATCATTGCTGATTCTTGTAGCATTGGCGAAGATGCTCCCAAGTTCCCGTATACCGCCATCATTGAACGGGACGGAGATGTGCTGAATGGTTGTGCCGCCGGGGTAGCGCCTAAGTAATTTTGTAGCGCTTGTTTGATTTAGCGTGCGGGTTCCTTGAGTTTACGCTGGATTCACTTTTTAAAAAAGCACTATCTTGGATGCCGCATGTATCGAGCTCTTGTCGCTTTGTGGTTGGTCTTTTTTGCAATCGAGCCCTTGATTGCCCAGCAGCCTTTTTTCAAAAACTACCAAATCAAGGACGGGTTATTGTCCAATTACATCTACTCGGTTTTTCAAGACAGTAAGGGCTACATCTGGGTCAGCTCCGACGTTGGCATCAGCCGTTTTGACGGGCAAACTTTTAGCAATTACAACACCGCTCACGGCATGCCCGACAACGAGGTGTTTTCGATGTACGAGGCCGGTGATGGCCGCCTCTGGTTTGCTACCTTGCGGGGAAAACCTTGCTTTTATTATCGCGACAGTATTTTTAGTGAGAACAACCTCCCTTTTCTCAAACGTTGCGACGTACAGGGCATGATCATCAACATCATCGAATTGGAGGATGGCCGCATCGCCTATTGTTCTACCCATAAGGTCTTGATCATTGATCTATTGCACAAAAAAGTGGAAGAACGATCTTGTGGTGAAGGGATTATTTTGGCCTGGAAAAACCGGAATGGCCAACTAATGGGTGCGGGACGCGATTTTGGTCTAATAAAAAAAGATGGAATCCAGCCACAAATGATTCCACCCACCATCATTCAACCCGCCCGTGCGATACCAGTAGGCGACTCAGTGTTGATCTCCACCGGTCATAAATTATACAACTGTTATCCCCGCAGCGGCCAATTTCAGTATCAAGAATTGCCTACTCCTTTGGATAAAAACAATGAATTCATCTATTTGCGGCGAAGTGGAGGACAGCTTTGGTGTGGTACCCGCAGCGGAGTATACTTGTTGGATTATCCTTCTTTGCGGGTCAAACGGTATTTTCTAGCAGGTCGATCAGTTTCTTCCGTGTTAGAGGATCGGGAAGGAGGACTCTGGTTTTCGACTTTTGAAGAAGGGCTGTTTTACGTGCCAGCCCCCAATATTCAACATTTCACCACCCAGGATGGGCTGATTTTTAACCGCATTACCTGCTTGAGTCAGGACGCCCAACGTCGCCTTTGGATCGGATCGGAAAGCAGTGCTTATTCGATTTATGATGGGAAAAAGATGCAGTCTCGGCAAATTTTCCCCGAAAACGTCAAAAATAAAAACATCCGCAATATCCGCCACTTTCCCGACGGTACTACCTTGGTAATTGGTAAGGCCGCCACCTTGTATTTGCGTGGAGGTGTTGAAAAATACCTTTGTCATCGTTCTCTGGATGTCAACATTGATCAGCGGGGAGATTATTGGGTAGGAATGACCGGTCTGTACCATTTGGATCAAAAAACGCTCCCTAGTGTATTGGTTTCACAACAAAACTTGCAGCGTTTTGGGTTGGATGATTTGTACAGCCGGGTAAAAATCAACCGACTGCCCGGCATTCGGGTGGAGCGGATTGTTTTTGATGAAAAAAACCGAAAATGGCTGGCTACACCCAATGGATTGTTCAGTTTTAAGGGCAAGGAACCCGAAAAACAAATTCTGCCTTATGGCATCAAAGACCTGGATTTTGATGCAAACAATCAAACACTTTGGGTACTGACAGAGTCAAAAGGCCTGTTTGTGATTCGACATGGCCAACTGATCGACAGCATCGCCATCGCCAACAAACGTGGTGGGGTAATTTGTTGGGATTTGTGTCGGGATCAGAACAATGAAATCTGGATTGGCACTGCGGGAGGCTTGTTTCGGGTGATTGGTAAACCGGGTAAACTCAAATTGGTGGATTATTGGGGTGTACTTGGACTGGGTTCAGAAAAAATCAATGCCATCGAAGTCACCCAGGATTACATCTACATTGGGAAGGATGATGGCTTGTTGCAAGTACCACGCGAGGTGTTGGCCTCCCCGTCTCCTCCACCAATAGTCCTTCTTAAATCATTGCGCATCAAAAATGTTGTGCAATCCATCTCCACAAAAAAAGCCATTCCACTCCAATACACCCAAGGCCCTTTAAGCATTGAATACGAAGGTCTTGCTTACCGCGAATCTCTAAATATCCGTTACCGTTATCGCCTGTTGGGCTTGGATGACAAATGGTACGAAACTGCTGTTGAAGCTGTGGAATACGTCAACCTTCAGCCTGGTTATTACACTTTTGAAGTCATGGCACTGAATGGGTCAGGTGTTGCCAGTGTGCGTAGCTCACAGCTGCGTTTGCGGATCAAACCACCGTTTTGGCGGGAAAACTGGTTTTACGTTTTGTTGACTGCCTTGATTATTTTGGCCATTGTTTGGTACGTGCGGGCTCGGGAGCAAAAGCTGCGACGCAAATACGAGATTGAAAACCTGCTGATGAAAAGCAGCCGCGAAAACTCTGAACTGCAAAAACGCATCTCAGATTTGCGCATGTTGGCGCTGCGCCTGCAAATGAATCCCCACTTCATATTCAATGCGCTCAACACCATTAAAGGCTATTACGGCCAGGATAAAGTGGTGGAAGCCAATGCATTTATCGGCAAATTTGCGCGGCTCCTGCGTTTGAACCTGGATTATTCAGACAGTTTGATCCCCTTGGAACAGGAGATGGATTTGTTGCGCATTTATGTACAACTCTCGCAAATTCGTTATCCCGATAAATTAAAACTGGATATGCAAATTGCTCCCGAGCTGAACCCCGCTGAAATCCTGATTCCTTCCATGTTGATTCAGCCCTTTGTCGAAAATGCGGTCATCCACGGGGTGGTACCCAAAAAAGGCAAGGGCATTATTCAGGTGGTATTTTCGGTGCAAAACCAGAATTTACTGGTTCGGGTAAAAGACGATGGGGTTGGCCGGGCAGCTTCTGGGCAACACAAACTCCGGGACATGCACAAACCCCTGGCCACTCAAATTACCAATGATCGCCTGAAACTCTTGGGGCAAACGGAAAAAACACCGATTCAAATTCTCGATTTAGTGGATGAACGAGGCCAAGTTCAGGGTACTGAAGTTATCTTGCTGATTCCTTTTCAACGCAAAAAAATGTTATGATTCGAGCCATTATCATCGACGACGAACCCGCTGCACGGGCTTCCCTGGAGTTGGAAATTCGCCTGCATTGTCCCGAAATCATCGTGGTGGCTGAAGCCGACTCAGTTCAAGAGGGAATTCGGGTCATCCAAGCTACGGCCCATTTCGATTTGTTGTTTTTGGACATCCAAATGGCCGATGGTACTGGTTTTGATGTGTTGCAAAATGTGGAGGCCGAACGTTTTAAAACCATTTTTACCACGGCTTACAGCGAATATGCCTTACGCGCCATCAAGTTTACGCCCCTGGATTATTTGCTCAAACCCATTGACGCCGATGAACTCAAAGCCGCAGTACACAAAGCCCTGCGCCAGCAGCAGTCCGATATCCAGGAACAAATTCGCCGCTACCTCAGTCATTTGGCGGCTCCTCAATTGAGTCCACGCGTGTCCTTGGCTACTGCGGAGGGGATTCATTTGTATTTTGTAAAAAACATCGTCCGATGCGCCTCGGATGGGAATTACACCACCGTTTTTTTTGAAGACAAAAGCAAACTGTTGGTGGCCAAAACCTTGAAAGAATTGGAATTGTTGTTGGCCCCTTACCAGTTTGAACGCATCCACAAATCCCACCTGATCAACCTGGAGCACCTGCGGCGCTACTACAACCGTTTTGCCGGAGAAGTGGAAATGAGCGACGGAGTACTGTTGCCCGTAGCGCAACGCAAAAAGACCCATTTACTGGAATTGCTCAATCGTTTGAACTCGAATCAATTGGGTGAATAAAGCTCCCTTGACGTAAACTCAGCCAAGACTATCGTTGACCCTGTAGAGCGCTAGAAAATGAATGGAGCATACTATCATTGTGTATCGAATGGCTTTGTGAACAATCAACCCTGTAGTCATAAAGCCAATTGTACTCAAAAACCGATTGTATGCGCCAAAGACCTCAACACCTTTTGATTTGGGTGATGCTGATTTATGTAAATGTACCTTGTGTTGCTCAAATTAATCCCATTAAAACCGCCAAGGATTTGGGCAAGAGCATTCCTGGTAAAAAAGACCCGAGTACCAGCAATACGGGTACCACCACTGGTCGACCTGCTCCGACTCCATCTACTCCCAGTAGCAGACCTGCATCAACATCTTCCAACACGACCAGTAGCACCAACACGGCTACGCCCTTGGACGCTACCGCTGAAAGCAGCCCGGCAAAAAGTTTCATCGCCAGCTTCTGGAAAGCCATCGACAAGCTCAAAGCCGCCTCTGCTGCCCAACAATACCATCTGTATTACAGCAATATAACAAGTGCTGAGACCAATTTGCGCAATATCAACATGCGCGATCCCAACTACGATACCAAACCCCTGCAGGCAGAACTGGACAAATACAAAGCGGAGCAGCAAGGCAACAATAGCCAGAGGGAAACGACTCGTGATATAGCTTCGAACACCATTCGTTTCCTATCCGATTTGTTTGAAAGTGACCAAACTTCCTATGCCACAAACCTCGATCTTGAACAGGGTATACCCGCACACCAAGAAAAACTTCAGGCTTTCACGGACAAAGTAAACCAGTTTTTGGCATCCAACCCGGATCAGTCTATCATCAAAAGTAAGGAAGCACTCGCCACTCAGAAAGCCAATTATGTTGCAAAAACGGTGGCAGAATATGAAAAAAGCATCAATGAAAACACCTCTAAAGCGGGCTTGACTACCCACCGTGAGTTGGTCGGGATGGAGGTTTATTGGAGTGCCATTGTTAAGGTTTTTCCGAGTTTACCGGCCCCTGTCACGGCTCTGCAATCGGTTAAGGCGGCCTTGGCGCGTTTGGGCAGCGAGGCTCAAATGTTGGCCAAGTTCCAAAAGAACGAGACCGAAAAAATGAAAAACACCAAAATGCCAGTTGCGGCTGCCGTCAATCCAGCCTTGGAGGCAGATTTCAAAAAGGTAATCGCAACCATGGGTTGGAAAGAAAGCGTTGTCAAAATCAACTTGCTTAATCAGGATTGGACAACCCTCTACCATAGCATTACCGGGAACATCATTGCCCGGACCCAGCAGGCAGCTGTAGCTGCCAAAAAGAATGACGGGAATTGTATCCTGTACACCATCACCATTGTGCAGGAATACACGGGAGCGGGGAAGTATGGTGCCTCAAAGCACTATTCGGACGGGGTTCTTGCCGATAAATTTCTCTGCGAAAACGCCAAATAACTTAGTAGTGTGGCAAAATGAACATTTATTTTTTTATTGCCCATTAGGGACGGGATTTCTCATATACTAGACTGAAAGGTCGGTCAGTAAGTTTTTATTTCCTTCTAAGGTGAAGGAGCACTTCCTATTTCATTTTTTTTCATTCGTAGTTTCAAGGTAGTAGTACATAGAATCTCTGAACATTTTGATTGAGGGGGCAGTTTACTGCTCCTTTTTTTTTGCAACAACAAAATCTTGGCGCTGGATGTGGGTGATTCTGCTATTTTTGTAGCCTCATCAACAGACACCATGGAAGTACAAAAAAACACGTTTAAAAGCACTGCCTCCAACAGCGAAAAAACCCAATTGGGCTTGTGGAATGGCTTGGTCGATAATTCAGTAGTAGAAATTCTGGCTGGAGCTGGCTACGACTGGGTACTGGTCGACGGTGAACACGCCCCTTTCGACCTGCAAAGCATTCTGATCCAATTGCAGGCCTCTGCACGCTACGATGTGCCCATCTTTGTGCGGGTACCCAAAAGTGATCCCATCATCATCAAACAAATCCTCGACCTGGGTGTGCAGAACATCCTGGTTCCCATGGTCGATTCGGGGGAAGAAGCCGAACTCATGGTGCAAGCTACCCAGTATCCACCCCGTGGAATCCGGGGGATCGGAACTGCTATGGCCAGAGCGGCGCATTGGGCTCAAAATGAGGATTACCTGTTTACGGCAGGCCCCGAAATTTGCATGATTGTACAAGTCGAAAATGTACCCGGGATTCAAAACTTGGACGCGATTCTGGCCATAGAAGACCTGGATGGCGTGTTCATTGGCCCTGCGGATTTGGCCGCTTCGATGGGGCATTTGGGCAATTCCAATCATCCTGAGGTGAAAAGCGCAGTCCTTGATGCTTTGCGACGCATCCGCAAAGCTGGAAAAATTGCGGGTGTAATGACTCTGGACAAACCCACTGCTGACGAGTACATTGCTGCTGGTGCCAATATGGTGGCCATCGGAATTGATACTTTGCTGCTGATCAAAGCTTGTCGGGATTTGTTGCATAGTTTCCGCCCACAAGATGATTCGACAGCGGGAACCAAATATTAATGAGCTGTAATAGGTAACAAAAAATCCCCCAACAGTTTTAATCCGTTGGGGGACATCAATTTCCCAAAACCTATGCGTCTCTCCCATATTCTATTGCTATTGATCTGTTTTGGAGCATTGCCCTCCTGTTATCTCTTGACGGCCTACAAGTACCGCCATTTAAAGTTGGAATCGTTGTCTTCCTTACGTTCGGTGCCACTTCAAAAGAGCGAAGCGCCCTTTCATTTCAATGAAGCTAGTGCCAATAAAATCCGCTTGAAACGAACCCTGGATTCCATCCTGGCACCTACCCATACCTATTCTTTTTTGATCATTCGGAATGATTCCATTTTGTACGAGAATTATTTTGGCAACATCAAACCAGAAACCCAACTGCCCTCTTTTTCAGTGGCAAAAGCTTTTGTTGCTACTCTAGTGGGCATTGCCCTGGATGAGGGCAAGATCAAAAGCCTGGATGATCCTATCACGACTTATTTGCCGGAGCTAAAAAAACGCGATCCTAAGCTGGAAAAAGTGACCATCCAACACCTGCTGGACATGCGTAGTGGCATAAAAAGCTTGGAAACCGCCAATAGCCCTTTTAGCAATATGATCAAATTGGGTTTCGGCCACAACGTGACCAAAATTGCCCTGAAATCCAAAACGGAAAAAAAGCCTGGTGAAAAAGACTACAAAAACCTGAATACCCAATTGTTGGGACTGATAGTTGAAAGGGCAAGCGGGCAAAAACTACAAGACTACCTGCAAGCTAAAATCTGGACTCCCTTACAAATGGAAAGCAACGCGAGCTGGAATACCGATGCCCGCAAAACCGTTCGGGCCTTTTGTTGCATCAACGCCACTACGCGAGACTTTGCCAAATTGGGTCGCTTGTACTTGTGCCAAGGGCAATGGAACGGCCAGCAAATCGTCTCTTCGGATTGGGTAAGGGCCTGCACCGATCCCGCACTAATGGAACAATACAACGGGTACAAAAACCATTGGTGGAGTCGCCCATCTACCCGCACCTTTCGGGATTCTACCGAAGCCTATACATTTAGCCAATCCACCCCTTACCCCAGCGTAGTAAATGCTCGTCCGGGTCGGGATGGACGAGGCCGGTTTTATCGGGTAGCTTACCGTTCTTCAGCTTATTATGCAGCGGGTGTGCTCAACCAGTTTGTGTTTGTGCATCCAACCAAACACTTGGTGATTGTACGTTTGGGGCATAATTGGGGCAATTCCTCCTTTGGGCCGGATGCGTTTTTGTATTGGGTGGGGGATCAGTTGTGATGAGTTGATCTTTTTTGCCCCACTACTTAGCACTCGAAAATCAGAAGTCTTTACTTGATTGGATTCATTGGTGCTGCATTGACATTGACTTCGGTAACCTGCAACGAGGTGATTTTCCATCCATTTCCTTTTTTGAGAAGGGTGATGAAATACATGCCCTCTGAGCTATCTCCTTTTTTACCAACAGGAGAATCTTGTTCTACCACATCTTTGGCGCTCATGGTAACCAAAGCAACCGTAGGTGCCAAAAAATTAACGGATTTGATGTTGTACTGAGTAGAAGTGAACTTAAATCTGGCTTCACCAAAAGCCTGCAATGCTTTGAGGATTTCAGCCTTATTCTTCCAGTACATCCCTACCGGGTTGATCAAAGCAGCATTGGGGTCGAAAATGTCATTTTTGCTCGTAAAGGAATAATCGTGTGCATTCCAGGCTGTTTCCATGGTTTTGATCACCGCGCGTACGTCAAGTTCGTCTTGAGTACTTTGAGCAAAAGTTGTGCAACTAAGGAAAAGCGAAAAGGTCAATAGGGCAATGGTTTTCATGAAGTTTTGTTTTGGTTAATAAACAATTGCGACACAAAAGTAGCGCCCTGTTGAACTCAGGTATAGATCAAATGCGACATCTTGGTAGTTGTGGTATAATTGCGCAATTTTCAAACTAGAGAAGTGCCCTGCAGCCTCAGAGGTGTTTTTTCTAAATCTTTTTCTAAAAATGAAGGAGAAGCGTGAGCAAACTCTTTAAAATCCCGGATCATGTGCATCTGATCGGCGTAATGGCAAGCGTAAGCAATTTGAGACCACGACAGCTTGGGATTGCTTTCGTGCATCACCCAGGCTTTGGAAAAACGGGTTTGTCGGGTATACAACTTGGGCGAAACACCAATCCTTTCCTTAAACTGGCGCTCTAATTGACGCACACTGACACAGGCTTCTTTGGCCAATTGGTCAACATTGCTGAATCTTTCTTGGTTGGTTATTTTTGCCAATACCTGCTCTATCGGAAGGGAGGTTTTTATCTTTTTGCTTTTGTACAGCAAGTATTTTTGCACAATAGCAATCATTTGATTAAAGTCCAACACATCATTGAGCTGTTCAGTAATTTCATCAATCTCTTTGCCTAAAATGGAAACTGCATCAAAGGGTTGATTGATCATTTCTGCCATCGGAATGCCAAGTAGGCGGTGCATGCCGCCAGGTTGAAAAAAAACCATGATCACCAGCATATTGTAACCCATCGTGAGGTCTACTCGTGACAATTGAGGACCAATCAGCGTAGAATGTGGCTGCTCTTCAATCTTTTGATTGGCATAGTTTCGACTAATAATTTTGTCATAAGGATAAAAATAAAGGCAATGTCCAGGTTGAGGAGGGAAAGGAGTGGTTGGCCTGGGTTGGCTAGGGTCCAATTGATACCGCGCCAGGATGATTTTTTTTACAAAATGCTGAAGGGCTGGAAGAGGGGTAAAATGCAGAACCATGTTGAGCGATTTGTAGCTCAAAGTTCCGGATTTTTTTCGATTGATTGTGGGGGGCTTTTTAGTTTGCGCAGATTTCTTGTGGAAAACTCGTGAAATCTGCGCAAACCTATTATCGATACTGATAAATCTGCACCAACAGCTTGATCTCATCCAAGGTTCGGGTAGGTGGCGTAAAGGGTGCCGGGATCGGCATTTTGGAGTAGGTCTGAAAATACAACACACAGGCATCTCGCCACCACAAGGCTTCACGGTATTGCACCGCCAATCTCCCGGCTACATCCGCATACATTTCAGCATCCATTTTACCCTTCAAGGCTGCCCATTCCTTTTGCATGGTGGCCACTGCTTCTGCGCCAGTATAGTAGCGGGTACACAATTCATCCCATAGGCTACGGCCCGTGCTGAGTTTTTTGCCCCAAGGAACGTGGTGGTACCACAACAGGTAAGGCAGAGGGCAGTTGTCCACCTGGCTCCAGGCTTTGGCGGCATCGGGGTGGTACAAACTCAGGGCATCGCTGCCATTCACCCCACGATCAAAACCCAAACCAATGGAATCTGCCCGGTGGTAATAAATCGAAGTCCAATCCGGGCGGGCACTGCGCTCCAACCAGGGCTCTGGCCCGTAATGGATGCTTTGTCCCATGATGTGGTGTAAGCCCAGCGGGGTGGTAAAATCCACGTACACTTCCCGCGAACGCTCCATGATGTTGCGAATGGTCGTGACCGCCGGAGCGTCCTGGGTCAAACTCATTTTGATCCACTCTTCAGCGATGCTGGCGCTACTCAATTGATGATCCCAAGCCAGTCGGCCAAAGGCGTACCAATTGGCTTGCGACATCAGGTGGCCAGACCAATTGCGGTCGGAACCCGTATTGGCCACTCCCGCCATCACCGTGATGGGGTATTGGTGCAAACTGCCATCGATGACCTTGGCTACACTTGACCCAGGCCCTTTGGCATAGGTATCCGCATCCAGGCATTCCTTGAACAAGGGGGCCAGGTAAACCAAATTGGTGGAAAAACCGAGGTATTCCTGGGTGATTTGGAATTCCATGGCCAGGGGTGTTTTGGGCATGGCACCGAAGAGGGGTGAGAAGGGCTCGCGGGGTTGAAAATCGATCGGGCCGTTTTTGACTTGTACCACCACGTTGGGCAAAAAATTGCCGTCAAAAGGTTTGAATTCTTCGTAGGCAGCTTTGAAGCGGTCGCCTTTGGGGTCGGCTTTGTAGACAAAGGCACGCCAGATGACGATGCCTTTGTAAGGCGCTACGGCCTCGGCCAGCATATTGGCACCGTCGGCATGGGTTCGGCCAAAATCTTGTGGCCCAGGTTCTCCTTCGGAATTGGCCTTCACCAAAAAACCGCCAAAATCCGGGATGATGCCATAGATTTCCTTGGCTTTATCTACCCACCACTGCCGCACAGCTGGTTCTAGTGGGTCGGAATTTTTCAACTTGCCCAAGATGCGCGGCGCAGCAAAATTGACCGAAAGGAACACTTTAATTCCATAGGGTTTGAACACATCGGCCAGGGCTTTCACCTTGAGCAAATACTCGCGGCTCATAAATCGGGCACTGGCATTGACGTTGTTCACCACTACTGCATTGATGCCAATGGAGGCGTTGGCCCGGGCGTAATCGCGGTAACGCGGATCGATGTTTTCCGGCAATTCGTACCATTTCCAGAGGGAGGCACCCGCATAGCCGCGTTCGATGGTGCCATTGGTGTTGTCCCAGTGGTTGAGCATGCGCAGTTGTACCTTGGGTGTACTGCTACTGGGGATTTTGTCTGGAGAGGTAGCAGTTTGCACTTTGCGGAGCAAGGCAAAAGCCCCGTACAAAAGGCCGGAAGGTGTATTGGCGCTGATGCTGATGCGGCCATTTTGGACGGCCAGGGTGTAACCTTCAGTACCCAAACTAGCAATTGGCGTGGCATTGAGAGTTAAACCAATGCCTCCTGGCACGGCACTAGCTGTATTTTGCAGCCTGATATTTTTGCCCAATAAACCTTGCAAACCGGCCTGCAATTCCTTGGCTGCGGTTTGTGCGACAGGATCAGCAGAATTATAGGCGATGTATTGAGTATATGGCAGGTATTGGGCCCGAACGTTGGCGTTTTTGAGCAGATCGTATTTCAACCAAAGGCGGTAGCCGTCGTCGGCTTTGGCTACAATGCTGGCCAGCAAGAGCAGGAAAAGACAAATTTTGAGTCTCATGTTTTTGTTTGTTTGTTACAGTTTAGCAATCCACCTCTACCAGGGATTAATAAGAAGTAATATTGACATTTTTCGCAGCTTCGCTGCTCATGGTTGATTTCACCACGACGTACACGACGATCACGACGTTTATGCGCTTCGCGCTTTTTGAGGCTTCGCCTCTTTTTGCTAAAAGCGACGCAATTGGAAAACGGATGAAACGGACTAAACGGATGAGAACGGATTTTTTTCCGCCTGCGGCGGATAGAGACGAGCCGAAGGCGAGTCAAAGTCCGTTCTCATCCGTTCAATCCGTTTCATCCGTTTTGCCATCCTGCCGCTTTGGTTGAATTAAATCGAGCCGCGAGGCTGTGAACAATTATCATTTTTTTTACCACTCAGACAACTGAGTTTCGAATCCCCATTTCCAGCCCCCGAATTTCTGCCAAACCCTTCAACCTTCCAATGGCCGAATAACCCGGATACGTTTTTTTACCCAAATCATCCAGCATCTGATGGCCGTGATCGGGGCGGAAGGGGATTTGAGCATCTTTGTAGCCAGCGGCGGCCCGGCACTTTTCTTCGAGGACAATCGCTTTCACTACGGCATACATGTCCACATCGCCAGTAAGGTGATCGGCTTCGTGAAAATTCAGTGGATTGTCTTCCCGTTTGGTGGCACGTAGGTGGATGAAGTGGATGCGTTCGGCAAAACGTGAGAACATCATCGGCAGGTCATTATCGGCACGAACCCCCAAGGAACCCGTGCAAAAAGTAATCCCGTTGGAGCGGACCGGACAGGCGTCCAGCAGTTGTTGCAGGTCGGCAGCGGTACTCACCACCCGGGGCAAACCCAGTAGTGGCCGGGGCGGATCATCGGGGTGGATGCACAAATTGATGCCACATTCGGCGGCTACTGGCGCAACTTGTTGGATGAAGTAGTACAAATTTTGGCGCAATTCGGCGTCACCAATCTGGGCGTAATTGTCCAATAAACCTTGGAAGGTCTCCAGCGTAAATGCTTCTTCAGAGCCTGGTAAACCCAACAACACTGTCTTTTGTAACTTGTCCTTCTCCCGCGTACTCATGCTGGCAAAATGAGCCACTGCAGCCTTTTGCTCTTCGGGTGTATAATCCTGATCGGCACCCGGGCGCTTCAAAATGCACAAATCAAATACTGCAAAATCTTGCCAGACAAAGCGTAAGGTTTTTGCACCATTGGGCAATTCATACACCAGATCAGTGCGCGACCAATCCAATACAGGCATGAAGTTGTAACACACCGTTTGGATGCCAGCAGCAGCCAAGTTCCGCAGTGAGGTTTGATAATTGGCAATGTACTGATCGCGGTTGGGCAGCCCCTTTTTGATGTCCTCGTGTACGGGCAAACTCTCTACGACCGACCAGTAGAGTCCTCCCGCTTTTTCGATGATCGCAATCCGTTCGGCGATGGCTGCTGGCGACCAGATTTCTCCAACTGGAATTTGATGCAAGGCAGTGACCACCCCAGTACAGCCCGCCTGACGGATGTGCGCTAGGCTTACCGGATCTTTTGGCCCAAACCAACGCATGGTTTGAATCATTGTGTAGAATTTGGACTGATTAACAAATTTTTACGTGGACTTTCCGGAGGACCAAGGTAAGGGCATTTTCCTTTTCCGGGCGGTCAGAAATGAGAAAACATCGCAGGCACCAATAAACGTATCGTGTTGACGTTCATCAATGCCTGTGCGATTTGGAAAAATGTTTGTTTATAGTTTATGCAGAATGCTTCGAAAATCCAGATAGACTTTTTCTATCACGGGGCAAATGTCGTAAAAGGATTTTAATTTATGAAATCGATTTCGTAAAATATTTTGCAGTTTTTTTAGAACGATGCCAATCAATTAGCGGATTTTCGCTGTATGGCCAAATAATACAAGGCTTATTTTTTTAAAAAATGCAATCAGATGTATTTTTCTGCTGAAAAGAAAATGGTGCAGGTTTTAGACTCATTTGAAATAATAATCGTTTCTATCTTTGCATAGATAAAAACTATTACCAAGTGACACTACAGCAACTAGAATATGTGGTAGCCCTGGACAACCACCGCCGCTTTTCAAGTGCCGCCGAAGAGTGCCATGTAGCGCAACCCTCCTTGAGTGCGGCTTTGCAAAAACTGGAGGATGAGCTGGGTGTGAAATTGTTCGACCGCAGTCGGCAACCGATCTTGCCCACCGAATTGGGTATTCCCTTTATCCAACAAGCCCGGCGAGTCTTGCGCGAAGCCGAGGCGCTACGCCTGTTGGTGAGCGACCATTGTGAAACCTTGAGTGGGGAGTTCCGCCTGGGCATTATTCCTACTTTGGCCCCATATCTTTTGCCGCTGTTTTTAAGGGATTTTTCGGATAGGTATCCTGACATCAAGTTGCACGTCCACGAGCGGACTACCGAAAATTTGTTGGCTTTGCTCAAAAGGGAACAACTGGATGCGCTGCTGCTGGCTACGCCCACGGATGACGGGTTGTTTGTCAAAGACGCGCTGTTTTACGAAGAGTTTGTGGCGTATGCTCCGCGAGAAACTTCAATCCTGGAAAAGCGGTATTTGATTACAGAGGACATTGATCCCAACCGTTTGGTGCTCCTGGAGGAAGGACACTGCTTGCGCAACCAAGTGGTGAACCTCTGCGCATTGCAAAAATCGCAAAGTGGCTGGGGCAATATTGCTTATGAGGCGGGGAGTTTGGAGACCTTGCGGCGGCTGGTGGAGAATCATTCGGGCATTACCATTCTGCCTCAATTGGCGGTGCTGGACTTGGATGAGGACCAGATGCAGTATGTGCGGTTTTTTCAGGCACCGGCGCCCGTGCGGGAGATCAGTTTGTTGACGCATCCACATTTTAGCAAGCGGAGGATTTTGGGGGCTTTGAAGGAGTCGATTATGCGGAATTTGCCGCTGTTTTTGCGGGAGGAGAAGGTACGGCGGGTGATGGAGATCGATGTCCCCTCCCACGGGTCAGTACCCACGACTAAAGTCATGGGTTGAGGCGGTGTGTCCCCTCCCACGGCTAAAGCCATGGGTTGGGGGAGGGAGCGCACAAGGGCGACAATGGGAAATGAAGAAAAGGGATATAATTCAGCGGTTTTTTGCCTACTGGGGGCACAAAAAAGTGTCTGATTTACACAGTAATAGGCGATGAGAAAGGATACCTTTGATCGCCAGAATGTTTTTCACCTAAAACCAAACAAATAGACATGTCCAAACGGATCAAATGCCCCGCTTGCCAGACCTGGAATGAGGATAGGGACTATTGCAGCAACTGCAATGAGTTGCTCAGCCACGAACTACAAATGGAACAAGCGCGGGAAAAACTGCGCCAGGAGGAACAGCAACGCCCCTTGACTCAATTCAACAATTACCTGAAGCGACTGAAGGAATCGGATGCGCCGATCGACAAGCTGAAATTTTCGGTTTTGAACTCGGCTTGGTGGATTTTTTTGATTGGAGTTACTGCTTTGATTGCGTTGGTAGCGCTTGCACCGGGGTAATGAGGCGGGTATGATGAAGCGTTATCCCTTTTTGTGCTTTCTGTTGGTTTTATATGTGGTGCACCTGGTTTTGAAGTTTGGCCGGGTGCCGGTGCCGATGTTTTTTAGCCATTATTTTGCGGATTTGTTGTGTATGCCCTTGTTGCTTTCCATTGCAGTGTTGTTCATGCGTTTGGTTAGGGCGGATGCGGGCTTGTATTTGAGTAGGGCGATGATTTTTGTCGCTACCTTGTACGTAAGTTTGGTCTTTGAATGCGTACTTCCACTGTTTTTTCAACGTTATACAGCTGATGTTTGGGATGTGGTGATGTATGGAGTAGGAGGGGGGCTGTTTTGTGTTTTTCAGGAATGGCTTGTGCCAATAAAACCCAATAAACGCTGAGTTTTCGCCAACAAATAAACCCTGATTATGCAGACAATTACTAAAAGAGCATTCTTATTAATGCTCATATTGCTGAGCTTAAATGCTTGCAAGACTGATCCTAACACCGATGCAGCTCAGAATCCAGGTTCAACAGACTCCAGTTTAGTTTCCGTTAAAACTGCTGAATCCACTGAGGATAGCATTATCTACGATGAGGTCTATTTTCCTGATGATACCAACTTCATGGCTAAAATCTTGACTACGGGAATTTTTCATGAAGATGAAGTGTGGGCTGGAGCGGACAAATTAAAGTGGTTTGGCTTGTTTTACAATCAATCGAATGTTTATTTGGCGGAGACCAAAATTACTGCTTCAAGGGTTCATGATGAAATAGTGGATGATTTCGAGGATGACAAAACGGGTTGGGAAATAAAAACCATGAATCAAGATACTGCTTATATGTTGATTGCTGGTCTGGATTTTCTAAAAAATAGGAAAATTGAACCACTGGATTTGCCCAAATATCAATTATATCCTGGCGATTCCTTGCAATTCAACTATTTAGGCGTTGAATACTGCTTATACGCTGCTGGCAATAAACGGAAGCATGATGAAGATGGGGTTTGGTATGAAGTCTGGAATTATCGACTTTACCTTGCGGCCAAGATTAAAGGTCAATGGAAGCATGACTTACTAGTTGCCTGCCCGAGCTTTGATGATGCTATGATTGACCTTATTTTCGCTGGGGATATTGACGGCGACGGGTTTCTTGATTTGATTATTGATACCTCAAATCATTACAACGGAATGAACCCAACGCTCTTCCTGTCAAAACCAGCTGAAAAAGGGCACCTCATAAAGGCAGTTGGGGAGCATGGTAGTGTTGGATGCTAATCCCTATCCCGGTTAAATCATCACTCATTGTTCAATATCTCCGTCGTTATTTTTAAAAAACTTCAGCTTACAGTATTCTAGTTCAAAGGAATGTTTTTCCCCATTCTTTTTGACCACAGTAGCCATCGTACTTCCAGCTTTTTTGGACAACACATCACCAACTTCTATGAAGTCATAAGTTTGGTAATCCAGTTTCAGTACGCCTTGAGGATGCAAGTGCTTGCTGCTATAATGCACTCTTTTAAAGTAATACGTACTAAAATCCACCTTTGCCTGGATGGTGTCCTGAAATGCCTCGGGGAGAAACTCATCTTCGTACCAAAAATCGAATTGCTTTTGCTCAATGTCCCCGTAAAGGAGATGGTTCCAATCGAAGGCCCAAACAAAAATCAAAAGCATGACCAGCAAAAAGAGGCGAAATTGCATATTCAGTTTTTGCTCAAAACGATAGTTGATCCGGATTTAATGTAATTCACTCCATACTACTTGACATTTTTGTTTCTTGGAATCGAAGGACATGAATTGCCTCCAGCTTTAGCTGGTGGATAAGCAGTAAATACTTGTTTTTGGGCTTTAGCCCTCGCGTAAAAATTCAGGTTTGGGCTAAAGCCCGTCTTGAGGGGAATGACCCGATCCACCAGCTAAAGCTGGAGGCAATTCATGTCCTTCGAGCTAAATGCCCAGTAATATGACTTCACTCCCCGGTTCCCACATTCCAGTTTACATCTTCTACACTTCAGTTCACTATTTTTTCAAGAGACCTCCTCACCCTGCATCTTTGTAGCGTTCAACCCAAGCTCGTTGAACCTACCGCCATGAAAAAGGAATTACTCGGCATCGTTTTTGGTTTGTTTTGCCTGATGGGACATGCCCAAGGTATCACCATCAAAGGTACCGTAAAAAGCAGCACGGGTGAAAGTATCATCGGTGCCAACATCGTCCTGCTGGGCACTTACGATGGCGCTTCTTCCGATCTCGATGGCCAGTTCAGCTTCAGCACGGAGGAAAAAGGTAAACAGATTTTACAAATCACCTACATCGGTTTTGATACCCTGAGCATGCCGCTTGAGTTGAATGGTCAAAACCTAGAATTCAACCTCAAACTCAAAGAAACCGTCAACGAACTCAATGCGGTGACCATCGTAGCCGGGGTATTTGAAGCCAGCGATACCAAAAAAAGCGTCATCCTCAAATCGGTCGACATCGCCCTGACTGCAGGCGCAGTAGCGGACATCACCGGGGCGATGCTGACCTTGCCGGGCACAGTGCGCAACCAGGAAAGTGGCCAACTACTGGTACGGGGTGGCGCAGCTTACGAAACGCGTACCTTGATCGACGGCCTTTACGTACAAAACGCCTACAACAGCACCACCGGAAACCTGCCCGCCCGCAATCGTTTTTCGCCCTTCATGTTCAAGGGCATGATGTTCAGTTCGGGAGGCTATTCGGCGGAATACGGCCAGGCTTTGTCTTCGGCCCTGATCCTCAACAGCAGCGATGTGGCGACCCAAAATACCACCGGGATTCAATTGCTCTCGGTAGGTGGTGGCCTATCGCAACAAAAAAGTTGGGCTAAAAGCTCCTTGAGTGTCAGCGGCACCTATACCAACCTCGGCCCCTATTTTAAACTGATCAAGCAAAATTTCGACTGGAAACAAGCGCCAGAATCGGGCAATGTAGAGCTCAGCTTTAAAACCAAAACCAGCTCAACGGGCATCTTCAAATTTTACGCCAGCGGTTTGAGCAATGGCTTCAACATGAATGTGGCGGTAGATGGTGATGAAAAGCAAAAAATGCCCCTCAAACTGAGCGGTGAAAACCTGTACCTCAATACTTCTTACCGTGATGTGGTATTCAAGGATTGGACACTGTTTGTCGGCAGCGCCTATACCTGGAACCGCGATAAAATTCGCCAAAACTTTCAGCTCAATACCCTGCAACAATCAGCACAAAGCCGCTTCACCCTGACCAAATCTTTGAGCGAAGCCGTCAAACTCAAATTTGGGGCCGAACACATCTGGAGCGTTTTTGATGAAAATTACACCGATGGTGAAACTTTCAAAACCTTGCACAACGACAACTACCTGGCTGCTTTTGCTGAAACCGATCTCAAATTCAGTGAAAAATGGTTGGCCAGAGTGGGCATACGCGCAGAACAATCGAGTTTGCTGGGGCGTGGCAATGTAGCACCCCGCTTGTCTACTGCCTATATATTGGGCAAAGGTGAACAGTTGGCTTTTTCTTTTGGCCAGTTTTACCAAACGCCCGAGCATACCCAAATGCGGCGCAGCACCGCCGTGGGATTTGAACAAGCCGATCATTACATTTTGACCTATCAGAAACAAGTGGAAGGCTACATCTTTCGGGTGGAAGGCTATTATAAAAACTACCACAACTTGCTCAAAACGACAGCGGAACTGCCTCAAAACACAGGCTACGGTTATGCCCGAGGCATCGACTTGTTTTGGCGAGATTCCAAAAGCATCAAAAATGGCGATTATTACGTCTCGTACAGCTTTTTGGATACGGAGCGCCATTACCGGGATTTCCCAACGCAGGCTATGCCTTATTTTGCTGCCAAACACAATGTTGCGGTAGTATACAAACATTGGATTCACGAGTTGAATACCATGTTGAGTACCACTTACGCCTTCCAATCGGGGCGGCCTTACAACGACCCAAATAGCTCGGTTTTTAACGGCAACCGGACGCCCGTTTTCCAGGACTTGAGTGTGACCTTGTCCTACATTACCAACATCAAGGACAATTTCACGGTGGTGTACATCGCGGCCAATAACGTCCCCGGTTTCCGGCAGGTATCGGGTTACCGTTTTGCCAGTACGCCCGATGAGCAGGGGCGTTTTGCGGGTTCGCCGATTTTGCCCCCGGCCAAACGGTTTATTTTCCTGGGTTTGATCATGACCATTGGGGAAAAATTTGTGAAAAACCAGGGGAACAATGATGACCTGTAAAAATCAATCAACAGAAAAAACCATAACACAATGAAAAATCTCGCAATTTTCCTAATCACCTTCTCCCTCTGCGCCACCAGCCTGAGCGCCCAAAATGAAAAATTCCAAATGGTCATGGGCAAAGCGCTTGGCCAGATGTCGGCAGCCAATGGGCCTGAAGACCTGAAAAATACCGCCAATACCTTTTCCCGCATTGCCAGTACCGAAGCAGCCGAGTGGTTGCCCCAATACTACGCGGCACTCACCCACCTTTGGGCCGGGTACAGCATCATGGGCAGCAACATGACCGAGGCGCAGGCATTGGCCAAAACGGCCTTGAGTGAAATCCAGGCGGGTCAAAAAATCGCTCCAACCGAATCTGAGCTGGTCGCCCTGGAAGCCTTTGCCTATCAATTACAACTTCTGGAAGACCCAATGACCAAGGGGGCTGAAATGAGCGGCAAAATCTTCGAGACCCTGGGAAAAGCCGAGTCTTTAAACCCCGCCAATCCCAGAGTTTATTATCTTCGGGGCAACTTCACCCTCAATATGCCCGAGTTTTTTGGTGGCGGCCCAGCTAAGGCCGCTCCCGATGCACAAAAGGCCGTAGCTGCATATGCTGCGTTTAAACCTGCTTCGCCTTTTCATCCGAACTGGGGTGCGGAAGAGGCTGGGGAACTGGCGGAAAAAGTGAAAAGATAAAAAACGTGAGCGCGGGGATTCCCGAAGGGAATTTATGTTTATAGCAGGTCAAAAGAGGGTGTGTGTATTAATCCTGAAAGGATTGTATGTCGAATAATTTCAACATAAAGTCCCTTCAGGACTTTGCACGACCTTTAACCATCTTACCTATAAACATAAAATTCCTTCGGAATTCGTCGGTAATTACCTGATCATTTGGAGCCTAATCCCCTAAATAGCTTAACCTCTCTCAACCGTGAAATACCTGAAAGAATTCGTCCTCGTCTTCCTCATCCTTGGCGGCATCCTTAGCGGCCTTGAATTCCTTTTTGACGATGAAAAAAACCTGTGGAATTTTTTCCGGCAATGGATCATGAATGGTACCGGAAGTGTATTGATGTGGAGTGGAAATTCCTATCTGGCCGATGCATTGAGCATTCATTTTCCCTGGACAAAAAACTCCACAACCCGTTTGGTCGTGACCGTTTTGGCTACACTCATTTATACCTTTGTGGCCTGGCTGATTTTGGTGTGGCTCTCCAGTGTGCTGTACCCCTGGATGCTCACCTGGGACGGACTCCGGCATGAAATCATGAACGGATCATTTTTTGTTACCCTCACCATTACGGTACTGATCTCCGCATTTATGCACGGCCGAGGTTTTTTGCTGGCCTGGAAAGAAACGTTGATCGAAGCGGAACAGTTGAAAAAGGAACAAATGGCCGCCAAGTACGAAGCCCTAAAAAACCAGGTTAACCCTCATTTTTTGTTCAACAACTTCAATGTACTGGCTACTTTGGTGCACAAAGACGCGGACTTGGCTGAGCGATTCATCAAACAGTTGGCCAACGTGTACCGCTACGTGCTCGATAGCCGGGAAAAGGAAGTGGTGCCGCTGGAAGAAGAGTTGAAACAATTGGAAGCGTATGTGTTTTTGATGAAAATCCGCTTTGGGGAGAGTTTGCAAATTGAGATTGACCCGGCATTGAGCCAATTGCAAGGCATCAATCTGGCGCCACTGACCTTACAAATGCTGGTCGAAAATGCCTTGAAACACAATGAAGCGTCAAAATCCAACCCCTTAGCGATCGAGGTCGTTTTGGAAAAGGAAGATTATGTGGTAGTTCGCAACAAATTACAAACCAAATTGAACGTAGGCGAATCAACGGGTGTTGGTTTGGAAAACATCAGTGCGCGCTATAAATTTTTGAGCGACAAACCCGTACTCACCCCACCCGAAACCGGTTTTTTTACCGTTAAAATCCCCCTGATCCCCGCATGAGAATCGTGATTGTTGAAGACGAAGAACTGGCCGCCGAAGGATTGATCCAGGCTTTGCAGCGCATTGAAAAGGATGTAGAGGTACTGATCGTTTTGGACTCAGTGCGGGAGGCGGTGCGTTGGTTCAGCGAAAATGCCCGGCCTGATCTGGCTTTTTTTGACATCCAATTGGCCGATGGTTTGAGCTTTTCCATTTTTGAGCAATGTGCCATTACCTGCCCAATCATTTTTACCACTGCTTACGATGCGTACGCGCTGCGTGCCTTTAAGGTCAACAGCATCGACTATTTGTTGAAACCATTTGAGCTGGCTGACCTGCAAAAAGCGCTGGAAAAATGGCGCTTATTGAGTGCGGAATCTCCTTCCACCGCACCAATACCCGATGCCGAGTTGATGCGCCTCCTGATGCAACAAATGAGTAGCCAAATCCGGCAACCGACCTACAAAACCCGCTTTATGGTCAAAATCGGCGACCACCTGCACAGCATCAACAGCCAAGAGATCGACTACCTGTACAGCGAAAACAAAATCGTCTGGTTGCGGCATCAAAATGGCCGCAAATACCTCATCGACTATACCCTGGAGCAAGTGGAAGACCTGCTCGATCCCGCTGATTTTTACCGCATCAACCGCAAGTACATCATCTCGATTGGGGCCATCAAGTCGGTGGCGAGCTATACCAATAGCCGACTGAAGGTGCTGCTAAAAGAGCCGCCGGATCAGGAGGAGGTGTTGATTAGTCGGGAAAAGGTGGAGGCGTTTAAGGGGTGGTTGGGGAGGTGATTTCTGATGGGTTAATTTGCTAATGGATAAGACTAGTTCGTTTATTTTTTTGAAGACAAGATGTGATTGATTTGTGCTTGTACATCAGGATCAAACGTTTTATGATTTTTTAAAAACTGTAAGATGCCTTCAGCAGCTTCATCAAACCGTTTCAAATAATCATTGTAATAGCCGATTATGCCTAATGCACTGAATAGTTTTGATTTTTTGAGGTAGCAGTCCAGTTGTTTTGGATTGGCCATCAATTGAAGCCAATGTTTGTGATAAAAACCATCAAGGATTATTTTTGCAGACCTCGATATACCCCAGGCATTTTGATAAACTATGACCCAATACTCAAAAGCAGTGATCTCGTCTAAAGTGAGCGTTTGAATGAGTTCATTTTCTAGTTGGGCTCGTTCAATTGCAGGGATTTCCTTTTGCAGTACGGCAATTTTTTTACTGAGGTAGACAGACCCTTGAAAATCAATCTCCTGGTCGCGACAATAGCTAGTTAAAATTGCCAATTGTTTTAAAAAACCACAAGGATAATAGGGAATGGCATTGTTGGTTACCATGGAAAAGTCAAAGTATTCACTTGCGGCACGACTCACTCTATCGGGTGGACAATTGCTCAGTTGGATGAAGGCATCCATGGCTAAAGAATCGTTGTCATGGCTTAAAAATTGAAACAGGTGTTCCTCTTTTTCCAGCGGTCTTACGTATAATTGGGGATTGACAAATCTGGACTCTTGTTCATTCCAGGTGAATTGCTGGTAATGTTTTGCAAAGAAAATCAACAAATTAAACCTCGATTTATGGTCGAAATAATAATTAGGTACCCAGGACATTTTTCCATGTACATTTTCTACCCCTATTTCTATTCCCGTCAACCAATGTAACAACTGTAGGTAAGGTTGTGGGTAATTAAACTGGTTATCATTCCTGCGATGGGAAAACAACTTTTCTGCGAGTACTAAAAGTGCTTTGGAATCTTTTTGAGCGATGAGCGCATCCAATTGACTTTGTTTGACCCACTCCAAGTCCATAAGCTCCTCACTTCGATCCACAATTTCCTCTTTCCGTAGAGTAGAAAGTTCGCGAAGCTCAAACCGGGTTTCCCATTTTTCGAGGGGTTGGAGCATGAAACAGGAGGCTATTGGGGAGAAAAAGAGCTCTTTTCGATGGACGGCTAAAAAATCAAAAAACTCCTTGCCAGACGTCGAGTCATTGATCATAATTTCAGTATCCAAGAATTGGCAATTTTCCAGGACAATTCTTTTTGCGACAGCTGCTTCTTTCGTTGGCCATTCCTTTAGATCAATGTATAGAACTATGGTTTTGCCACTATCAAAATAGAGCGCGATTTCAAATAATGCATCTTTATCGCCCTCTTTTATCCTTTCTTCTAATTCATAAAGTGGGTGATCAAAGTTTTGTCCAGACAAGCACGTCCACGGCGAGATCAAACACAATGTAAATAGTTGCAGCCAAATTAGATGTTTTGATAATGATGGGCGCATGTTAATAATGGGATACTATTTCCGAAATTGGGCTATTGAACAACGTACTAATAATGCTCGAAAAATAGAATGGTTACATTTATCTTGTTAATCTATTGGCAATACGTCGATGTTACTTTGCTATCTCCCACTCACTCACCCGTTTCGTCTCCGAAGAAAAATTAATCCCCATTTCAATTATCTTTTTTCCACCAGCTCGATAGGGAGTTGAATAGCCTTTTTGCTGAATTTGGGTCAGCGCTTCCTTTGCAGATTTATCCAATTTGAATTCCATAACCCACACACTATCCGGTGTTTCCACCACCGCGTCAATTCGCCCATCGGAAGTTTTGACTTCTGATTGCATAAAAACACCCAGGTAACGGAAGGCGATGTACAGCACTGCGTGGTAAAATTTCTCAGTTTTTTCAAAATTCAAATCGTAAGCAATCCCGGAAAACAAAGAATTGATCACCGCAACCACCGCCTCCGCGTCGCCAGCTAGAAAAGCCATTTTGAGGTCATCTACTGTGGGGAAAGAAGTGATCGGATCTTTTTGCGCAAAACCCGCCAGTAGAAACTGATACAAACTACTCCGCACCTCCAAATTAGGATAATCTAAAACATACGAATCAAAAGGCAATTTCTCCCGAATGGTCAAATACCCCGTTTGAAACAAAAGCACCAGTGGTGTCAGGTTTTCCAGATCATAAGAATCAAGGGTAACGCCATTTACTTTGCTCAATTCCAAACGATAGATATGCGCCTCTTTCAGAATGTCGATGAGAAATTTTGGGGCACCACTTTTGAACCAAACATTGTCAAAACTACCCCGATCCATAAAATGCAGGATCGAGAAGGGGTTGTACACATAATCTGCACCGTTCCAGGTATAACCATTGTACCATTGTTTAATTTCGGCCCAGGCACGGGTCTCATCCATTTTTAAATTGGGTAGTACCTGTTGTAAATAAGGGGTAAAATAAGTTTTTAACTCTGCTTGAGTGTACCCGGTCATGGTCGCATAACGCGGGTGCATGGTCAAGTCAGTCAAGTTGTTAAGTTGTGAAAAAATGCCTGTATGAGAAAATTTGGAAACCCCGGTGATGAACACAAAACGCAGGTAATCATCGGCAGGTTTCAGCACACCAAAAAAGCTTCGCAGCAGGTTGCGATTTTCATAAGCCTTGTGGATTACATCTTTGGTCAGATAATCAATGATGGGCTTGTCGTATTCGTCAACGAGCACAACCACTTGATTGATTTTGGAGAGTTTAATGATGAGCTCTTCAAAACGAACACCTAAGCCCAATTTTTCTAAATGGATTCCATACGATTCGGCACAAGTATCAACTGCTTGATAAAGCGATTTTTCCAAACCAATCTCATCGTAACTCATGCTGTTGAACTGCAAATGAATTACCGGGTGCTCAGTGTTCCAGTTCCAGTTTTTTTCAGCGTAAAGACCTGAAAACAAATGCTCCTGCGCAAGAAAAAGTTCTTTTAAAGTAGTTAATGTCAGTGATTTGCCAAATCGCCGTGGGCGAGACAAAAAATGGTACTTGCCACTATCTGCTAACGCGCACAAATAGGCTGTTTTGTCTACGTAGAGGTAATCGTTCTCCCGGATTTCTTTAAATGACTGTAAGCCTAGCGGTAACTTCTGCAGTTTCATTCTGGATTGATCGTTGCTGATAGTAGCGGTGCAAATACAAAGATACACAACTCTTTTATTACAAAATCATCCAAATTGGTGCATGATTCAACCGGGTTGTGGTTCACTAATATTGTTCGATACCGCCTCCAATGCCCGCTCCGCCTGCAAGACATGCCGCCGATGGTGCGCCGTATAAAACCCGAAGGTATCCCCCAATTTCAAACGAATCCACTGCGCAATCGAAATGGGAATCCGCACCTGATTCAAGTTCACCGTCCGAGCCGCTTCGATCAATTTCAACATCCGCTCTTGTTGGTCGATGAATTGGACCAGGGTTTCCGAGGGGTTCAAAAAAGTGGGTGGTATCGCGTTGGCGGGAGATTTCATTTTGGTTTTGGAATCCGGTTGCATTAGCTTGGTGAAATAAGCCCCCAACCAACTACTTTGAAATTCTGCTGCGGGAACACTGCCTGCCTGTTTGGCCTGCTGGATCGCTTTTTCAATGGCGGGCAAATAGTAATTCCCGTAGGCATTTAAGTGCGCCAGGCATTGCGCTGCACTCCAACGGCCGGGGGCTGGCTCCATATTCAGTTTTTGCGGCGGCATATTTTGCCATTCACTTACAGCTTTGTCCAGCATGGTTTCAGTCTGCTGATAAAGGGTATCCAAAAGGTTATTGGCTTGCATGTGTGTTATTTTTCTGCAAACCTACGTGGCTTCAGCTCCAAAAACCTTGGTAAAAACCAAGATTTGCTAAACATGCGTTCAGATCTTGATTTGCCCCAAAAGTTTGCTGAAGTTCGTAGCATCCATGCCCAGGTAATTGGCGATGTATTTGTGTGGGACGAGCTGCAAGAGGTGAGGGCTTCGCGCCATGAGAGTCCGAAAGCGCTGCTCGGCGGTGTAGGATTGTAGCTCGATTTGGCGCACTAACACCCCTTCCAGGGTTTCACTCAGGGCCAAACGAATCAGGCGCTCCAAGAGTGGATGTTTGAGCAAAACGGCATCAAAATCCCGAAAACTCGCGCGCAAAAATTTACTCGGGGTAAGCGTCTCAAACCAATACCGCGAAGGCCGTTGCAACAAAAAAGAATCGGCAACCCCCGAAAAAGAAGGTGCATAAGTAAACACCAGCGTTGCCTCACGCCCATCACTCCCAATGGCGTACGCCCGTTGTACCCCATCTTGCACCAGATACAGGTATTTTTCCACCTCACCTTCGGCGGTGAGGATGGTTTTGCGTTTGGCGCTGTGCTCCTGAAAAATAGCCGCCAGGTCTTCCGCTACTTCTCCGGGAAGCATTGGCCAAATAGACAGTAAATAATCGCGTGCATTGGTCGTGAACATGTCGACGAAGGTAATTTATCTTCTCTAAATTAGTACGGATTTGGAAATGCAACTCCAGTATATTGGTTTTTCCAGAAATAAAAACATAAATTTGGCTGAACTATAAACTGGCAAAATTTATGCTTTTTACTTTAAGAAGCGCCATAAGAAACCCCCTGTTTACATAAACTATAAACACAAAACAATGGGTTCAACGCGCCGGGCATTTGTAGCTCAAATTGGGCTGACTAGTCTGTACTTTGGCTTGGGAGCTGGTTTTTCCAAAGATTTTTTGCTCAATACCAATGGCATGCTCCCTCGCAGCACCCCCGCCGCACAAGGAGTTGATGCTGCCCGGATCATCGCTTTTATTGAAGCGATCAACCAAAGCAAACACGAGTTCCACAGTTTTATGCTCTTGCGCCATGGTCAGGTGATCGCCGAGGGTTGGTGGGCACCTTACGCCCCCGAGTTGCGGCACACCATGTACTCAATGAGCAAAAGTTTTGCGTCCACGGCAGTCGGATTTGCGGTGATGGAAGGCAAACTCAAGGTTACCGATCCCGTAATGCAGTTTTTCCCAGAATCACTACCCGCCAGCATCAGCCCGGAACTGCGGCAACTGAGCATCAAAGACCTTTTGACCATGTCGGTTGGTCACGAGACGGATACCTCGCAGGCCATGCGCAAGGAGGAGGATTGGGTCAAAGCTTTCCTGGCTTATCCCTTCAAATACCAGCCCGGCACCCAGTTTTTGTACAACAGCGCTGCCACTTATATGTGTAGTGCAATTGTACAAAAAGTGACGGGGCAAAAAGTCGTCGATTACCTCAAACCCCGCCTATTTGATCCGCTCCAAATCGAAGGTATGGACTGGGAAACCTGCCCCAAAGGCATCAACGTAGGCGGCTGGGGGCTCAGGGTCAAAACGGAAGATCTGGCGAAATTTGGTCAATTGTTGCTGCAAAAAGGCAACTGGAATGGCCAGCAACTGGTGTCCAAGGCATGGATTGAAGAAGCCACCAGTTTCAAAATCCAGCAACCCGCCCCTGAAAAACCTACCCGCCCCAATGCGGAGAACGACTGGCTACAAGGCTATTGCTATCAGTTTTGGCGCTGCCGCAACAATGCCTACCGGGGCGATGGCGCCAACGGCCAATATACCATTGTGATGCCTGAGCAGGACGCCGTGCTGGTCATCACCAGTGAAAGCCCGAACATGCAAGGGCAACTGGACCTGGTTTGGGAGCACATTTTGCCTGCTTTTGACGCCCGCAATGGCGATGTGAGCGCCATCTCGAACCTGAAGAGCAAAACGGCAGGCTTGGCTTTGTCGCTAGAAAAAAGCAGCATCCCGGCACCTTGGTCGAAGCGTAGTTTTCAGTTGGAACCCAATGAAATGGGGCTAAAAAGTATTCGACTGGCTTTTTCCAAAACCAAATGCACCCTCGATTTACAGGGTGAAAAGGAAAATTACAGTCTGAGTGCTGGCCTGGGTGCCTGGAAATTTGGAGAAACCACTTTCCCGGGCAATGACTTGACTGTAAAACCCAGTTCCCGTGCCAGTGGCATTCGGTTGAAAAAAACGGCGATCAGCGGGCATTGGAAGGACGAAAACACCTTTGTATTGACCCTGCGCTACATCGAAAGCCCACACCATGACTTGTTGACCTTCAATTTTACGGGAGACCAACTCGAATTGAGTTTCAACAATAGCCGGACCCGCTTGAGTGCAAACAACAAAGATGTGCGGCCAGTACTGAAAGGTCGGACTGGGTCTATTTGATTTTTTATTTAGCCACATTACACAGCCTATGAATCAAAGGCTTTCCTTTTGCAAAGGCAACGATTTTTTGATTTGGCTGCGCCAAATGTTTTTTAACCGCGACGACGCGACGGCGCGACGATTCATTTGGCATAGCCAAATGAGCGATGTAAAACGACGTAAAGGTGTGCGAAGCACACATAACGTCGCGCCGTCGCGTCGTCGCGGTTAAAAAAACAAGCAGCGAAGCTGCTTCCTGTGTAATGTGCGTTATTGAAGTAACATAAAATCACAACAACGCTACAATACTACTACATGCAACGACGCAAATCCATCAAAAATATCGCGCTATTGGCCGGGGGCCTGATCGTGCTACCGACTTGGGCCAAGGCCTGGTCGCTGGAAACTTTGCCCCCAATGGCCCTGCCGCTGCCTACGTTGGAAGGCAACACATTGGCACTCATCATCGAAGCCATCATTCCTGAATCGGACACCAAAGGGGCCAAGTCCCTAGGTGTACCCGCTTTCATCAATACCATGCTGGCGGACTGTTACGAAAAAAAGGTAGTTGAAAACGTAGAGAAAAGCTTGACTAGGGTGGAAGGTATCGCACAAACTAAATTCCAGCAGGGATTTGCTGCCCTTCCTCTTGCCCAAAAACAGGCGCTGCTGCTGGAAATTGAAAAAGGGGAGGACAAGGATTTAAAAGATTTTTACAGCCTCATCAAAAACCTGACCATTCAGGGCTACACCACTTCTGAGTACGTGATGACGACTTTTCTGAAGTATGAAATGGTGCCAGGGCATTATCATGGTTGTGTACCGGTGAAGAGTTGAGGAGTTTAGGGGTTGAGAAGTTGAGGCTACCGCAGTAACTTAGACACAGCCTTTGTCAAATCCCCTGTGGCAACCTCAACTTCTCAACCCATCAACGCCTAAACTCTCTCAACTTTCTCAACTCCTCAAATAAAATGGCCAATCTCAATATAAACGCCCGCAAAAAGAACACCTACGACGCCATCGTCATCGGTTCAGGCATCAGTGGTGGCTGGGCTGCCAAAGAATTGTGTGATGGAGGACTCAAAACCCTTGTACTCGAACGAGGGCGTGATGTCAAACACATCGAAGATTACCCCACTGCCAATAAACATCCCTGGGAATTTGAACACCGAGGGCAAGTGCCACTGGCGCTTCGAGAAAACTATGGCCGCAGCTTTTTGCGGGAGGAAACCCTGCATTGGGCCATCAAAGCTGATGAGCAACCCTTTGTGCAGGAAAAACCTTTCACTTGGACGCGTGGCTATCACGTGGGTGGAAAATCCCTGCTTTGGGCCCGCCAAACCCAGCGCTGGAGCGATTTTGATTTTGAAGGCCCGGCGCGGGATGGCTATGCCATCGACTGGCCGATCCGCTACGCCGATATTGCGCCTTGGTACAGCCACGTCGAAAAATTTGCAGGCATTTCGGGCAACAAAGACGGTTTACCGCACTTGCCAGATGGCGAGTTTTTGCCTCCCATTGAATTGAATTGTGTGGAACAACACTTGCAAGGTGTGCTGGCGAAAAACTACACCGATCGGCAATTGATCCAGGGGCGTTGTGCCCACATTACCAGTCCCCAGCCGATTCATTTGCAGCAAGGCCGGGGCAAGTGTCAGCACCGTAACCTTTGCAATCGTGGGTGCCCCTTTGGCGGCTATTTTAGTGCCAACGCTTCGACTTTGCCCTGGGCGGCGAAAACCGGAAAAATGACCTTGCGACCCGATTCCGTGGTGCATTCCATCATTTTCGACGAGAAAAAAGGCAAAGCGAGCGGGGTACGGATCATCGACGCGAATACCAAAGAAATGATCGAGTACTACGCCAAAGTGATCTTTGTGAACGCGGGCGCGGTCAATAGCAACATGATCCTACTCAACTCCATTTCGGAGCGCTTCCCCACGGGCTTGGGCAATGATAGTGGTGTGTTGGGCAAATATTTCACCTGCCACAACTACCGCGGTAAAGCCAATGCCCAAGTAGAAGGCTTCCTGGACAAAACAACCTCGGGCAAAAATCCGAGCAATGGCTACATCCCGCGCTTCCGCAACGTTTTGAAGCAGGACACGGACTTCCTCCGTGGCTACTCCATCGGGATTGGTGCCGGGCGGGGCACGTATTCGAACCGCGATGGCATTGGCGAAGACTTGAAAAACCAACTCCTCCATCCCCAACTCGGAAACTGGGGCGTCAGCGCCTGGATGCAGGGCGAGTGTGTGCCCATCGAGTCCAATCACCTGCGCCTCCACACCGAACTCAAGGACAAATACGGCATCCCGCAACTGATTACCTCAGTGGCCTGGACTGACAACGACGACAAGATGGTCAAAGACTTTCAGGAGCAGGTGGAGGAGATGTTCAGCAGAGCGGGTTTCAAAAACATCAGCGCCAATGACACCAAGTCGAACCCCGGCTCCGACATCCATGAAATGGGTGGCATAAGGATGGGAGCCGACCCCAAAACGTCCATCCTGAACAAATGGAATCAGGTGCACACCTGCAAAAACGTCTTTGTAACCGACGGGGCTTGTATGACCTCTACAGGAACACAAAACCCGTCCTTGACCTATATGGCCATCACGGCTCGTGCTGCGAATTACGCGGTAGGTGAATTTAAAAAACGCAATTTATGAATAGAGTTGAGGAGTTGAGAGGTTGAGGAGTTGAGGCTACCGCAGCGACTTAGACAAGTACATTGTCATAATCGCTGCGGTAGCCTCAACTCCTCAACTCCTCAGCTTTCTCAACTTTCTCAACCAATCAATCATGCAAAAATACCTGTTCTTACTGCTCACAATCTTGTGCTTCGGCGAAATCCAGGCGCAAAAATCCATCTACGGCTTTCCATTAGGCGTACAGACCTACACCTTCCGCCGCAGTTTTCCGCTCCATGCCATGAAGGCGCTGGACACCATCAAGTTGTTTGGCTTCACCGAAATTGAAGGGGGTGCTCCACGGGGCATGAGCCCGGAAGACTTCCGCAAAGCTTGTGACGACCGGGGCATCAAAATCCCTTCTACAGGCGCGGGTTACGAACAATTGGTGAAAGACCCGATGGAAGTGGTCAAAACCGCCAAAATCCTCGGCGCATCCTTCGTGATGTGCGCCTGGATTCCGCACAAAGGCAATGACTTCACCATCGTGGAGGCCAAAAAAGCGGTGGAAGACTTCAACAAAGCGGGCAAAGTGCTGAAAGAAAATGGCATTACGCTATGCTACCACGACCATGGCTACGAATTCCGCCCCTACGAGGATGGTACGCTGATGGACTACATCATCAAAAACACCAATCCTGAGTATGTTTCCTTTGAAATGGACGTGCTGTGGACCCTGCACGGCGGCGGCGATCCGGTTTCCTTGCTGAAAAAATACAAAGGCCGCTGGAAAATGTTGCACTTGAAAGACCTGCGGAAAGGGGTGGTTGGTGACAACACCGGACATACGCCTGCTGAAAATGACGTGGTGCTCGGGACTGGTCAGGCCGATTTTCCGGCAATCCTTAAAGCGGCGAAAAAAGGCGGTGTGAAACATTGTTTCATCGAGGACGAAAGCAACTATGAAATGATCAATGTGCCGAAGAGTGTGGCGTATTTGAAGGCATTGAAGTAATCATTCACATAACGCCTTCGGCGTAGAGCGACAGGATGGCAAAACGGATTAAACGGATGGAACGGATTAGAACGGATTTTATTCCGCCTACGGCGGTTAAGGACGAGCCGAAGGCGAGTCAAAGTCCGTTCTAATCCGTTCCATCCGTTTAATCCGTTTTGCCATCCTGTCGCTTTTAGCAAAAAGAGGCGAAGCCTCAAAAAGCGCGGAGTGCGTAAACGTTGTGTACGTCGTAGTTGCAAAATCAAAAAAACTTACTGCTGGAATGTATTACCATTTAGCACTCAAAGCCACCTCTACTATTTTTCAACATCCTCCATCTCTGGGGATGGCATAAATCACATTGCCGGAAACAGATAAATTGAAGACCTTATTGTTTACAGAAGGCAGCATCAGCGTCCAGGTTTTTCCCTTATCTGATGATTTAAAAATGCCGTTAGGATGCCCACAAAAGAAGTCGTTACCAACCTGTACAATGGAGGCAATAGAAAGGCTTGCCGGAAGGCCAGCATCAATGGCCTGCCAGGTTTTACCGCCGTCGTAAGATGTGCGCACTCTTCTGGTCTCTGACGTTGTATTGAAAGTGATGGCCGCAAATCCACCTTTGATGTTTTCCACAGCGATGCCTACACCGCCCTCACTAATCACCGCATCCCAGTTTTCTCCACCATCGGTTGATCGGATTATCCCCACCTGGCTGGTTGCCAGAAGTACCCCGTTTGACTCTACGATTTTCATTGCCCAGCCGCCGTTGTGGACTAGTTTCCATGTTTTTCCATTGTTGGTGGATCTAAAAAGGCCATTGTCGCAACCGATAAAAACGCGGCCTCCGGTAGTTTGTAAAACGGTGCGTACGTCTTTCTCTGGAAAACTGGGGTAGATGGGCAATTTATCATTGGCAAAGAAATCCTCGCCCTGCGCATTTCCGGGTAGCCCTTCGCTGATGTCCTGCCAGGTTTGTCCGCCATCGGTGGATTTTAAAACGGTGTTTGCAATTTCCGTCCTAGTGCTATCTGAATTTTGCTGACTAAAACTTACCATTTCCGTCCTGGTGCTATCTGATTGTAGCTGACTAAACGCCTCATCACAGACAAAGAGGAATTGGAAAAGGAGCAAAAAAGCAAGGTTATGGATTTTCATGGCCATCATTGGTTTTGTGAAACAATGGGGTAAAGGTAGGGGAGGGGGATTGTCCTGTAGCTTTTTAGTTGTAAAAGCTTGTAAAGGATATGTAAAAGGTTGGTAGAACTACCGTAAACTTGGTCAATTGCCATGCGGATATACCCCTACGTGTGTTCGAAGGCTAAAAAGAGTAACCCACAACCAACAAGAACATCGTATTCCTGGTGGGGAGTTTTCCCAACGATGATCCATTGACGTCAAAGATGGCGTACTCCTCCATTTTTCTAAGCCCGTACTGGTAGCCCGCCTTGGCGTAAAAGTCACCAACATCTCCCCGGAGGTATCCCGAAATACCAAAGTCATACTCCTGCTGGAAGTTGACATCCTCCCGCCAGGGGATGACATCGCCTACTTTTATTTTTTGTGTACCCAAGCTGAAATGGAAGTAGGGCATGGCCTCCACGGCGAGGCCTTTCAGCACATTGTACCCTATGCCCCCAGCAAAAGCAAGCTGTTTGAGCTGGTAATCCAAATGATCCGCCTGGATAGCAATGTATTGCCCCTGATCATCAATGGCAAATACGGTACCTTCTGTGCTGACCGAAAACCGCTTATTGTAAAAATCAAGCTGGAACGGACTGTAAAACCGGGTAGAATAACGGTAGCTCGATGTTATACCCAAAGCATAGGAAGGCCTAAATGGCGTTCCCGGGACCTCTAACGGGCTGTCCTTGAGTTTATCGGCCCAAAGCATTTTGGTGTACGTCGCGCCCCCGTGGGCACCCCACTGCCACGATTGGGCCTGGGATGGGAGGGAACAGATCCATAGAAGGAAGGTAAATAGTGTGATTGTTGGTTTCATGGGTGGTGGTTAAGCTGAATTTTTCAACATCCTATATCTCTGGGTATGGCATAAATCACGTTTCCAAAAACGGATAAATTGGAGACCTTATTGTTTATTGAAGGCAGCAACCAATTTCAAGAAGAGAGGCTCATGGCTCTTGAGCCCAGCAAGTCCTATCTCAACTAACCGAAGACTGAATCCAGTGATTGTTGCTTTTATCAGCAAGAACTTTTATTTTAACGTGAGTTTTGAATTAATGGAATTGAAAATCAATTCGATAAATTCCAGACGAGGTGTTTTGCTGCCTGGAGGGCAGCTATCTTGGTAGATATAAGGTAATCAGGATATTGTGGCGGCTGCCCTGGGGGCAGCTATCTGTAAGATTTTGTCAAAGATAGCTGCCCCCCGGGCAGCCAGGAACCATAAACATTCCATTATTTCTACCAAGATAACTGCCCTCCTGGCAGTTTTAATTCAAAACTCACGTTATTTTACAAATTCAGGCAGAGGAAATCGTAGGGGAAGAGCAGGATAACTTCAAAAAAAGTGGTATGAGTTCTTTAGCTGAATACAAAACCATCATAGCAACCCAAGTGAGCATTGCCGCAGAGCGCTTTTATGTCCTGCTTGAAGATGGCCGAGAATTGGGCATTCCTTATGATTGGTACTGGCGGCTTGCCGAAGCCACGCCGGATCAATTGAACAACTGGCGCTTGATTGCCGGAGGGCAGGGGATTTCCTGGGAAGATTTGGACGAGGATTTGTCGGTGCTGGGGCTGTTGGAGGGGCGGAAGCGTGTGGAGAGGGAGATTGTTTCGGAGTGAGGCTGGTCTCTTTTGACCGCGATCATTTTTTTGAACACGCTTTGTTGCACACAGGCTTCTTTTTTATTTTATTTTCCCCGATTGTTCGTATCTAAATTTTATTTGGTCTTCGTATGCGAGAATATTGTCGCATAATGCTTCCATTTTATCATATCTTGGCGAACCTCGACCAACCAATTTATATGACTTTTTGTTGCACTTCTTCGCTGCTGGTCTATTCCCTTCCAATAAGAATGCGTATCCGTCCAATACATCTTTATTTACTCGAAAATCTTCTGCTGTCCAAAAATTAAATTCATAAATCATTTTTTCCAACTCATTCCACTCGTCTTCATCAATTCTGATTTGATATTCTTTACAGTCTTCCAACCATTCTTTCTTTGAGATGCATTTTACGCTTATCGTACAAGCTCCAGCTTTTCGTTCAAATTTTACTGACTTACCGTATCCATGCGAAGAGAAAAATTGTAAATGGTATGCTTCGTGATTCAATCCTTTGACCGAACTTTCTCCAAATCTTTCAAGCAAAAATTTTTGATATTCACATGCTTGTTTTTTCAATGAAGTATCAGTTGTTTGTTCTACATAAATTTCATTCACATATTTTGAGCAGCCTTCTTTTTCTTGGGATTTACTTTGACAGCCAATTGTTAAAATCGACATGAGCATTAGTCCAAAGCAATTCAGCCATTTATTTTCTTTATTTTTCATCGTGTTTTTTTGCTTGTTTGTAATCTCACCCACCCCCATTCCGCATCACCCCACAAATAATTCCCGTCGCCACCCCCGCATTCAGCGACTCCGCCCCACCATCCGCATGCCTCGGAATCGAAATGGCCCGATCAATCAATGGAATATACTCCTCCCGAATCCCCTTGCCCTCATTGCCAATGACCAACAAAGCCGGATGTTGCACCTGTACCGAAAACACATTTTCCCCACTCAGCAGCGCACCATAAGTCGTCAATCCCGGAATTCCCGCTTTGAGTGTAGACAGTTCCACGATCGCCGTTTTGATCCGCAAAAAGGAGCCCATCGTGGCCTGGATCACCTTGGGATTGTAGACTTCCACACAATCTGGCGACAAAAACACCTGTAGAATCCCGAACCAATCCGCGATACGCAAAATGGTGCCCAGGTTGCCCGGATCCTGAATGCCATCCAAGTACAAAGCCAAATCAGAAGAAAAATGCTGGTTCCAGTCAAATTCGGAGGGCATTTTGACAATAGCCAGCACCTGATTGGGCGTTTGAAGGGTAGAGATTTTTTCCAACTCTGCGGATGTGATGGAAATGATTTCTATTTTTCGCCCGGCAAACAAGCCTTGATGGTTTTCCAACCATTCTGGAACCGCCAGGATACACTCCAGCTCCCACTGAGGGAAAGCCACTAATTCACGCACTATTTTATCACCTTCGGCCAGGAAGCATTGCAGTTCGCTGCGAAACTTCTTCTTTTGCAGTGCCGTAATATATTTAATTTTGTTTTTTGAAAGCATAGTGATCCAGTAGAAACCATGTCGAAATCAATGTCGAAATCAAAGTACAACCCGCTGTGGATGAGTTTGGCCCTGGGCCTGTTGCTGAGTAGCTGTAATACTACAAAGTTTTTGGATGTTGATCAATTTCTGCTGAAAAAAAACCAGCTGCTGATCCATGAGGAAGAAAATATTGCCAACAAAGGTACACTCACCTATGAGATGGAGACTTTGTTCAAACAAAAGCCCAACAGCAACTTGTTCTTTGTGTTTCCCCGGGAATGGTTTTGGTTCAAAACGAATGAACCTGGCGATACCTCGGGATTTGACCGTTGGCAACGACGGGTATTGAGTGAAGTTCCGGCTATTTTTGACGAAAAACGCTGCAACGAAACGGAAACGGCCATCGAAGATTACCTCAAAAACAAGGGCTATTTTAATTCAGAAGCGATTTATGAGGAGGTGCTGCGCAAAAAAAAGGCCTGGGTAACTTACCACGTTTACCCTAAAAAACGCACCTACGTCGATACGCTTATTTACCAGTCTTCGGATCGTAAGGTCGACTCCATTTTGCAATCCCTCAAGCGCGAAAGCCTGCTCAGAAGTGGTGAACCCCTCGACAGCCGCCTCTATGACCAAGAAAAAGAACGCATTGCCCTGTACATGCGCAATCAGGGGTACGCCAATTTTTTGTCCAATTACGTAGCCCAATTGACCGCAGATACCAGCCTCAAAAAGAATGGGGCCTTGGTCACCCTGGAAGTGCTTCCGCCACTGGAAGACAGCGTGCATCAATCGTTTAAAGTGGGAAAAATCGTGGTTTTTCCGTACTACTCCCCAGAGCAGGAATCGCCTTACCACCCCATGAAAGATACCCTCATCCAGGGGCTCATTTTTAGGAATGAACCGGATAGTAGTTTGTATTTTAAGAGTGGAGTTTTGTTAGATGCCGTAAAAGCTCGGGTTGGTTTGCCATTTAGGCAGACCGATCTGGAAACAACCCAGCGTGAATTGGCGGCCAGCGGGGTATTCAAGTTTGTGCGCATCAAACAGCTCCAGAATGCGGAAGACCCCACTTTGTTGGACATCTGGATTTTCTTGACACCCAATCCCAAATTGGAAATGGGTGCCGACTTTGAGGTGAGCCTTACCAACCGGGCAACCCAACTCCAAAACCTGAACTTGATCGGCTTTTCGCTGCGCCCTTCAGTACGCAACCGCAATATTTTTAAAGGTGCCGAAACCCTGGTGACCAGTTTAAGAGCAGGGGTTGAAATCAATCCGCTTGCCTCGAAGGAGCGTTTGTTTAATACCCTGGACATCGGGTTTCAAAACGACCTTTACCTGCCCAAATTCAAAGATTACCTGGGCATCTGGAAATTGGTAGATGATGTGACCAATAGCCAGAAAAAGCAACAATCGGGTGCTGGTTTGTACAACTTATTGAAAGAAAATGCTTCCAGTAAATTTTCACTGGGCTATAGTTTCACCAAGCTCATTGACTTTTACGACATCAGCATTTTTAACATGAACTATAGTTTCGAGTTCAAAAAAAGCAAACAAAGAACTTATTCCATCACCAATTTTGCTGCCGAATACTTTAAATCTAAACTGACGCCCACGTTTATTGATGTCTTTAAAAACCCATTGTTGATCCGCAGTTTTGACCCGAGGTTTATTGTAAGTATATTGTTTCGAGAAATCAATTATGATTATGTGGGTAAAACCAATAGTCGGGGTGAAAACATCCAAACCGGAGTCAGTTTTGAAACGGCGGGCAGTGAATTGTCGGCCATCAACGCCATCACCAATGCCATCACTGGGAAAAAGGATACCTTCGATATCGACAAAATTGATTTTGCCCAATATGCCCTATTGGAAACTTCATTGAAATACTACCGTCAATTTACGCCCAAAACCACCCTGGCCGCCCGCCTGGGTTTTGGCATTGTGCGCCCTTTTGGTACGTCGGATGTGGTGCCTTTCATCAAACAATTTAGCGCCGGAGGGCCCAACAGCATCCGGGCCTGGCCTGCGCGTGGACTTGGCCCCGGGGGCTTCATCGATACCACTACTTTTCAAAACTCAGGGGCCAACCAAAACCTGTATCTGGTCAATACAGGCGACCTCTGGCTGGAAGGCAACCTGGAATACCGCTTCAACATTTATTGGTTGCTCAACGGGGCTTTCTTTTTGGACGCGGGTAATGTTTGGAACTTTAAAAGGGATCCCAGCCGCCCAGGATCACCTTTCTTTTTCAACGACCCCGATCGCCCTTCCGAAAATTCTACTTTAGGTGAGTATGATGCTTTTTACAAACAAATCGCCATCGGTAGTGGCTTTGGCCTCCGTTTGGACATCCGTTATTTTATCCTGCGCCTCGATTTGGGGATGAAAATCCGCTACCCTTACCGCTGGGATGGAGAGAATTTTTGGAATCCACCGAGTCGCTGGTTCAAGCGGATGAATTTGAATTTGGGGCTGGGGATGCCGTTTTAATTGAAATGTTGAAGGGTTGAAAAGTTGAAAAGAAGCTACCGCAGAAACTTAGACAATGGCCTTGTCAAAAACGCTGCGGTAGCTTCTCTTCAACATTTCAACTTTTCAATTAATTTTCCACCATGACCCCCGCAATTTTCCCCCCATTCAATTCCAGCTCAATCATCAAAAGAGAATCGGTAAATTTGAGCGTGAGGCCCTGTTCAGTTGCATTGATCGTCGCCAGTTCCAGTTTTTTGACATTGCCGCCCAATTTGGTCAAGACCTTCAAGTGTTGTTCCATCGGAAAATCTTCCTTGAAGCCGGGCGCAAAGAGGCTGTCCATCATGGCCTTAATCTCTTTTTCATCACCAGAGCTGATGCCCCGAATAAAACTTTTGACCAAATCATCGTACTGAGCTTGATCTACTGGCACCGCTTTGGAGGGATCATTGATGTTCAGCGCGGGTACAAAATCGGGCAAAATACAGGCCCGAGCACATTGGGTGGCCAGTTGATGGTATTCCCGCTTGGTGGCATTGGTCAGGAAGATCACGGTCAGGTCTTCATCCACGTAGCGCAGGAAGTCGCAGAAGTAGATGCCATTGCCGCCATTGTGGGCGATCAAGGTCGTTTGGCGTGGCGTGGGAAAAATCGCCCAACCATAGCCGTAATAACTGCCCGCACCTTCACCTTCTTCGATGTGGCGACCATAATACTTGGCTTTGGCTTCTTTGCTCAGGATTTTTTCACCCAATAGCGCCTGGTGCCATTTGTACAATTCTTCCACATTGCTCAGGATTCCCCCGTTGGCGCGCAGGTGCCAATACGGCCCATCTTTGGCCCAGTTTTTTTCATTGATCTTGCCCCAATTGCGTTCGCCGCGGTAGCCGGTAGCCACGTTCGCCGATTTCCAGTCGGGTAAGACGTAACCCGTTTGAGTCATACCCGCTGGTTTGAAGAGGTATTTGTTCAAGAAGACTTCGTAGGGTTCCTTGGTGACTTGTTCCAGAATGATGCCCAGCAGACTGAAGCCCACGTTGGAGTATTCATAAGCCTTGCCGGGGCTGGACAACAGGGGTTGGTCCATGGCCAGTTTGACAAATTCTTCACTGGAAGTGCTGGCGTAATCGTCACCAATCGCACCCGGAAAACCAGCGCTATGGGTTAGCAGGTGGTGCAGGGTAATGCCTTGTTTATCGGCAGGAACATTCGGGAAATACTTGCTGATGGGGTCTTCCACTTTGAGTTTGCCCATCATTTCCAGTTTGAGGATGGCCGCCCCGGTGAATTGTTTGGTGACGGAGCCGACGCAGGAGATGGTTTGAGGCGTAAAGGCAGTTTTGGCCTCGCGGTCACTCAAGCCATACCCTTTTTTGAACACCTGCCCTTTCCAGGACACCAGCACACTACCGCTGAAGTTGTGTTGTTGGTTCAATTCGCTTAAAAAGTGGTCAATTTTGTCAAAAGCCGGGTTTTGCCCACTCAAATGGAAACAAAATAGGAGGAGTAAGGCGAAAAAATGAAGTTTCATAAAGTTTGATTTTGTCATGTATTTTTTGATTTCGATTCAAAATTGGCGGCTTTACGGCTGTTTTTCTGAAGCTTTATGTGAAATGCCCTGGCTTTTATGTGAACGGGAAAGGGAAGTAGGAAAAAAGGGTCAATTTTGTGGAAGCAAATCATCTAAATCTATAAGGTGAAAACAAATCAATCGAATTACTGGCTGCTACACCTGGCTTTTTGGCTGCTCTACATTTTGGTACAGTCGCTGGTGTACATGAATTTTTATGAATTTGAAACCATTAAGGTGGTCAAAGAAACCGGGGAGGAAATTGTGGAACGTACCACTTTTCCGGCTACCTTTTTGATCTCCATGTGGGTGCAGTTGGTAGAATTACCGGGCAAATTGCTGGCGGTTTACCTGCACTTGTGGATTTTGTTGGAGGCTTATTTGTTTCGGCAGCGTTTTGGGCCGTACTTCGTGGGGCTGGCCTTGGTGCTCCTGTTTGCCAATTTCATCCAAAGTTTTTTACTGCTCTTTTTGCCCGTGCCCAGGTTCATGTACGACAACCAAGTGCCGCAATTCATCTCTGCTACCCGCAGTTTGCAATACATCTTCACCTGCATCGCAGTTGTGGGCGTTACGGGAGCTTTGGAAGTTTTACGGCATTATTATCAGGAGTTGACCCGGCGGCAAGAAGTGGAAAAGCAGCACATCGCTACCGAATTGCAATTGCTCAAAGCCCAGATTCATCCCCATTTTTTCTTCAATACCTTAAATTCGCTGTACGGGCTGGCGCTGGAAAAATCGGAACATACCCCGGCCAGCATCCTGCGTTTGTCCGAATTGATGAACTTTGTGCTCTACGAAGCCAAAGCCAAAGATGTACCGCTGCAACGCGAAATGGAGATCATCGAAGATTACATCGCCCTGGAAAAACTGCGCTACGGCGAACGGGTACAGGTCGCCATCAACAAAACGGGTTCCCTGGCGGAGTGGAGAATCCCCGGCCTACTGCTATTGCCTTTTGTGGAAAATGCGTTCAAACATGGAGTGTCGCCTGAAACTGGGCAGGCCTGGTTGAACATCAGCCTACAAGCGGAGCCCAATCAAGTGAAATGGGTGGTGGAAAACAGCGTGGGCAGTTCCCCCAAGCCCAACCAATCCCCTGGACTGGGGCTGGAAAATGTACGTCGCCGCCTGGAGCTCTTGTACCCTGCGAAGTACCGATTGGAAATACTGGAAGAAGAGGACGTTTTTATGGTTGTATTGGAACTCAAACAATGAAAAAAATTCGCTGTGTAATCGTAGAAGACGAAGCCATCGCGCGGCAGATTTTGGACAAATACCTGGCCGAATTGAGTAGCGATTTTGAATTGCTGGCTAGCTTTGACAATCCTGTGCTGGCGCAGGCTTATTTGCGCGAAAATCCGGTCGATCTCTTGTTCCTGGATATCGAGATGCCTGGTTTGAATGGTTTGTCCCTGTTGCGTTCACTGCCTGCTCCGCCCAAAGTGATCATTACCACCGCTTACCGGGAATACGCGCTGGAAGGTTACGACCTCAATGCCGTGGATTACCTGCTCAAACCCATTTCTTTTGAACGTTTTCAGGCTGCTTTGTACAAACTTTTTGAACTCAATGCCTTTGCTCCCAAAATTGCTCCTATAACTGAAGCTGCACCCGCCTTTTTGTATTTCAAATCGGGCAACAAATGGGTGCAAGTCTTTTTGGATGAAATCCTCTACATCGAAGGCCTAAGCAATTATGTCAAAATTGTGGGCAACAAAGGCACCACCGTGGTGTACCAAAAAATGAGCTACCTGGAAGAAAAATTGCCCAACAGGCTTTTTTTGCGCATACATAAATCCTACATTGTGGGGCTAAACAAAATCAAAGCTTTGTACAGCAACGAGCTCGAAGTGGATGGAAAATTGTTGCCCGTAGGGGAGAAGTACCGCCCACTGATCAAAGCGCTGATTGAGCAGCAAAGTATCTGAGTTTTATTCTTATCGCCAGCCGCAGGCTGGAAAACTATAACACAAACAAAAAAGCATGAGAATTTTCCGCACCACCCAGGGCATCGTCATTGAGTCTGAGGGCCAGTATTTCCTGTCTGCTTCCACCAATTGGGACAGCTTCCTCAATCGCGACGACCTGTTCCAGGCCCTCACGAACGAAATCAAATCCTTGCAACCCAACGGCGATTTACAAACCGTATTGCGCAACGAAACGCTGGCACCCATCGTCAGCCAAGAGGTATGGGCATCGGGCGTGACCTACCTGCGCAGCCGCGAAGCACGGATGGAAGAATCCAAAGACTCGGGTGGCGGCGATTTTTACGCCAAAGTCTACGACGCTGAACGGCCAGAGTTGTTTTTCAAAGCCACTGCTGCCCGCACCGTTGGCCCCGGTGCCCAGGTCTTGATTCGCCGCGACTCCCAATGGAACGTCCCCGAACCAGAACTGACGCTGTGTATGGCTTCCTCGGGAAAAATCATCGGCTACACCATTGGCAACGACATGAGTTCGCGCGACATTGAGGGCGAAAACCCCTTGTACTTGCCCCAGGCTAAAAGTTACGATGCATCCGCTGCCCTCGGGCCCGGTGTCCTGGTGATGGAAGAGCCCATCTCCCCCGAAACGGTGATTTCCATCCAGATCAAACGCGCCGATCAGGTGGTTTTTGAAAACAGCATCCAAATCAATCGCATGAAGCGCCAATTGCCGGAATTGGCTTCCTGGCTTTTCCGGGAGACTTCCTTCCCACATGGGGTGTTTTTGATGACGGGTACGGGTATTGTGCCGCCGAACGAGTTTACGCTGGCGGTAGGCGATGAGGTGAGTATTCGGATTGAGGGAATCGGGGAGTTGGTGAATGTTGTGGGGATGCGGTGAAATAGTTATCTTTGACCTGAGCTCGGAAATTTGTCGCAAAAAGCTTGTTTATGAATAGAATACAAAATGAAAAGGAACGTAATTCTTTAGGCTGAACCGACCAGCGGCACTAGCCGCGAAACGTCATTAGCCGAGGGAACGGAGGGTGATTTCAAAGGTGCGTGGCACCGAAACAAAGGAAGTGTTTCGGTGCACCTCAATGCAGATCACTATCGCCCAAATGCTATCGACGATTCGTGGCTAGCGCTGCCGGTCTTATGCGCAAAAAAGGTTACAAAATTTTAAAAGGATTCCTGATTTCCAAAGAATCCCTAGGGCCAATGTAGTTGAAATTGCAAAGCTCGACAGCAATAAAAGCAAGACATTAAACGCGCCGCTTAAGCAATACCCTACTCAGAATAGCTTGATCATTCGGTGGGATGTTCCTAATGGGTTCTAGCGGAGATTTTTGGCCGCTTTGGCAATTTTTAGGGAGGATTACAAACGCTTCAAATATTCCATCAAAGCCTTACGCTCCTCTGCATCCAGTATATCCCCATAGGTGTGCCCACCATTGCCATAGCCAAGTAGCGTCGTATTGTACGTTTCTTTGTCATTTGCCTTGACCTCTACGCTGTATTTCCAGCCTACCTTGTTCAGGTCGTAATCCTTGTCATCAAAGCTCCGCTTCCAGAATTTTGGCCGTAACTTACTATCCAGCAAAGTCTCCAAATCGGGCACCGAACCATTGTGCAAATACGGTGCCGTAGCCCAAACCCCATCCAAAGGTGGCGCCACATAGCCCCGCGAAGGTTTCGCCTCCGAACGAGGGTTGGATTGTGCGTACCAGCTTTGATTGTACCAATTGCTGAATGCGATGTTTTCCATAAAGTAGTTGGCATAAGCAGAATCGGTACCCACTTTTTTCAATTCCACTAGCAAGTTGGGATAATTGGCCTCATCCCCATAGCGCCCATGACAAGCCTGGCAGTTTTGGGCATAAATTCTCCGGCCTTTTGCTGCGGTGGGGGCATCAATATTGCCTGGAAATTTCGGTGCTTCCAGGTTTTGCAACCAGGCCATCACATCCTTAAAATTCGTATTCATCTGGCGAGCAGTTACCGTATCTTCTACCGCTACGACGGACACCTGCATCAGCAATTTGGTAAAATCGCCGCGTCCCATGCCGTTGTAATACAGCGCGTATTTCTTTTTGGCCAACCACAATGGCGGTACATCTGAGCCTATCGATATTTTGGGAATAGGATAAGTAGTCTGCCCATCATTCCAGTTCAAATTTGCCGCTTGGCGATGCGCGACGCTGGCTTGCTCCAGTGCGAAGGCCGGATTGATGCCCCGAAAGGGTAGTACAATGTACGGTGAGATGGCTTTGCCGCCCCGCATGAAGGGCTCAAAAGCCGCCCATTCCTCCGATTTTTTGCCATACTTGTTGCGGATTCCCAAGGACACCAGGTTGAACAAAGTACTGGTGTTTTTGGTGAAATCCAGGGTGCTATTGCCCAAGCCAGCAATGAATTGCCCATTCACTTTCCCTGAATGGCAAGCAAAACAAGTCAAGCCACTGGCAATTTCTACACCAGCAGCATTGGTGTAGGCATTGAACGCAGGAGGAAGTTGGGCATTTGGCCCTTCTCTTTGCAGCAAGTTTTCGTTGTCCAGATTTCTTTTGAACGCAGTGTAAGTAGCTAAGGGGATTCCGCCGCCAATAAAATCACCATAACGCAGGTAATCCCAACCTTTGGCTGGGTCGCCCTCGGTGGTTTGTACGTTTGTCGGTAAAAGAGAGGTGCCAACCGGAATTTCTGGGTCAGTTGAAACGATCCATTCATCTTTGTAAAAGTTGAACAGCAAAAGTGCCAGAATGGAAAACAAGTAAAGTTGGCGTTTGGTATACATCGGACATAGTTTTGAACTTGTTTCACAACACAGCAATAATCCCGAATGTTTTTACTTTCTTTAAGCGCATTGTGGAATGTGCTCCATAATGCACAAATTAAAGTCCTTTAGCATGAAACAAATGTACGGCGTCACCATTTTTTTGTTGATCATCAGTACCTTTGCTTGCAAACGAGACAACAAGCCTACGATCACCATGATAGACGTGAAAAAACTGCCCTTGCGCGGCGCGACCGGATTCAATGCCATTGTTGAAGTCCCTGCGGGTACCAACCGCAAATTGGAAATTCAGCCCGATGGGCAATTTGTGGCCGAGCTAGTGGATGGCAAAGCCAGGGTGGTCAATTTTTTACCCTACCCCGGTAATTACGGCTTCATCCCTTCCACCCATATGGACGAAGCCCGTGGAGGAGATGGGGATGCCTTAGATGTCATCATCATCGCCGAAACCGTAGCAGTAGGCACTGTACAGGAATTCATTCCCATTGCGGTGTTGAAGATGATCGACGAGGGCGAAAACGACACCAAAATCATCGGGGTACCCGCCGATCCAGCTTTGCGGGTCATCCGTGCAACCAATTTTGAGCAATTTTTGTTAGAGTACGACGCAGCCAAACGCATCATCGAAACCTGGTTTGTACATTACCAGGGCTATGGAACGGTGCAAGTGCTGGGCTGGGAAGACGAAAAAGCAGCGCTCGCAGAAATTGAAAAATGGGCACTGTAAATCGCCTGTAAAATGACCAAACTCTGGTTCGTAACCCCTGCGTTCAACTATGCTCGATCACTCAAATCACTCGAATTCTCCGCTGATGAACACCTCTGATACCCTGGAGTCGCCCCAACGTTGTACCATCCAGTCTATGTTTAATCCCTTCAAAACCAAATCTTTTCCTTTTGGGAAAAAAGTTGCTGCCGAAGGGTATGAATGGATGTACACGGATCGCATTCAGCAGGTTGAAGCACAGTGGTTGGTTTCGGACAATTTGTATGTGCAGCCCCATTATCTACAGGCGTTGGAAGACGCAAAAACCACGGGCCTGGACTTTAGATACCTATTGGTGTTTAAAAATGGTCAACCTATTGGGGGCATCACCTTACAACTCCTCACGGTCAGCGCCGCTCACAGCATTCGCTCCTTGCGTCAAGGTGAAATCAAAGACTTTTGGGATCGACTCAAATTCCTGCTGGCCAGTTGGGGCAAGTACCGCTTCATGATTTGGGGGAACATGTTCCTGACCGGGCAATTCAATCAATGGTGGAAAGCCCCCGAAGATGAAATTCCGGCTCTGCAAAACGCTACGCTGAAGGTACTGAACTGCCTAGCCCGCCAAGAAAAAATCCAAATCCTGATGGCCCGGGATTGTTTTGAGCGGGATCAGCCGCTGGAGAATGCGGGATTCCACGCCATTGATTTTCAGCCCAACATGTGTATGGATTTACGCAAGGACTGGAAATCCTTCGATGATTACCTCAACGCGATGAGCTCCAAATACCGCGTGCGGGTACGACGAGCCTTCAAAAAAACGGAAGGAATCATTTTTAAAGAACTGGATTTGCGGCAAATTGAACTGTTCGCTGATGATTTGAATACCCTGCACCATTCCGTTGTGGAACAGGCAGATTTCAACATGTTGTGGGCCGGGAAAAACTACTTCGCTCAACTCAAAGAGCAACTAGGTGACGATTTCTGTCTGACAGCTTGTTTTGAAAAAGAGCGTTTATTGGGTTTTTACACCACCATCCGCAATGGGAAAGAGTTGGATGCCAATTTTTTAGGCTTTGACCCCCAAGCCAATCGGGAGTACCAGCTGTATTTGGGCATGTTGTACAAAATGGTCGAGCAAGCCCTTGTTTTGCGCTGCGAAAAGATCTGTTTTGCGCGTACGGCTTTGGAAATCAAAAGTTCGGTAGGCGCTATGGCGCAGAGAACTTACATTTATCTCAAACATACCAATCCGCTGCTCAATTACATATTGCCCACCGCCGTTCGTTTTGGGGAGCCAAAAGAAGAGTGGGTGCCACGTCATCCTTTTCGGGAGGATTAATTTTCGATTTGAATATGAATGGTGTCGCCTGGTTCTCCAGATGGCAAGGTCAGAAATCGGCGCATTTCTGGCAAAGTATCTTCTGGGGACAAGACCTGCAAAATCACTGGTGGATTGCGCAGGTCGGCGCGTCTTTGCTCTTCGATGGACACGCCAATCAGGATTGGGCCAACAATGGCGAGCAACAACAAAAAAAACAGGACGACCTGCGTAGATATGCGCAAGGCCACTTTATTCCAACGTTCATGAGTATCCAGGCGGCGTGATAAACGTCGCCATACACCGGGCCCAGGGCGTTCTTGCACCTTGGAGGCCTGCTGTCGGAACAACTCGCTGAGATCTCTATTTGGTGTCATGGCTTGGTAGTTATTTTTACTGGGGCTTCCACTTCTTCTTCCTCTTCTTCTCCAACGTCAAACAGTTCGATACCCGGGTAGCGAATTTGTTCGAGTAAGGTTTTGAGCCGCTTTTTGGCCAAAATCAATTGTGACTTGGAGGTATTGATGCTGATGCCCATGATTTGGGCAATTTCGCGGTGCTTGTAGCCTTCCAATACGTACAAGTTGAATACAGTTCGGTAGCCAATGGGAAGGATGTCGATGAGGTTCAAAATATCTCTGGCGACCAAGTCCTGTAAGGCGGAGGTCGTAACGGGAATGTCTACTTCGGAAAGTTCCAACATCTGGCTGAAATTGACCCTTTTGCGCAGCGCCATCAAGGATTCATTGACCACGATGCGGCGAATCCACCCTTCAAAACTGCCTTCTCCTTTGTATTGCTCGATGTTGGTGAGTACTTTGAAAAATGCTTCAATCAGTACGTCTTCGGCATCTTCCTGGGTTTTGACATAACGCTTACACACGCCAAACATGTTGGGTGCAAAGCGGTCGTACAAGGCTTGCTGAGCCCTCCGTTCACGCAGACGACAGGCATTGATGAGATCTTTTTCGCTCACAAAAAGCAATTTAGCCAAGGAAGATAAATAAGAATAACTACTTGATGCAATTTACACCGTTTTTTGGCGTGAACAATGCAAAAAAATATTTGCAACTTAAATTTTTATTTTTTAATTTTACAAACAAAAAAATTAAAAACCTTGGCCCGTGCGAAGGTTTGTTTTTCTGGTTGGAAAATTTTAAATTTGAGGAAAATGCAGACCATGCAAGTACCTGCAATTAAAAAGCAGAGAGTTTTCTACCCGGAATCAGATGGTCAACCGATGGCAGAAAACACCTTACAGTACGAATGGATCGTCCTGATCAAACAGGGGCTTGAATCCGTATTTCTGAATCGCGATGACGTGTTCATTGCGGCTGACTTGTTTTGGTACCCTGTAGAAGGTGAAAATACGATTCGTCTAGCTCCGGATGTAATGGTCGCATTGGGGCGACCCAAAGGAAAACGGGGTTCTTACCAGCAGTGGAAAGAAGCAGACATTGCGCCACAAGTCGTGTTTGAAATCCTCTCGCCGAGCAATCGCCCACTTGAAATGAGCCGTAAGCTACAGTTTTATGAACAGTACGGCGTTTTGGAATACTACGTGTATGACCCGGAGCACTTCATTTTCAACGGTTGCGTTCGTAAAGACACCGAAGGCGCTTTGCTTGATTTAAGCGAATCGGAATTGGGAAATTGGACCAGTCCACTTTTAGGCATCAGCTTCCACTGGGACGGTGAGTCAGAATTAGAGATTAAAGACCCTCAGGGGAAGCCGTTTCTGGCTTATCAGGAATGGATTGAATTGCACTCAAAAGCGAAGACCATGGAGTTGGAACTCGAAACGCAAAAACGCCATGCTGAAATGCTAGCCCAAAAACTCCGAGAACTAGGCATCAACCCTGATGATTTAAACCAGTAATAATTTTCAAAAACGCACCAATTATCCCTGTTTTTGCCGATATTTGCCCTCCAAAATTGGCAAAAACAAACCAATGGACTACAAAAACGGCCATTTCCTGCTCGGCGGGGCCATTAATCCACTAAAGCTGGTTGAAAAATACGGTTCACCGCTTTACGTCTACGAAGCAAACATTATTGAGCGGCAATATAATCGCCTCAAAGCTGCTTTCCAGGTAGAAAAACTCAAAATCAGTTACGCGTGTAAAGCGCTGACCAATATCTCCATCCTGAAGTACATCAAACAACTGGGCAGTACAGTCGATTGTGTGTCCATTCAGGAAGTTCAAATGGCCATGCGGGCGGGTTTCGAACCAGTGAATATCTTGTATACGCCCAGTGGCGTGAGTTTCAGCGAAATTGAAGAAGCCGTCAGTCTGGGGGTACGCATCAATCTGGACAACATCCCCACCATCGAACGTTTTGGTGAAACCTATCCACACATTCCCATTTGTGTGCGCATCAACCCCCACATCATGGCGGGTGGCAACCTCAAAACCTCGGTAGGGCACATCGACTCCAAGTTTGGTATTTCCTACACCCAAATGCCGTTGGTACGTGGAATTCTGGAAAGCAGCGGAATGAAATTGGAGGGCTTACACATGCACACGGGTTCGGACATCCTGAATCCTGAAGCATTCCTAGCCGGAGCGGATGTATTGCTCACCCTGGCCAAAGAATTCCCCGATCTGGACTACATCGATTTTGGTAGTGGTTTCAAAGTGCCCTACAAGCCCAACGATTTGGAAACCAACATCGAAGAATTGGGCGAAAAACTGTCTGCCAAATTCAATGCTTTCTGTGCAGAATACGGCCGCCCATTGACCATGATTTTTGAACCTGGTAAGTTTTTAGTGAGTGAAGCCGGATCGTTTTTGGTGACGGTAAATGTGGTCAAACACGGCGAAACGACTGTGTTCGCTGGCGTTGATTCAGGCCTCAACCACCTGATTCGTCCCATGTTTTACGATTCCTACCACCGCATCAGCAACATTTCCAACCCCGAAGGCAAAAAACAGCCTTACAACGTGGTAGGTTACATCTGCGAAACCGATACTTTTGCCACCAATCGGGAAATCCCGGAGATCGCCATTGGCGATGTGTTGTGTTTGCACAATGCGGGTGCCTACTGCTATTCGATGGCTTCCAATTACAATTCGCGCCTTCGCCCGGCTGAAGTTTTGATTCATCAGGGAAAAGATTTCCTGATTCGGGAACGCGAAACCATCGAAGACTTGTTTAAGCATCAAATTGACGTATTTTAATCCTATAACTATGTCCTTGTCCACACGTTACACCCCACAAGAGATTGAAGGCAAGTGGTATCAACACTGGCTCGATCAGCGGTATTTTCATTCCGAACCCGATGACCGTGAGCCCTTTACCGTCGTGATTCCACCGCCCAACGTCACCGGGTTGCTGCACATGGGGCATATGCTCAACAATACCATTCAGGACATCCTGATCCGCAAAGCGCGCCTGGATGGCAAAAACGCCTGTTGGGTGCCCGGTACCGACCACGCTTCCATTGCGACTGAAGCCAAAGTGGTCCAACAACTCCGCGCACAAGGCATTCGTAAAACCGACATTGGCCGCGATCAATTCCTCAAACACGCTTTTGAGTGGAAAGACAAATACGGCGGCATCATCCTCGATCAGCTCAAACGCCTCGGTGCCTCTTGCGATTGGGAGCGCACCCGCTTTACGATGGAAGACAGCCTGTCGGAAGCCGTAATCCGCGTGTTTGTGGATTTGCACAAAAAAGGCCGCATTTACCGGGGCCTGCGCATGACCAACTGGGATCCTGAGGCAAAAACCGTATTGTCCAACGAAGAGGTGATTTACAGCGAGGAGAACTCCCAATTGTTCCACCTCAATTACCCCTTGGAAGGTGACCCCAGCCAGGGCATCATCATCGCTACCCAACGCCCCGAGACCATCATGGCCGACGTGGCAGTGGCGGTACACCCGGAAGACGAGCGCTTCAAACACCTGATTGGCAAGAATGTATTGATTCCGTTGATTGATCGGGCTATTCCGATCATCGCCGATACTTATGTCGATCGTGAATTTGGAACAGGTGCCTTAAAAATCACCCCCGCGCACGACCAAAATGACCATGAAATCGGGCAACGCTACAACCTGCCCGTGATCGATATCCTCACCGAAGATGCCAAACTCAACGAGCAGGCGCAGATCCTGATCGGTGAAGACCGCTTCGTAGCCCGCAAGAAAATCCGCAAAATGCTGGAGGAATCCGGGCATTTGATCAAGTTGGAGGACTACCGTACCAAAATTGGCCGCTCTGAGCGTACCAATTCGGTAGTTGAACCCCGCTTGACCTTGCAGTGGTTTGTGGACATGAAAAAATTCGCTCACTCGGCCCTGGAAGCGGTACGCAGTGGCGAAGTGAAGTTTTATCCAGAGCATTTCTGGAACATGTACAACTCCTGGCTCAACGAAGACAATGTCCGTGACTGGTGTATTTCCCGCCAGTTGTGGTGGGGGCAGCGGATACCTGCCTGGTATTTGGCCGGAGAAAGAATGGGGGAGGAGAGCCACATTTTTGTAGCCGATACTGCGGATGAGGCCCTGGAGCAAGCCCGTACAGCTACCGGAAACCCTGCACTGACCATCGCCGACTTGCGGCAAGATGAAGACGTGGTTGATACCTGGTTTTCTTCCTGGCTTTGGCCGATTTCGGTATTTGACGGCTTCCAATCGCAGGAAGAGCTGCAATATTACTACCCGACCAGCGTATTGGTAACGGGCTGGGACATCATGTTTTTCTGGGTTGCGCGCATGATCATGTCGGGTTACGAATGGGCACCTGAATTGATGCCGGAAATCGTGAAGACCAAAGGAGCTATGCCCTTCAAAGGGGTGTATTTCACCGGGATGGTACGCGACAACCAGCGCCGTAAAATGAGCAAGTCCCTGGGGAATTCACCCGATGCACTGGCATTGCTGGACAATTACGGTGCCGACGGGGTACGTTTTGGCATGCTTTCTAGCGCTGCGGCGGGCAACGACATCATTTTTGATGCCCCTTTTGATCCGGTGACCAAAGAAATCCTCAACGAGAGCAAACTCTGCGAACAAGGTCGTAACTTTTGTAACAAACTTTGGAATGCCTTGCGCCTCATCCATGGTTGGGAAGTAACGGAAAAAGCTGTTGATGCCGAAACTGCCCAGATCAATAGCCTGGCTGCCAAATGGATGGAGCAACGCTTCAACCAAACCTTGACGCAACTGGAAGGCATGTACACCGACTACCGCCTTTCCGAAGCGCTGATGACCCTTTACAAGTTCATCTGGGATGACTATTGTTCCTGGTACCTTGAAATGATCAAACCCGCCTATGGTGCACCGATCGACCGCCAGACTTTGGAAGAAAGCATCAATCTGCTTGAGCGCATGATGACTTTGCTGCATCCCTTCATGCCGTTTATTACCGAAGAAATTTGGCACCAATTGCGCGAGCGGGCAGCAGGTGACGACTGTGTAATCAGCAAATACCCCCAAGCTACCGCCTTTGATGCTGCTTTTATCGAAAAAATTGAACTGGCCAAAGGAATAGTATCTGGCATCCGCGATGTACGCAACAACAATGGCTTGAAACAAAAGGAATTGCTCAAAGTATTTGCGCAGGATACCGCTAGCAATCATACTTTGCTTGAATGGGATGGCGTGCTGCCCATGGTCGTGAAAATGGCCAGCCTGGAAAGCCTGCAAATCACCAGCACCGAAATCAGCAACGGTGTAGCTTTCCTGGTGGGCAACGAAAAATTCTTCGTTGAACTGGAAATCGCCATCGATGTAGAGGAAGAGCGCAAACGCCTGCAAAAGGAACTGGAATACTACCAGGGCTTTGTGAAGTCGGTCCAAAACAAGCTGAGCAATGAGAAATTTGTGAGCGGCGCACCAGCGGAGGTCGTGAACAAGGAAAAGCAGAAGTTGGCTGACGGGGAGATGAAGATGAAGAATTTGGCGGAGGAATTGGCGAAATTGGGGTAGGGGGACTAAATGAAGGGTGGACACTTTCGTATGCCCACCCTTTATGTGAATATAGTTTTAATAGTCGGCAAACCTATATTTAGTATCAGGTAAAGTTACCTCTCTTGAGTTTGTTACTGTTCTATCCCAAGGAATTTGCCCTTCTGGGTTTTTAAAATCGCCTTTGTAATTTGACTCAATTACCTTGATTTTTGTTAACTTACCATCGGAGTCAAAGTAAGTATCAAGAATTATTCCTGTATGCTTATTCGTAGCCCATTCAAATATCATTCCTGCTCGAACATCAGCATCTGTTTTAGTAACTCCTCCTCCGTAAATAAATTGTTTACTTATGGCTGATTTTGTAATTCTATCTTTTGTTTCTTTACATTGCGCCCTTATACCATAGAAACTTAATACATCTTGGTCTTTAGTTTTGTTAGGCGCTTTTGCATTCGGGTTAGCTTTGTAAATAGCTGCCATTTTACTGACAATAGTATTGAAATCGCTGCCATTCTGATAGGTAGATAGTGTGTTCCATAGATCAGTCCTTGTAGTACTAGAATTCGCTGGGATTTCAGGGTTTTTTACATTTGCCAAACGATATGTACGATAGATACCATAGGCATCTGAAAGCTTTTCTCCATCCTTACCAATACAATCAGTAAACCACATATCGTCAGGAGTTGGTGCCAAAGAATAAGGAGAACTGCCTACAAATGAATTTGCAGTAGATAAAATTTTCAACTGATTGCTTGATAATTTGTATCTGAATTTAGTGCTAGATGAATATCCAGCAGGGATTTTAATATTAATTGTTCCTGTTTTGGTAGTAGCATTAGAACTAAAACTCAAAGTGTGGACTCCAATGCCTTCATCTGACACTTTTGTTACATTATCTTTGTCAATGACGCTTAATTTAAACGTAGTGTTGCCATTTGCATCTGTCTTTTTGGTAGTGGTTCCTGTTAATTTTCCCTTACTAGATGAAGTCAAGGAAACGATTACATTTGTATTTGGAGTAGTAACAACTGGAACTTCAAAAGCAACTCCCCAATTAGCAGAGGCAGGAATTTTCACAGACAACGTCGCACCTAATAATGCAGATGGTTCGGTTGATCTTGTCGTTTCAGCAACTGTAATAACATCTTGCGGTTTGGTGCATGAAGTAAGAAATAGTATTGCACAAGCAAGTGATGAAGGGATAATTTTCCTCATTATGCTATTTATTTTTCCACTATACTTTCAAATACTTAGGGGTATTGTGGAGTATTTACCCTAATAATCAATCTCATGCTGCAGTCATTAGATGATTGTGCGACAAAGATGATTATTAATTAGGTTGTAGCTATTAAGGCAAAATTAAGTTTTGATTGTATCTTTACGGGCGATTATTCATTCTACTTTTAGTTAAAAAATTAATTTTTCATGAAAGGTAACTATTTAGCAGCCGCCTGCGGCGGTTGCTAAAAATGAAAAAAGAAATTATCTTAGGGCATCAAAAACATTGAGTTGGAGCTACCAAACACAGTCGAAGGCTGCCATGTTGTGATCAATCAACTGCTGTTGATTATCGAACACCAACAAAAGCAAATTGACGAACTAAAGTCAAGAGTTGTGGAGTTGGAAGCACGGCTGAACCAAAACAGCCGCAACTCAAGCCGCCCTCCCTCAAGTGATGGACTTAAACGCAAAGTGGGCATCCCCAAAGAACCAAAGGTAAAAGGAGGTCAGCGGGATCACCAGGGGAAAAACCTTAGTAAAGTAGATAATCCTGATCACACTGTTCGATTGGTGACGCCCCTATGTAGTTGTGGCCTTGTCCTTGATCCTAAAGATGGTATTATTCTAAAAACTCACCAGGTTTTCGATCTACCCCAACCTAAGTTAGAGGTGACAGAATATCAAGTGATCCAACAGGTTTGTTCCTGTGGCTGCATTCATCAAGGCCAAGTACCACAGGGGATCAATGCGGGTGTACAATATGGTCCTGGGGTGCGTGCCTTGAGCGTACTATTGAATAATTCTTGCCAATTGTCCTTCCAAAAAATTAGTACGCTCTTTGAGGATTTGTTTGGCTATAATCTCAATGAAAGTACAGCAGTGTCCAACAATAAACTAGCTTATGAAAGCCTGGAATCAGCAGAAAATCAAATTAAAGCATCCCTTGTGGATAGCCCCTTGGTTCACTTTGATGAAACTGGAATATTGGTATCCACTAAATTAAAATGGCTGCATACTGCTTGCAATACCCTATTCACTTACCTTTTTGTGAGTGCTAAGCGAGGTGGTAAGGCTCATCAAGAGGCAGCCTCGATCTTGACTGCTTTCAGAGGTTGGGCCGTGCATGATTGTTATGCCACTTATTTTACCTATACCCAATGTCGGCATGCCCTTTGTGTAGCTCACTTATTGCGTGAACTTCAAGCACAAATTGAACAACAAAAACTTTGGGCAGCTGAACTCAAAGTATTCCTTTTGGACTTGTACCAACGCAGTAATAAAGGAAAAGGAACTGTCCCTCAAATCGCTATTGAAAAACAAAATTGGCTGGAAAAGTGCCAAAAAGCCATCCAATTGGAGGAACTTTTACTTCCCAAAATAGATTTACCTGATCCTCTTAAAAAGAAAAAGCGAGGACGAAAACCCAGGGGGAAAGCACTTAGCCTCTTGGATCGACTCGTCTTACACAGCGATGCCGTTTTGGCATTTGCCGAATTTGAATGCGTTCCATTCACCAATAATCAAGCTGAGAGAGATATTCGTCCTGTAAAAACTAAGCAAAAAGTCGCTGGATGCTTTCGTACAAACGAGGGTGCTGGAATTTATGCTCGAATTCAAGGCTTTATAAGTACCTGTCGTAAGCATCAACTCAATGTTTTCAATGAACTTCGTGCTGCTTGCAGCACCGAAATATATGTCGCGCCCTTCGGGCGCTAAATAGTTAC
>JAIYAV010000062.1 GCA_027488855.1 Saprospiraceae bacterium
ATGTTTTTGCAAGACAACCTTTCTACATTGCTACCCTCCCTCTCGATTTGGAACATTTTAGCGGTTGGGACGGCCAGTCCCAGCTATGTGGAGTAATGGATGGAGACGAACTCTTCATCGTGAGTAAGCCACATCAGCAGGTATGAAAAAAGTCTGCTTCATTACGCCCGGGCACATTTCAACCAACCCCCGGTTGATTAAAGAGGCTTCGGCGCTTGATCCGGCAGTGTACCAGGTTTTTATTCTATCCGTGTACTATCAACCTGAACAAAAAACCTTCGACGAAGCAATCCTGCAAGCACACCCACAATGGATTCACATTGCAGTGCCTTATAACTTTACTGAAAAGCTACGTCACCGTCTCGGGCGCTACCTCTTCCATTTTTTCGGATGGGCCAGCCATCACGCCGTTTCCAAAGCCTATCATTTGCAAAAGCAGGCTGCCATTCGGATTGATGCCGATTTGTACATTGCCCACAACCTGGGGGCATTACCCGTGGCGGCCAGCGCCGCGCAAAAGTGTGGGGCGAAATATGCTTTTGATGCCGAGGATTTCCACCGGGGAGAAGTCCCCCAATCCGATAAAGCAAGCGCACTGGCGATAAAAATAGAAGCGCTTTTTTTCCCTCAGGCCCAATTTTTAAGCGCAGCCAGTCAGCTGATTGCCGAAGCCTACCAAGAGCTTTTCCCTGGCTTGGCTTTGCACGCCATCAACAATGTGTTTAGTGTGGGTTATCAACAGGCATTCCAAAAGCTTGCGCACACACCCCTCAAACTTTTTTGGTTTTCACAAACCATCGGTCTGAATCGAGGGATACAAGATGTCTTGTTGGCCATGAAATTGTTGCCGGAAATCCCGATCCAACTTACATTGGTGGGGAACATCGATACCGCAGCAGCCACGGAGTTAAAGGACATGTTGATTAATAATGGCCTACACCAACTCAAAATCCATCCAACTGTTGCGGAGGCAAAGTTGTTTGAATGGGCGGCGGAACACCACGTTGGACTGGCTTTGGAGCGCAGCGCGCCCCTCAATCGCGACATTTGCCTGACCAACAAAATTTTTACCTATCTGTTGGCCGGAAATGCCATCATTGCTTCAGATACCCTCGCCCAAATTGCGTTTATAACTGAGTACTCTGGCGTGGGCTGGACTTATGCCCAAGGTGAACCGCAGGCCTTAGCCCGCTTGCTAAAAAACTGCTATACCCAGCCTTCAGACCTGGAGCAAACCCGAAAAAACGCCTGGACATTGGCCCAAGAACAGCTCAATTGGGAAATGGAACAAAAAAAATGGTTGCCTCTGGTAGAGGCGACGCTCACTGCCTGAACCTTTGAAAAAACTCCTCATCATCTCCCCCCATTTCCCACCCATCAACGGTGCTGATATGCACCGGGTACGGCAAAGTTTGCCGTATTACACTGAGTTGGGTTGGGAGCCTACGGTAGTTTGTGTTAACCCAACCAGGGTAGAAGCAGCGCAGGATGAATTGTTGTTACAAAGTATCCCCTCTCAGGTGCGCGTCATTCGGGTAGGTGCATTTTCCACCCGCATTACCCGCAAGTTTGGTTTGGGTAGCCTGGGTTTACGCTCCTTGTGGTTTTACTGGCGGCGGGTCAATCAACTCCTGCAAACGGAAAAGTTCGACCTGATTTTTTTTTCCACCACCCAATTTCCCGTGCTCGTATTGGGTAATTATTGGCGCAAACGTTTTGGAGTACCCTATGTGATCGACATGCAGGATCCCTGGCATTCTGATTATTACCTAAACAAACCCAAAGCGGAGCAACCACCTAAATACTGGTTTTCGTACAGACTCAACAAATATTTGGAGCCCATTGCGATGCGCAGGGTGGATGCCATCATTGCCGTATCCGTATCATACCACCAAACTTTATGCCAGCGCTATCCACAAATCAACCCCAAACGTTGTTACACCATTACTTTTGGGGCGTTCGAAAAAGATTTTGACCTTGCTCAATTAGTTGAGACGCCTAAAATTCCTATCAACGCCAATGAAAAAAGCATCGTGTATGTGGGACGAGGTGGATACGACATGCAGAAAGCACTTTCTATAGTTTTTAAGGCATTTTCATTAAGTTTAGTACGTGAAGAAAAAAAGTTTGCTCCCTACAAATTTTTCTTTTTAGGCACCAGTTACGCGCCCGGTGAATTGGGGGAAAAGACCATCTTGCCCCTAGCGCAGGAATTGGGAATTGCCGAACATGTGGAGGAGCAACCCCAGCGCATTCCTTACTTTCAAGCCTTACGTTTGTTGCAAAATGCCGATTTGTTGTTGATAACCGGTTCGGATGATCCCCAGTACACAGCTTCTAAAATTTATCCCTACGTATTGGCGAAACGCCCAATTCTTGCGGTATTTCATGAACAAAGTAGTGCCGCTGCCATATTGGAACAACTCAATTGTGGGATTGTCTACACTTTCGCCACCGATTCTGATACGACCAAAGCAGCTGAACAATTTTACACACAATGGAGCCAACTTTTGAATCGCGCCCTGTTGTCTCCAAACATCAATCAGGGTGCCTTTGCCCCCCATCTGGCTCGTGCGAAGACACAAGAACAAGTAGCGGTATTCAATCAGTTGATGGAAGATCATGAAGGACTTTAAGTTATGGAAGACAACATCATCAAACGTTTGGGATTTGGTTGTGTAGGGCTTAGTGTAAAACCATCCGTAAAGCAAGCCTTACGTTTATTGGACTGTGCATACGAGCAAGGCATTCGTTTCTTTGACACCGCGCCACTCTATGGGAGCGGGTATTCGGAGTTGGTGTTGGGAAAGTTCATTCGGGACAAAAGAGCACAGCTCGAAATCACCAGCAAGTTTGGTCTGGGGGCAATTCCTAATCCTCGTATTCCGGCCACGCTTGCCATTCCGTTAAACCATTTGCGCAGGCGTTTTTTGCAGCGTCCGCTACAAAAAACCGCTGCGGCACAATTTGATTTTCAGCGCAGTGATTACCGATGCATCGATTTACCCGCCGTTCAGCAATATTTAGCAGGTAGCTTGCAACGCTTGAATACTCCTTACATCGACAATTACCTGATACATGAAGGCATTCCTTCCTTCTTGACTGATGATGCACTTGAATATCTCTTGCAGCAAAAAAAGCATGGCGTCATCCGTAGACTAGGCATTGGCGCTTCTTTTAAAAACATCGAAAACCTGGATGAAAAAGATTTGACGGATTGGGAGGTATTGCAGTACGAATATGGATTAAAAATTCCCTCTCAGGAACTCAGCAATCGGTTTGCCAGCAAAAAACACATTCACCACAGCATATTTAAGTCCTTGCCCTACGCAGATTTTGCAGACATTCCCTCAAATCAAAAGGCAGGTTATCTGCTGGCCCATCATTTGAAAGAAAAGCCTGATAGCCTGGTACTCTTTTCTTCTTCAAAGGAAAAAAACATCCAGAGTAATATACGAGATACCCTACATTTTTACCTACAACTCAGCTAATGCCTTATATTGACTGCAATACATTAAGCCATATTTCAAGTAAACATTACGACTTCACCATCATTGGTGCAGGTGTACTTGGAATTTTATTGAGTGTAAAATTAAGTGCGAAGGGATACCGAATACAGCTCATTGAAAGTGGTCATTTTGTAGAAGATGATGCCCGGCAAGTACTCAATGCGGTTGAGCACAGTGCTAAATATGTCAATTCTGCCGAATGGGGGCGCAAAAGAGCTGTAGGTGGCACGAGTATTGCCTGGGGAGGTCAATCCCTACCTTTTACACCCATTGATTTTGAACATCGCGCCTGGGTGACCAACAGTGGTTGGCCAATCCCTTTTGAAGAAGTAGAGCGTTTTTATGCCGAAGCCAATGCCTTTATGGGGGTAGATCAAGAGGATTATTCCACTAAAATGTTGCAAAATTTGGGGCTGGAAGACCCAGGGGCAGCCCGTTTTGGGTTGACCTACCATGTGTCAAAATGGGCCAATGAACCCAATTTTATCAAATTGCATGGACGGATATTGGAGCAAAAAGTGGATGTCTTTTACAATGCCCAATTACTCAATACCACATGTAACCAGGAAGATAGCAACTTAGTAGCATCTATCAAGATTACCAATTTTCAAGGCCGAGAGTTTGTATTGCCGGTTAAGACCTTGATAGTAACAGCGGGAGGTATTGAAACAGTACGCATTTTACTCCTCAATCGTTTGTCCTCATCCCATTGGTTGGGAAAAAGTTTTATGGAACACCCTTGTATAGAAGTCGGAGAGGTAACACCACACAACCTGTATGATTTTCAGCGGCGCTTCAATACTCATGTGTATAAGAATCGCAAATATTCCTTGCGCTTGAGTTTATCCGATCAGCATCAACGAGCGTCAAATTTATTGAACTGTTCAGCGGGCTTTTTGTTCAGGCATCAGGATGATACCTTCGATCCCTACGCGGAACTGCGTTCTTTTTTACGGGATTTCAAGCTCATTCGAATCTTTAAAATTTCTCAAAGTTTTCCAGAATTAAGCAAAGGGTTGCTGGCCCTGCTGGTTAAGGGTTTTTTTTACAAGCCAAAAACAGTAGCAAAATTGACCCTAATGATGGAACAAGAGCCTTTACCATCTAGTAGCATTACTTTGGGGGATCGTGAAGATCAATTTGGGCAAAAATTGGCTCAGATCAATTGGGAAATCAGTAGACTAACCTGGGATACCGCAGTGGCTACGAGCCATGCGGTAAAAGATTTGGTTGAAAATTTAGGATTGGGCAAAGTTTCTCTTTATGCACACATGGATGCCGAAGCCGCGAATTTTGAGGACCATTTATCGGGAGTGAACCACCATATGGGAGGGGCTAAAATGAGTCAACATGGCGATGGAGGAGTGGTGGACACCAACCTGCGTTTATGGGAAGTTCACAACGTGTATGTTTGCAGCAGCTCTGTATTCCCTACAGGCTCGCATTCTAATCCAACTTTGACTTTGATGGCCTTGGGCTGTAGACTTGTAGCTTATTTAATTCAGCAAGCAAAAGAAGACAATTAAAAATGAGACGGCTCAAAGTAATCATCAAACAAATATTATTTTATCTGCTTTCTGGTAGTAAAGGATATGCAGACCTTAAAATTTTATCGGGCCAAGCAAAAGGAGTTAAACTACGAATCGACATTAGGAAAGAAGGTTCTTATTATTTGGGAATATACGATAAATGGATTTTTGATAGAATCAACTTTAAAGATTTCATCAAACCCGGTATGGTTATGTGGGACTGTGGGGCATACATTGGTTATTACACTGCCGTGTTCCGTAAATGTATCGGTGAAATAGGTCAAATTTATGTCTTTGAAGCATCAACAAAAAACTACAATGCCGTCAAAGTAATTCCCAAACTCAATAATTGGGAAAATGTTACCATTGTTAATTGTGCTCTAGGGCCTGAAGATACAATATTGAAGTTTGCCGATAATCTTGGCGGGTCTAATGGCCCTGTAGGATTGAGTAAGACTTATGATGCAGCTCTAGATGTGATAGAAGTGGCTTGCTATGGTGTAGATGAATTGGTGGATACACAAAAGATTGCCGCCCCTGATTTTATTAAATTTGACCTGGAATCAGCGGAGGTATTTGCCCTGCACAATGGAGATAAGGTTTTTGGACAAAAAAGGCCTATACTCTTATTAGAGCTACATGGAGAAGAAGCATTTCAAGCTGCAGGGTCATTTTTGAGCAAATACAATTATCGCGCCGCCTATGTAGGGCATTTTCCTAAACCGGATAAGTGGTTTTATAATTTATTCGACTTGGAGCAGTTGGGCTTTATTCCCCATATGATTATGTGTTTACCCAATTAGGATTTCACCATGAAACGCCTCGCCATAGTTTGTACTCACCCTATTCAATATTATGCGCCGGTATTCAAACTACTCGCTCAACGCAAAAATATTGCTGTAAAAGTTTTTTACACATGGGGTGAACAAAGCCAAAACAAATACGATCCGGGCTTTGGAAAAATTATTGAGTGGGACATTCCCTTATTAGAAAATTATGACTATGTTTTTATACGAAATACCAGCATCGACCCGGGTTCTCATCATTATAAAGGTATCATCAATCCTACTTTGCTGCAAGAAGTAAAGGCCTGGAAACCGGATGCAGTATTAGTATACGGTTGGAACTACCACAGTCATCTGTATTTGATGCGCAAACTCAAGGGGAAGATTCCGATCTGGTTTCGGGGGGATTCCCATTTACTTGACCCTTTACCTTGGTGGAAACAGTGGGTAAAAAAGATGGTTTTGAGCTGGGTATACCGCCATGTGGATGTTGCCTTTTATGTAGGCACTCAAAATAAGCGTTACTATCAAGCCTTTGGATTAAAAGACCAGCAACTGGTATTTGCTCCGCATGCGATTGATAATGAACGTTTTTTTGATACTCCCGAACGAGGTTATGCCAAGAGGGCCAATGAATGGCGCAATCTATTTGGGTTTCAAGAAGAGGATGTTATCATTCTTTTTGCTGGAAAGTTTGAACCCAAAAAAGCACCCCTACAACTTCTGGAAGCAGTTCAAGCTTTTAACAAAGAACATGACCAGCCATTTAAACTCTTACTGGTGGGTAATGGAATCTTGGAATCGACACTTAAACAACGTGCGGAAGGTGATCCTAATGTTCGTTTTCTTGAATTTCAAAACCAATCCCAAATGCCAGTTGTGTATCGAATTGGGAACATTTATTGTTTGCCCTCCTTAGGTCCAGGAGAAACTTGGGGATTGGCAGTTAACGAAGCGATGGCTTGTAATTTACCTATAATTATAAGCGATCGAGTAGGTTGTGGCCTTGATTTGATAAAAGATGGAATAAGTGGGCGGATATTTCAACATAATGATGTATCTGCATTATTAGAATGTTTGAAACAAATGGCCAAGGATATCCCTATGAGAACAAAGTACTCTCAGTCAAAGGAATTAATTCAAAACTGGTCTTTTAAACAACAAGTGATAGCATTTGAGCATCAGCTAATACAGAATTAATTTGCGAATCGCTCTTATATATATACCTTTCCTGTTTTCCTGGGCTTTACTCTCGAATCCTGGAACTTCATTTTGGATAGCCTGGTTAGGTTCATTATTGCTACTTGTTTTGGTATTGACAGGCATGCTTCGACCTTTATCTTATACTACATCCTGGATAGACCATCCCTTACGTCCTTTGTTTATTCCTCATTTTATTTTTGCAGGGTATATGTCGCTCAGTTCGGTATTTTATTTTTTGTCCTTATATGGTTACGTGTATTTTGAAAAACTTAAACCAATTGCTTCTCCTGATGAATTTGAACGTGCAGCTCATGCCCAGTGTTTGTACCTACTAGGGCATGCGGGGCTGTTACATGGTTTGCTACTAACCTCCCAGTATAAGGAAACAAAAATCCATATCAAATCAAAGTCGATTTCAAGCTTAGGATTGAAGCTAGCGATAGGGTTCACTATACTTAATATTGGTTTTACCTTTTTTCCCCAGCTTGGACAGTTTGTAGAAAGGACGGCAAAATTGAGTGCAGTAGCCGCAGCCATTGCACTGGCATTGGCCATTCCTGAACGAAAAATTTCTAGCCTTTTGGGCGCTCTAGTCATTTTCGGGTTTAATTTTTTACAGGCTTTACTGTCCGGGTGGAAAGAAAACATTTTGATATTGGTGATTCTGTTGGGTGCATTTCTATTGCCTGTATACCGCTTTAGGATTGTATTATTGGGTTTACCTGTATTAATTCTGTTAATATTTGTTCTTCCTACATTTAATACCGTTTTCCGTGAAAATGCTTGGCAAAAAGGCATTCAACAAGAAGAAGCTTTTAAGATTGCTCTTGACGCTGTGCAAAAAGGGGATGAGACTAGTGCAAACAATTGGAGCTTTTTAGTGGGGCGCTTTTCAGAAATTGGCATTTTTGAAAAATACCTGAACAATGTCCCACAAGTTGTACCATTTTATGGGACTCAAATCATTGAACAAAGTATTGCCAATTTGTTTCCCAGAATTTTGTATCCTAACAAACCCATTACTGAAAATTTAGTAATGGAACGAGTACGCGAAAACAAAATCATTTCATATTATTCCAAAAGTGTATCAGCTAAGCCCCAAATTGTAGTTGACGGGTATCTTTCCTTTGGAATTTTTGGTTCTTGGTTGTTTTGTTTTTTGGTTGGTTTAAGTGCTGCTAAAATATCGGTATGGGCTGAGCAACTTTTTGGGGGATATTTTTTAGGAACGGGCATCATTTTTTCGGGATTATTCAATGTGTATTGGCGGGGCAATTGTCTGGAGTTTTTCTTAAACACCGTAGTTTATAGTTTGGTTATAATGATAATTGTTTATTACACTTTTCAGCTGATTGGTTTAATTGAAACCAAAAAAACTGGGGAAGCCCCATGACCCTCCATCTAACCCCCTCCTACCTCCCTTCCACTCTTTACGGCGGCCCGATCATTTCCGTGTCCCGCCTCTGTGAAAGTCAGGTAGCGGCGGGGATACTTGTACAGGTATTGACCACCACCGCCAATGGCCCCAGTGAATTGGCGGTGCCCATCGGCCAGGCTCAAAACATAAATGGTGTAAGCGTTTATTACCATCGGCGCTACACCAAAGATCACAGTCATTTGGCCCCGGGGTTGTGGTGGCACTTGTGGCGGATGTTACCCAAGGTGGAGTATGTGCATTTGCACTCCTGGTGGAATTTGGTCATCATGCCTGCTTTGTTGTTGTGCAGGTTGCGGGGGCGGCGAGTGGTCTTGTCGCCACGGGGCATGTTGAGTCCCTATACTTTGCGGCATCCGCTCAAGGCATTGTTTCACCGTTGGGTGGGGCGGTATTTGTTGCGCGGGGCGGTATTACATGCCACTTCCGAGCAGGAGGCACAGGAATTGGCGCTTGTGGTACCCGGTGCGCAGGTTTTTGTAGCACCCAATATCATTCAATTGCCTCAGTTGGGTCAGGTTCCCCCACGGACGGCAGTTAGAGAAGATTCCGGGGAGTTTTCCTTGTTGTTTTTGTCGCGCATCGATCCGAAGAAGGGTTTGGAGCCTTTGTTCCAGGCCTTACACACTTGTACATTCCCTTGGCGTTTGCGGCTGGCGGGTACGGGTTCGGTGGAATATACGGCTAGTCTGCAAAGACTGGCCGAAGAGATTGGCATCAGCGCTCAATTGGAGTGGTTTGGCTGGGCCGATGAGCAGGAAAAATACCGACTTTTTGCGGAGGCGCACTTGTTTGTGTTGCCCTCCCACAATGAAAATTTTGCCAATGTGGTGATTGAGGCATTGGCGGTAGGTACGCCGGTGTTGTTGAGTCCGCTGGTGGGTTTGTCGGCTTATGTGGAAGCACAGGATTTGGGCTGGGTATGCCCCAATAGCCCAAGTGAGCTGGCCGGCACCTTGGAGCTAGCCTGGCAGGATCAGGCCAAACGGGCGCGGATTCAGGAGGAAAGCCCGGAGTGCATTCAGCAGGATTTTAATGCGGCGGCGGTGGCGGCGCAGTATTTGGCGGCGTATGAGCGGTATGTTTTGTAGGGGGGCGTTATGTAGTGTCGGGCTGTATTGGAGGTTTTTATTTTAGGCAAGGTCGAATATTTGAGCCACACTTACTGGAGGTTTTTATTTTAGGCAAAGTCCGATATTTTACAAGCCACTACGTGGGCGCTCGTCGATCCCAAAATGCTCGCTGCGCGAGCGGGCTCGACGGTCGCATGTTTTAGAGCCTACCGCAGGTCAAGCTTTTTACGTGTGTTCGAACAGGAGCAAACGTTTGATTTCTAAACTCTCAATGTCCTATATTTCCAATATCACGCCCCTCATCCTCACTTACAATGAGGCCCCCAACATTGCCCGCAGCCTTACGGCGCTGGACTGGGCTGCCCGCATTGTGGTGATCGACAGTTTCAGCACGGATGAGACTTTGGACATCTTGCGGGCGCATCCACGGGTGGAAGTTTTTCAGCGTGCTTTTGATACCCATGGGCAGCAGTGGAACTACGGTTTGGCACAGGTGCAAACACCCTGGGTCTTGTCTTTGGATGCGGATTATGTATTGTCTCCCGCTTTGTTGGCCGAGTTGGCCGCCTGGCAGCCGGAGGCAGGCATTATGGGCTATTACCTTCCCTTCAAATATTGTGTATTTGGCAAACCCTTGCGGGGCACCATTCTGCCCCCTCGGCAAGCTTTGTTCGCCCGCGCTCACGCACGTTATGTGGACGATGGGCATACCCAAATTCTGGTGGTAGATGGACAAAGTGGGCAGTTCAAACACCCCATCCACCACGACGACCGCAAGTCCCTTTCCCGTTGGCTCTGGGCGCAGGATCGTTACGCTCAGTTGGAGCTCGCCAAATTTGCGGCCAGCGACCAGCGTTTTTCCCGTTTCAACGATTGGGTGCGCAAGCAGATCGTGTTGGCCCCTTTTGTGGTGTTTTTTTACTGCCTGATTCTGAAGGGGGGCATTTTGGATGGTTGGCGGGGCTGGTATTATGCTTTTCAGCGGATGTTGGCGGAGTTGTTGTTGGCTTTGCATTTGTTGGAGGGGAAAGTGAAAAGTGAAAAGTGAAAAGTGAAAAATATTCTGTTGCCAACAAAAGGCATGAATAAGGTCAAGTTAAATACTTATCAAAATCCGGAGTTTGATCGTGGTGCTTCCAAATTAAGGGAGTTGCTGTGGATGTTTTGCAGTGCCTTGTTTTTTCAGCATAGTTTGGCCGGGTTGAATGGTTTGAAGATTTGGTTACTGAAGCGATTCGGGGCTAAAGTGGGGCTGGGGGTTTTGCTCAAGCCCAATGTCCGCATCAAATTCCCCTGGAAACTGGTGCTGGGCAACGATGTCTGGATTGGGGAATCAGTCTGGATCGACAATCTGGATGAGGTGCGCATTGCCGACAATGTTTGCCTTTCGCAAGGGGCGATGCTGCTCTGTGGCAATCACAATTACAAACATTCGTCTTTTGATTTGATGGTTAGCCCCATTGTGTTGGAGGAGGGGGTTTGGATTGGCGCTCAAGCCATTGTTTGTCCGGGGGTATGCTGCCGCAGTCACGCGGTATTGAGTGTAGGCTCGGTCGCGGTAGCTAATCTGGAAGCGTATACGATTTACCAGGGCAACCCCGCACAGGCGGTCAAAACAAGAGTCATCAATTAAACATTTTTTGACCCACTACCTCAAAGGAGGAGTTGGGTGCGCCCTTTGCTGCCAAACGAGGTGGTAATTGTGGTACGGTGGAAAAGGGTTGAGCTGCGTCGTTAAGGATGCAAGCCCGGCTAAATGCGTAATGTGGGTATGGTATGCCTATCGATACCCACATCATGTCCCTACGGGACTTTGGAAAACATCGGGCCGTCGTTTTCTACCCATGTCACGCCCCTAGCGGGGCTACTGTCTCCACATAAGTTTACAGGTTGAGTTTAAAATTGTGCTTTTGTCTACCAACCCCCGACCCCTAAAGGGGAGTACATTGTTGGTTGGTTAGAAATACTGCTTTTTTACTCAATTGTACTATTCTAGACTACCCGAAAATGTACTCCCCTTTAGGGGCTACGATTAGGACACAGAAAATGCTAATTTTGTAAGACATAATGAACAATGATG
>JAIYAV010000089.1 GCA_027488855.1 Saprospiraceae bacterium
CCGCTTGCGGCGTGTTCAAATCGCGCGAAGCGCGAAAACGTCGTGATCGTCGTGCCGTCGTGGTGAATAAATCAAGCAGCGAAGCTGCGCTTTTGCCGCTCGAATTAGAACCAATCGACCCTGCCTTCCAGAGGTCGGGCGATCACGGCAAGCTACTGAATATCAACCGCTAATCAAGTGTTTTGTAATTGTGTCCTAATCATAGCCCTTCAGGGGGCGGGGGGTCTGAGGCGAAAGCACGATCTTGCATTCAATGTGGGATTAGTGGGTAATCGACAGATTTTGAGATAGTTTCTATCCTACTTCTCCTCAATCACAAACTCAATCCTGCGGTTCCGATACTGGTCATTTTTGCCTTTTTCGGGATAAACCATAGGCTGCTGCATGCCATAACCCTCATAAGAAATCCGGGATTTATCCACACCTTTGTCCACCAAATAATCATACACCTCTTTTGCACGATTGCTGGAAAGATCATACATACCCGTCTGTTTATCAAATACATCTTTTTCTGCCGGATCGCCACAACAAACGTGGCCGTGTATTTTTAGTTTGAGCCTAGGCATGGCGTGCAAAGCTGCGGCTACCGCCTCCAATGCGGGCAAATCCGACTTGGGCATCACGTGGTAACCAAACTCAAAGCTGAGCCCCCGGATGATGATGGCTTGCCCAGGCAGGCTATTGTTCAGACTGTCCATAAAAGCCTGCGCAATAGCTGAGGCTTTGGTTTTTTCGGGGATTTCTTTGACGCCCGCTGTGGGTGAGACTTGGGCGGTATCATCGGCAATGTAGATTTTTCGGGTAATGTACAAAGTCGTATTGACCTGCTGCAGGATGGAATCGATGTGCAGGGTGTCACCTTTGTAGGGTTTTTTATTCCCGACGAGGTAGGCTGGGGGATAAGGCGGAAGCAGCATGATCAGGGAGTCGCGCATGGAAATGGTCTTGATGCCCGGCTTGGATGGAGCATCATCCCCGATAGCCAGGTAAATGACCCGGGTACTCCGCAGGGTATCCCCAATTTGGCGGGAATGGGTTTCGATCAAAAGGGTATCCCCTGCGTGTGGCGCTGGATTTTGTGCCAGGAACTTGGCTGGATAGGGCGCTGAAACCAACACCAGCGAATCCCGATAGGTATAGACCTTGCTTCCATTGGCAGATGGGGCTCCGCCAGCGGATACCGTGATCCATACCACCCGGTTCAGAGAATCAGCATAGGGTTCGATGGGATTGCGCCGGCCATACCCGATGATGGAATGGATGTTTTCGCGGGGGAATTGATTGGCGATTAAAAAGCTCTTCACCGCCAGGGCTCGTTTGAGGGAGAGGCTGTCGTTCAAGGCATCGGAGCCATGGCGGTCGCCGCGGCCAGCGATGTTGATGGGGTGCTGGGTTTTGTGTTGGGTGGCGAAGGTTTTGAGTTGGTTCCTGGCGGTTGGGCTCAGGGTAGATTTACCTTCGGGGAAATAGATTTTGAGCAGGATGCTGTCCTGTTGGGCATGGACGTGGTGCAGGCTCATGAGGATGAACAGCAGGGGGATGAAGAGTTTGAGGGGGTTTTTATATTTCATAGGTTGTGGTTTTTTGATAAATAAATTAAAGCGCTTCGTTGATGTTTGGCATAAGGGATGCAAACCAACAATCACTCCTTTCTTTTTGATCGAGTTCCTTGGTCTGGTGATGGACTTGGCTTTCTCTCCCTTTTCCGTACTGGTGGACTAGAGCTTCTAGAAGGGGAGCTTCGATCATGGTGATTAGAGTATGATGGACTCCTTCTTGGACTCCTAGAATGGGATCGGCTTCGACTTGAACTTCTGGAATGGGAGCGACCACGGCTTTGAGCTTCTTCTTCGGCTGCTTCAGCTGCTCTCTCGGCTTGAGCTTGTATTCTTGCTCTATTAGTTTCATATGCATTTTCTGATATGGGGAATGCATTGTAAACGTCATAGCCCTCTTTGTCTATTGCTACCCTGATATAAAGCCCGTCAAATATTCCTTCCAACGTAGGACCATGTTTCGCATGATCATATGATATTGTATTATTATCATCAAAATCATTATATATTTTTGTCACTGCTTGGATTATCTTCTCCTTACCCCATCCTAAAGGAAATACAGATTTTGTTGGATTATCAGCATTATTTCCTTCTTGTTCATCTGTCATGCCATGATTCCCCCAAATATGATCTATATTTATTTTTATTCTTCCATTTGGATCAATTGAGTTTATGGGGTTCTGAGAAACATAATTATAAACCCCTAAATTACTTGGGCTAAGCACCCCTCCATTACCTTTCCCATCCAAATACTCACCAAAAATCGGCGGATCAACAGATAGCCACAAGGAATTTTTAGCATCATAATACCTCGCCCCATAATAATATAGGCCTGTCTCCTCGTCCTTTTCTTTGGCATTGTACAAATAAGGCGTGTTATTGCGGCTACTATGCTCCTCAAAAAACGTCTCCCCAAACGCCACATACTCCACATGTTGCACCACTTCCCCTATTACATTGCTCACATAAGAAGTGCTGCCCAGGTGATCACCGTGGTAGAAGTATTGATTCGACTCAGGGATATGCCCGGTGCCCCGGAATCCGTAGCCCGCTTTTACCGAATCATTGCCCGGAATGGGCGCTACATAAACGGGCGGCCCAGCCACTGGTTTGGTGGTATTGCCCGGCCAGCCGGGAGGGATGTTTCCGGCGGTGCTGTCGACCAATACAGGCGGAGTGATCCCGCTGTTTTGTGGCTCGGCGTAAAACAACTTTTGGGTAGGTGGGCCAGGACTGATGCCCAGACTGGCGTAATAACTAACTCGATCCTGCTTCAGTTGCGCGGCCCGTTGGATGTAATTGACCCCGCCCGCAGTAAGGGCAGATTGCGGGAAGGAGATATTGGTAAAACTGCCATCGCCGATTTTGGAGACGATGCGCTCGTCCTCCATGTAGATGTGTTTGGTGAAGCCCGTTCTGCGGCACACCAGATAGGGGCTGACGTACACGGTGTAATTGTCGCGGTGATTGATGGTACCCGCAGGTGCGCCGTTGAGCCAGGTGCCCTGCATGCCTCCGCTGCTTTTAATCACTCGTTCACCTGCGGCATCGTAGGTGTATTCGCTCAAGAGGCCCTTGTCGAGTACACCCATCAGGCGGTTTTCTTCGTCCCAAGAGTATTCGGTGCTGCCGAAGGCAGTGAGGTTGCCATTGAGGTCGTAGGTAGCTTTTTTGGTGCCGATCTGGGTAGGTTGGTGGGGATTGCTGGTGCCGTACAAATAGGATTGCTGGTAATTGCCGGAGGTATCGCGTTTCGACAATTTTTTGTTGAGAATGTTCGACAGGTTGTCGTACTGCATCTCCAGGCCGTAGCTGGCCGTATCTTTAAATCCTTCGTACTGGCCAGTGGCGCTGATCAGGCGGTACAAGCCATCGTAGCTGTATTTTTGGCTGGCTCTACCACCCAGTTTGCCTTTTTGGGGCGGGCTGTTGTTGATGATGCCCGTAATGTTGCTCACCGCGTCGTAGCTGTAGCTGTTGTTCAGCATCGGATTTCCGCTGGCGGTGCTGGCTTGCAGGCGTTGGAGGCGGCGGCGCTGGTCGTCGAAAGCATAAGTGGTTTCGGTGCCATTGCCGTATTTGAGGTAGACTTTGGCTTCAAACTCGTCGTAGCCCAGCTTGCTCACATAGGAATAGGTATTCCCGGCTTTTTGTCCATCAATGCTGGACAATTCACCCGCCCGGTTGTAGTGGTAGTTGACCACTTCCCCGTCGGGGTAGGTCATTTTTTTGATGCGGTTCCAGGTATCGTATTCCTGCTCGCTGACGTAGGTGGTGTAAAAAACGGTATTGACCAGTACGGTGCGGATTTCTTTGGTCACCTCACCCAGTTTGCCGTAATAAAACTCCCGGCCACCACTGGCATCTTTCAGCAGGGTCAAGCGTCCCGTGCGGTTGCCTGATCCGGGTGCGCCATAGGCATAGCTCACTTTGTTTTGGTACTGGATGGGGTAGTCGATGTCCACGATCCGCTCGAAGTCGTAGGCGTATTTGATGGCACCACCTTTGGGCAGTACTTTGCGGATTTGTGGGGTGATTTTTTGCAGCAGGTTGCCGGCCAGGTCGTAACTGAGTTCGGTCAGTCCGGCATCGGGGTGTAGAATGCTGAGTCGTCGGCCCAGGTTGTCGTAGGTACTGACAATGTTGTTTTTGCTGTTGTCCTCTACGCGCAGCAGTTCACTCAGGGCATTGTAAAAATAGCGGGTGGAGATGGTGCCAGCGGGTCCGCCGTACTGCTTGAACAGAGCTTGGCGGCCCCTTACGTCGTCGAACTTTTCGACCTTGTTGCCCAAGGCATCAATGCTTTGGGTGATCAGCAGGTTGTCCGCAGCGGTGTAGCTCATCGTTTCGGTGGCGCCATCGGCCAAAACCTGGGTCAAGACGCGGTCGTTTACATCGTAGCTGGTGGTCGCCTGAAGATTCCCCAAGCCAGACGATAGGGTGGTATTGGTTGCTCCCAAGGCTTCAGTGGTGGGGTAATAACTTTTGACAACCCGCCCAAAAGCATCATAAAGAGTTCCGCCCGAAACGATCATTTTTAGCTCGTCTTCCTGACTTTTGCCTTTGAAGAGCGAGCCCATTTTTTTGACCTGAATAGCCCGGCCCAAGCCGTCCATGAAGGTGATGATGTCGATGTCGTCGTCGTATTCGGGGTCGTAATGGTGGGTAATGGCGTAAGGCACTTTGGCTTCGGGATGGTAGTCAAAGGCGATGGTATAGGGTTTTCCTGCCGCCAATTCGTAAGGCCCGGTCACGGTGCTGATCCGCCCCCGGTTGTCGATGCCAAAGCGGATCTGCTCATTTTGCATGCTGGTGCTGCGGATCACATTGCCAAAGCGGTATTCATACTCCATGCTGCTGCTGTAGCCATAAGCATCGCTGGTTTTGATGACGTAGCTGTGGATGACCTCATCGTAGGCATAGCTGTGAAACATACGCTGGCCCTTGTAATTGGCGGGGCGCAGGATTTTGCTCAGGTTGCCGTATTGGTCGTACTCCATGTTGTGGTTGGCAGAAGAGCCATCGGCCAAAAATTGGCTGATCTGGGTGATGTGGCCTTTGCCGTCGATGGCGGTGGTGCGCCTTCTTTTTACCCCTTCGCTGGTGTTGACCACTATTTCCGAAGGGATGGCTTTGATGTACAGGGCATCGTTGTTGTGGTATTTTACGGAGGCATTGAGTAGGTCTTCGGGGCTGCCGTCGCCGATGTCGGTGATTTTGGTGATGTTCCCCAGGGCGTCGTAATCGTATTGGGAGTAGGTACTGGCTCCGGGAGTGCTATTGCCTTCGTAAATGAACTGGGTGCTTTTGATTAAGGCTGGAAAAAAGACGCTGTCCCGCACTGTGCGCAGCTCATATTCATTGGTGTTTTGGGTGAAAATTTTTCCGGCAGCGTCGCGCAGGGTGGCACGTTGCAGCAGCCCTTTGTTGTAATAATTACCCGTGATGAAAACTTCTTCCGTGCTGCGGTACACTGCATTTTTGGCGGCGGTATTCAACTGCTGGGTAAGGACAGTATCAAAGCCGTAAAACTCCCTTTCGCGGCGGTCGTAGTAGCCACCGAGGTACTTGAAGCTACTGCGCATGGTGTCTACGCCATCTCCGGGTACGCCATCAAACACTTCCAGGTTTTTTAATACCCATACATTTTGAGAAAGCCGATAGGTGCTGCCCAATTGCTCATAGTCCATGGCGAAACTGGAACCCAGCGGGCATTGTACTTTGCGCAGCATATTGGTGCGCCCAATGGTAGATTTTCGCACCGTCAGGTCGCCATCGTTGTCGGAATGCACGAGATCGGGGAAGCCATCGCCGTCCACATCCAGGATTTGATCCGATTGCCCAGAAACCCCATGCCCGATGTTGAAAGAAGGGTTGATGCAAATTTTAACCACAATGATGGGAATGGGAATGGTAAAGGCTACGTTGATGGATTCGCCCGTAGAGGTGGTTTTGTTGATGATACTGCTTCCATTCCAGGGCAGGAGAGCCGCAAAGCCATAGCCGGTGTTCAATTGCACCCTAAGCGTGTCACCAGTGGAAATTTTATCCGGCAAACCATCACCATTGACATCCAACAATGCAAATTTGGTATTGTCCTGGCTACGCGTCAAACCAATTCCAGCTTCAATGGTCCCGCTAATAATGTTCACCCCGATTCCGCCACCCACATTGAGGCTTTCACTCTCGTCAATTCCTTTAAAATTCCAGTCTTCGAGCGGCGTAAAGGAGTACCCCAGGTTGAGCGCCACTTGCCCATTTTCGTACACTTTGTCGGGTAAGCCATCGCCATTCATGTCAATCCAGGAAACATTGGTGCTTTGTTTGTTGTAGCCAAGATTGCCTGTAAAACCGATTGAAGCTTCCGCTGTAGCTGGGGCGCTGCGGGCGTTGGATTTGGTTTTGTTGTTGTTGGCATTGGAGGCAGTGCTGTGGCGTTTGACGCTGGCCGAGGCTCGGGGGAATTCTCCTCCTAAATTAATCCCAACTGAATTGCCCGTGCTGCTGGTCGGGTTCAAGGCATTTTTGCGGCCCTGGAGCTCCAGCCCACCATTGGGCAAGGTGTATTGAACATCGTCGACATGCAGTACATCGGGGTAACTATCCCCATTCATGTCCATCATGTCGAGCATATTGGTGGTTTGGACATTGGAATAACCGGCGATCAGTCCTGCTCCTGCAGAAATGGTGTTGGCATAACTTTGCTCCACTTTGCTTACCGCAGTCAAGCTGGAACCCGTACCAAGCATCAAACTATCTACGGACACATCGTGCATCATGAGTCTGGAGCTACTCATGGTTGTTGCCGAGACAAAAACTGCCGAGTCTCGACCTACCCACCAGCGTTTTTGACCGTTGCCATAAAGCGGCGCAAAATCCGATTTAGCGGGGCTTTTTACATTGCGGATGGAGGCGGTGTCCTTCTGTAACTCAGCAATCGCGTTTTCATTCAGAATGCTTTCGTAATCAATGTTTTCCGGTTCATTGAAATTGAGCTTTGACTCATCCAGGGGCCCATCACCTTTGTCTCCGGTAAAAGTGAATTGCCCCCATCTTCTAAAAACCGGAATGGGTTGATCTTTACTGGAGTTGGTGTAGAGCCCGGCTTGTAAAGTATCAAGAATGACTTTGTTGACCATTTTAAACGAATCCTTAGCCGTAGTGTCCCTTTCCTTATAAGTGGTATCTTTTTTACTGATGAGCAGCGTGCTTTTTAAAGACTGGGCAAGGATTTCATTGGAAATGTGAAACTCGGGAAAAAGCCTTGTTCCAAGGGGCACATCCAAGCTGATCGTGTCGAGTTTCTCCGCTACTTTCCCTTTTTCAATCCGGATGATTTTTTTGGTATACAGGGTATCCAAGCCTTTGATGGTGAACACGACCGTTCCGCTGCTGTCGGCATCGAAGCTTATATCCGGAAAAAGCTTTAGCTCACCTGGTTTTGTTTTTATCTGGGTAGGAGTAGGGATGAGCCAGGTGTTGTAATCATTGTTTGCAGGGGTAACGGTGCCTCTTAGCATAACAGGTTGGCCTGTTTTGGCATCCCTGAAATTGATTTCATACTTAGGGAACCAGCTTACGGCAGTGCGGTCGATGTAAGAGTCCGCATGTACTTCAAGCGTCAAAACGTCGCCTTGATGTACGGAGGATTCGATGTTTTCGAGCAGACCATTGAATTGTGTTTTTGGAGGAAAAATCTTGCTAAAAAGGATGCTTTTTTTGCCAAATGTGTCGGTTCGAATGGCACTTAATACTACCGAATCTGAGGTCACGCCTTTGTTGAAAGTACCTGCTATAAGGATGCTTCCAGTGCGGGGAATACCGATGGCTTGCTGGCCAGTAATGACGAAGTCTTCCGAAGCTTTGTAATGGCTGCTTTTTTTGTTGCTGGCGTCAATATCAGGTTCAATCGAAGTGAGGTAATCAATGGCTGGGTTCCAGTTCACTTCGTCGTTTTCACCATTGTAAATGGATTGTACCCGAAAATAAACCTTGTCTCCTTTTTTGACCTTTAGCCTATCTACGCTACTGGGGTTTTTAGGGTTGAAGTCGCCATTTTTGATGCTAGTCTCCCAAACAATTTTATCGCGCAACTGGATGCTTACCCTTACCCCATCTTCTTTTTTGGATCTCAGGCTATCGGCCACCCGGAGTAATTGCACTGGTGCATTGATGCGAATGTCGCCGTCAAAGGGTGCTGACCAAAAGCGAATGATGTCTTGCAATGGAAACTCCTGCTCTTGGCGGCGTTGCAGCGCAGTATCAGGTGCCAAAAAGGTTTTGTCTACCGTAGCGCCCAAAAATAAAGGATTGGGGGTGAGGGTGCTGTTGGGTTCAAAAACGGGGTTGCCTTGGGCATCGATGTGGTTAAAAAGAACCTGGCCATTGTGGGCGATGTCGATTAAACCATCACCGTTGAAATCTGAAAAATAAGTGCCAGTATTGGTCGTGGTACTGGTAAAATTATAGCCTAAAAATAAAGGCCCAAAGGGGATGATTTGAAGACCAACACCAAAAGACAGTGCAGTGCTGGCACTGAACTGATCAATACGACCCAAAACGGGTTTTAGTGGGCCAAAAGCATCCGCATCCTTCAAATTGGCACGGTAGAACAGTCGATTACCTCGTTTTATTACTTTATCCGGGAGTTCATCTCCATTGATGTCTACCATACAGACCAGGCCTTCGTTGGTGGTGTGATCAAATTCAAAACTTCCCCCTACGGTAGCTTGCTTGCTCCAACCATCTCCAATGAAGCCAACCGTTATAGCCAGGCCAAAACCAATACTGTTCGATTTTTCGGTACTGAGGGCTGAATTTTGATCCGTAAAACCAGGGATTGGGTTGACAATTCCCCCCTTTACCTCATCATTGCCAATGGTCCATTTTTTTTCCTCGCCCAGCGGCACATAGCCTTTACTGGCATTGACATCATCGTAGTAATCAAAAGAGTGAGCATAAAAAACTTTTCCGGCATCGTCCAGTTCGCTGATGTTTTCCAAGAGGGTTTTATAAAAAGCCCCTTGTTTGTACTTCAGTTCATAGCTGCGGATGAGTTGGTTATTCAGCTTTACGGTGATTTTGCGCAACAGGTCAGCGGTGACCATTTTGTAGCCGTAGCGGCCATCGATGCTGACGTCTTTCCTTTTGGCTTCGCCCAATTGGCGGTCGCGGGTGAAGGCCACGCTGTATGGCCCGGCTTGAGTGGGTGTTCCGGTGTAGGTGATTTTATCGAGGTACAATTGTTGGCCGGGGCTGCCACCCTGTACGCCGGGGTCTTGCACTTTGGCGTAGGTGTAATGCTCACAGTTGTCGTCCAGGTCGCGGGTTTGCACGAGTGCCCAATGAGCAATGTTGCCCTTGGCATCTTTTAAAACTGCGTCATCCACTATCCCTTTTCCAGGCAAGCCGCCGTAAAAACTTCTTACTCCTTGCTTATTCGTCACTTCCCACCAGTAATTACTAGGGCGGTCACCATGGCGGACAATTTTGTCAAAAGCGCCTTCGACCCGAGGATAAAATTCCTTTTCGGCATTCCGCTTGACCAAGGCACCCTGATGTGCAGTGGGTACCAGTTGTTCGCCGATCAAAGTATAGGTTTCAGTTTCCAACTCAGGATCAAAGCGAGGCACTCCCCAACGGGTCTCGATGCTAATGGAGGGAAGAGATAGATCCCAACCCAGGCCTAACCAGCCATTTCCACCAGAATTATTGTATTGAATGGCTAGGCTCGGTTCCATACCCTGGCGACCAGCAGGCAATTTGAGGTCAAAGGAAAATGAGGCATTGCCAAGGTTATTGGCAGTAGGCGGAGCAATCATCGTAATCCCCGCAGAAGGATCGGCGGGTTTAAAGTCTTTGATGCTGGTGGGCGTGTAGCCCTCGGTTTCAGGCGATTCCGGCACCTTGATGATGCCATTGATCATGTCCGTAAAATGCAGGGTGTGGGACAATACTACGCCAGCCTGCGCATCAACCGAATCCAGCGGCAGGTCCAGCCATCTGCGCTCCTGTTCATCAAAATAATAGCTGCGGATGTCCTCGATGGTGTAGCCCTCCGGGATCAAGGTGCTATCGAAAGGAATTTTCAGGTGTGCGGCGATGCTGAATTTGCTGCCATGCGGCAAAAAGCGATAACCAGCTGAACCAGCAGTCACATTGACCATGTCCGGGTTCAGTGCAGGAAGTTCGTTTTCCCGAAGGGCAGTGATGGAGATGGTTTTATTGTGGGGTAGGGCATAGGCTGGAATTTGGATAGACACGTTTACCTGATGGTTGGACAAAGTCAAAGTCAGGCCCTCTTTTGCTTTAAAAAGGCCACTGACCTTTTTTCCTTGACTCTCTTCAGGAAGATAGATTTGGTTAGATTGTTTATCGATAGTCGCAACAGCTTTGCCCAGAGTTCCCTGAGGATAGAACATGGCCTTGAGCCAGGTTTTAAATGGAATACCGACCGGGTTCGCATCCGAAACGCTTATGAATGAATACAATAGAACCAGCGCGGCAAGTGCCGATGCAGTTTTTAGGAAAAATTGCTGGATTCGCTTAGGGGTAAGCGATTGAAGAAAGGGAGATTTATGGTGCGCACGATTCATTGCAAGAATTTTTAATAGGGTCAGGTTAAATGGGCAAAACCAGTGAAATGGCGAAAATTTCAGTTGATGATCAGGAGTTTATGCGTAGTGACTGCCGTTCCAGACTGTAATACAATGTAATAGAGGCCGTTCGAAGTCAATTGATCCGTGAAGGTGTAATGATCAGCACCGGAGGCTTTTTTGGAAAGGACCGGTTTGCCTTCTGCGGAATAAACGGACAAGGTCAGCGTTGCGGGTTTGCTCAAACTTACTTTTACATTGAACATTCCCTGGGAAGGATTGGGGTATACCACTTCAGAGCTAAAAATGCTGACTGCTGGCGCGTGTACCTCGATTTCCCGGGTAGCGCTGCAACCATTCTGGGTAGTGCTAAGGGTATACACCCCGACTTGATTGAGCTCAATAGTTGGCGAAAAAGACTCAAAGTTGTCAGGGCCTCGCCAGTGGTAAGCTACGCCAGTGGGCATCTTTTCTGCTGCATTGACTTGGATGGTTTTACCTGCGGATAGCTCGTAGGCAGCTGCGATCGTCAGCGGGTTTGGTGCATCGCCAGGGTTGACCAAAAACGAATCAACATAAACCTGCTGCCGGGCATCTGTCACTTTCAGCAGGTATTTGCCAGCCGCCAGGCCATTCAGTTGTTCCAGTAATTCAGCATCCTGAACCTGGCGATTGACAATGCGTCCGGTCGTTTTGTTGAGGATGTTTAAGCGATAAGGCGCTTGTCCCCCCAGAACTTTTACCTGCAATTGCCCCGATTCGGGTTTGGCGCAGCTGGGGTCGAGCACCTTTGCCGCCAGCAAAAGATCCTGGGCTACGATAAAGGCGAAGATGTATTTTCCAGCTTTATTTTTCTTCCAACTTACTTTAAAATGTGCAAAACCTTGCGCATCAAGCTGTTCCATCTTGAGGTATTGAATGCCTGGGGCGGAAAAATCGCCGGTACCCGTGCTGTCTATGGCCATCCAGTAAACCGGTTTTGCGGGGATGGAGGCATAAACCTGTTTGGTGTCCAACAGGATTTCGGTTTCCCAAAAAGGACTGCTTCCATGAGTAGTAAGCAACCAATTTCGCTTTAAAAAAGTGGGTAAGCCCGGGATTTTGGGCGCAGGCGACAAAGTCAGGTCATTGTCTCCCCAAAGTAGAAAATGATTGTTTGTTGGTGCAGCGGCCACCGAAACGGAGAGGAGTTTAGGGCAATTGCTGCTGCTGGCGATTTTTTGCACCCAGGCGGAAGCGTCATCGCGGCCAATGCCCGCAATATTGTGGTGGTAAGTGGGGCTTGCTTCGCCGTTCCAGATGGTTTCACCCGCGCTGTTCACATAAGTTGCGCTGGACTCAGTCAGGGTAATTCCATATTTGAGGGCCAGATAAGAGGCGACCTTTAAACGTTCTTCGCGGTCGAGTACCCGGTTGAAGGCAATGATTTCCGGGATGAGCCCGCTGAAACTGCTGACGGGTAAGCGGGGTGAGGCGGGTATTTTGCCGATGTTCCAGGTCTGTTCCTGCAGTGCCAGACTATCTTTTGACTTTAACTGGCCATAAATGTTGATCTTGGGCGTAGCGGGTGCCAGATCGGTAAAATTCATGTATTTGTAATCAACCAGGTCGGCCATCCGCTCGGTGGTCAGCACCAGACTTGGTTTTTGATTTTTTTCAATGCTCCAAATGAGGTGCTCCACACTGGTGTCTCGGGCTTGATATACCGTGAAAAAGGTGGCGCTGTGCAATTCCTCTTTGCCTAAATTGGCCGAGAGGCTGTTTGTCCCATTCAGGATCAGGGAAGGGTGGTGGTTGAGCCACCCAAAACTACGCGGGTTTGGGGACAACAGGGAGCGTTTCCCCGAGACTTGGCTGCTTAAAATACATTCCCCAGCCAGGGTATCCGCTACAAACCACTGGGTGGCACCTTTTACTCCACCGGGAGCTCCGCTGGTCTGGATTTGTGATATTCCGGCAATCGTGAAGGAAAAAAAGCTGAGGACAAAGCAGGCTTTTAGGAGGGTTACGCTCATTGGTTCAAGTTTTCAATTTGGTGAATATGGCCTACATTGTTAGCTTCTTGGTTTCCGAAGGATCAGCACCCGTTTTTTGGGATAACTACTGAGGAACTCCCAGCCCAGGGTAAATTGGATGGTATTGTTGGTGTTTTTATTTTCAATGAAGTTGTAGGCGTTGGCTTCGGTTCTTACGACATCGGTCAATCCATGATGGTATTGCAGCTCGAAATTGAGGCCAGCATTGACTATGTCATAGCCAAGGTGGAAGTTTAGCCCAAAATTGTTTTGACCCTTCAGCACGTTGCGGAGCTGTTGCTGCTGTTCCAGGTCGCTGCCAAATGCGGGTAATTTGCCCGGGCCGTCGGAGGTATAAATGATGTTTTCGGGAGACAAGTTAAGACCAAATTGAGGCCCTATTCCCACATTGAATCCATGCAGCCCGTCATGCACTTTTTCAAAAGGATACACTTTGAGCGTCAGTGGGAGATTGAGGTAGCGGTAGTTGAACTGCATTTTGTAATTGAAGTCTTTCTCCAGGTTCTTGAACAACAAATCGCTGCCTTGTTGGGCATACAAAATGTCCAAATTAAGTGCCGCGATGGAGTTTTTGAGCTCCCAATTGACGCCCAATCCACCCGTATACCCGATTTTTTTTTCGCCCTCCAGGGAGTAATTGAGGAAGAATGGTTCACTCAAGATGGTGGTTTGGAGGTCATTGATGCCGGAGTACAGGGCCCCGCCTTTGATGCTGACGCGTACGCCGTCAAAAGTTTGCGCTTGGGCATAAGCAGTGAATAAACTGAAAAATATCAGGAGCTTAAATAGAGCATAATTTACAAAATGACCTTGAGTATAGGCATTGTGCAACCTTGAGGGAGTAGATGGGAGGGCCTTGGTGTTCATACGAATGGATTTGTTTGCAGTAATATAGGCAAAGAAATTAAATGATTATTAAGGTGTTGTACAGATTCTTAAAAAACAGCCAGCGCTGAATGCAGACTTGTTTTGAACCAAGGGCAAGAAGTTTCTATCAAAAAATCCCTAAATTAGAGCTTGAAACAAAGAAAACAGAAATGGTCAAAATCACCAAGCATGTCAAGATGGCTATTGTTTTTTAGCTTGCTATTTGCTGCGCAAGCTTCATTAGCCCAAGGCGTCTACGTCCCTCACGGCTTCAAAGGCCCTCTTTTTTTTGACTTGAGTGGCCGCCTGCTGCCCAGCAAAGATGGAGCGCGGGTGTACCGCATTTTTCGGGAACTGGGTGGTGCCAATAAAAAAAAGGACAAAGTTGAAGTAGACGAAACGGGGCGCATCGCCGCCTTCAAGGAGCCTAACCTCTACTTTTATTTTGAAGACCATTTCATCACTGGTGAAATCAAAACGCAGGGTCATGCCTGGATTACTGAAGTGCATCAGGAGTCGGGCCTGGGCTTGTATTCCTGGAAACTCCACCTGAAAGGAGAGTGCCGCTGGTATCATTTTAATGGGGTCTTGGCTACCGCTGGCGTGTACGAAGGTGAAGAGTGGTACGGTGTGCTAAAAGAGTACGATCAGAACGCCAAACCAACCCGCCTTACTCATGGAAAACCCTGGACGGAATACAACTATACTTTTGAGCGGACGGTGCTCAAAAAAAAGGATTTCACGTATGAGGAATCTTTATCAAAAAGCAGCTTACCTGTACCTCAGCAGCGCAATGCTAAGCCTGATCAAAACCTGGTCGATGCCAAACCCATCGATTTTGTGGCACTCATGAATGAGGCACCCCGCTTTGCGGTAAAAAATTACCGCCCCTTTTTGGGCTTGTACCAGGGCGAAACCATCAACGGAAGCTTGAAAAAAAAGGCAAGTGCCAATCTTGAAATTATAGAGTTTATTGAAAAAAAAGGAAGCTTCATTGCCGAGTTTTATGCCTTTGACGGTTTTGAAGTACAGGCCAAATTGACGGGCAGTGTAAACGACAATGTGCTGTTCGCCAGAGGAGACTGGATGATTGGCGGCGAAAAAATGGGCTACATCACCCTGGCCATTTTTTTACAAAAAGAAGAAGGGAAGATTGAAGGCTTTTATAGTTTGAGGTCTTTTGATGTGGAGGCGAAGGCGCAATCTTGTTCTTTTGAATTGATTAGGGAGTCAAAATGAGGAATACCCATAAACCACAGGACAGCACAGGAAAGTCTCCAATTCTTCAAAATGTACCTTTATTTTGCATCTGTTCCTAAATAGCTTTCAACCTACATCAAATGGTCAAATATTTTCTGCTTTGGGTGCTTGCATGGATGTGCATTGGCCCGATTAATGGGCAAAAAGCACCTAAAATCGACCGCGAAAAACTGGTCAAACGCCACAACATCAACCACACTGAAATCAGCCCTTTCAGCCCACTCTCTGTAGGCAATGGCAAATTTGTGTTTACTGCCGACATCACGGGTTTACAGACCTTCCCGGAGTATTACGAACCAGGTATTCCCCTGGGTACCCAATCCGACTGGGGTTGGCACTATCCCTTGAATCCCCGTGGCTTCAAACTAAGTGACATCCTAAAGCCCTACCAGGTGGGCGACCGCGAGGTCAAATACGCCTGGCGCCACAGCATGGCTAGCGATACCTTCAAAGCGAAAGCTTCGGATTGGCTGCGCGAAAGTCCCCATCGCATCCATTTGGGCATGATTGGCCTGGAAATGAAAAAAAAAGACCAAAGCCCGGTGAGTATGAAAGACCTGAAAAATCAGAAACAAGAACTGGATCTTTGGACCGGCCGCATGAGCAGCACCTTTGAAATAGAAGGTCAGCCCGTAAAAGTGGAAACCCTGGGCGATCCCAACTCGGATGGGATTTCGGTACAAATCACCTCGGCTTTAGTGAAAGAAGGCCGCATCAAAGTCAAAATCCGCTTCCCCTTGGGCATTCCCCAACGCCTGAGTTATAGCTTCGCCCAGAATGACCAGCACCGCAGTGTATTGTTGGACAAAAGAAACCAGCGGGCTCTATTCTCCCACCAGCAGGACAACGACTTGTATTACCTTGGGATTCGGCACAGTGCAGGCGAAATCCAAGCGGGCGGCGCACATACCTGGTTTTTGGTGCCGGACACCAAAAAGCCAAAGTTTGAATGCAGCCTGGTTTTTAGCCAATACGACTTCCCCCTGAATCACATTCCCCATCACGATAGCATCCGCATTGCCAATGCACAATCCTGGTCCCGTTTTTGGAAAAGTGGCGGCGCTGTCGATTTTTCCCAATGTACCGATCCTCGTGCCAAAGAACTGGAACGCCGGGTGGTTTTGTCCCAATACCTCACCCGCATCAACTGTGCCGGAACCCTTCCTCCTCAGGAAACGGGCCTGACTTACAACAGTTGGAATGGCAAATTTCATATGGAAATGCATTGGTGGAACGGGGTACATTTCCCGATGTGGCAACGCGCGGAGTACCTGCGCCCCCAAATGACCTATTACAAGCGGATTCAACAAAAAGCCAAAGCCACCGCTCAAATGCAGGGCTACGCAGGTGTGCGCTGGCCTAAAATGACTGGCCCCGAGGGCGACGAAAGCCCCAGTGGCATTGGCCCTTTCCTGATCTGGCAACAACCGCATTTCATTTATTTGGCTGAACTTTTGTACCAGGATAAACCCAATAGCGCTACCGTAACCCAATACCAGGATTTGGTTTTTGCCACAGCGGAATTCATGGCTTCGTATGCGCGTTGGGACGAAAAACGCCAGCAATATGTACTTGGCCCAGCCTTGATTCCTGCTCAGGAAAACTTCCGCCCGGAAACGACCCTGAACCCTCCTTTTGAATTGACCTATTGGCGCTGGGCTTTGCGCACCGCCCAGGAATGGCGCAAACGAGCTGGCCTGGCCCCCAACCCGCAATGGCAAAAAGTCATTGATCAATTGGCACCCTTGGCGACCCGGGATGGCTTGTACCTCTTTGCGGAAAATGCAACGGAGAGCTACCTCGATTCTGCGTACTTGCATGATCATCCCATGATTGCAGGCACCTACGGGATGTTGCCCCCTTCGCCGGGAGTGGACCCGAAAATCCTGGAAAAATCTCTGGATGCCCTCTGGACCAAATGGGACTGGCCCAGCACCTGGGGTTGGGATTATCCCATGCTGGCCATGAGCGCCGCCCGAATGAAAAGGCCCGACTGGGTGGTGGACTACCTCAGCATGAAAACCGAAAAAAATAACTACCTCCCGAATGGTCACAATTACCAACGTTTCGACCTGAGCATTTACCTGCCGGGCAATGGAGGTTTGTTGGCTGCGGTAGCCATGATTTGTACCCAGGATGCTTGGCCGAAGGATGGGAATTGGAAGGTGAAGTGGGAGAAGCTTAGTAGCCTGTAATCATGGAGCATTCCGAATTTTGAAATCCCAACCGCGGCAGCTGTTGAATCTTGAATAGCCTACGTACACAAGTTTTGTGGATCCTAAACCAATTAACTAACATGGCAAATCAACAACAGAAAAAAATATCGTCTTTGCTAATTGAATATGATTCAATGGCTTATTATCTCTTTTCGCACAAATATTATCATAGTAGGGAGTTTTCTTTACCAGATAACATTAATTTAGGTGGAAAATGGAGAATAACTACAAAATGCATGAATTGTCAACACCTCTTAATGTTAGAGGCTGATCACAATAAAAATATTACTTTGAACTTTAAAAAATTGCCATATCCATGTACACCCAAATACTCTTACGTAGAACTACAAAAAATCAAAGCTTTGATCAATAATGCTTTTGATCAGAAATATGAAAACAACTATTGTTTAAAAATTGAAGAAGGGCCTCTCGATATAGGTTTAGTTATTTGCCATAACTGTAATTTTGGTTACATAACATCCTTAATATTAGGATACGGTTTTGAAAATAGACCTCCTGAACCCGATGGTATATATATTCATTCGATCATTGGAGTGCCTTTAAATGAATTAACATTTTTGTTAAAGGACTTTCCTGATGATAATCAATTTATGTTTAAACTAAATCCCCCAAGATCGTAATTAAGCAACTCAACCCCCCACTGGTACAAGTCTCCAGACTTGTACCAATATCAGCACGCCTTTGACGTATTTTTGCTTAATATTTTCGCGTTGCTTGTGCGTCAGAGACGCGAAAATATTGGTACAAGTCTGGAGACTTGTACCAGCGAAGATACAAGTCTGGAGAGTTGTACCAGTGGATTACCTCAGATTGATCGTGTTGCATTCATTCCTATTCACCCAAAGAACCAAAGCGAAAGGATGGCAAAACGGATTAAACGGACTAAACGGATTGGAACGGATTTTAATCCCGCCTACGGCGTGATGGGGTAGCATTAGCCGTTTTTAATTGAACCATCTAAGACATCTAAGGGACATCTAAGGGACGGATAATGCCCCTGAGGTGCCCCTTAGATGTCTTAGATGGTGAAAAAAACGAGCAGCGAAGCTGCTTACTACGTAAAGTGAGTAATTCATTCGCGGTAGCCTCAACTTCTCAACTTTTTTCTATCTTCATCCACTCAATCGCAAATCAGCTTCAACCCATGCCCAATTCAGTCTCACTCCTCGACGGCCTCATCATCGTAGTTTATTTTTTACTAATGGTCGGTGTCGGTCTGTACTTTTCAAAACGCAACAACAGTTCTGCTCAATTTACCACTGCCAGCGGGCGCATTCCGGGCTGGGCCTTGGGTTTGTCGTTTTATGCCACATTTTTAAGTGCCATTACCTTTTTGGGAGACCCGGGCAAGTCTTTTGGCAGCAATTGGAATCCTTTTGTGTTTAGCCTTTCCATGCCTTTTGCTGCCTACGTTTCGGCGCGTTTTTTTGTGCCTTTTTACCGCGAGCAAAAGGTGGTCAGCGCGTACAGCCATTTGGAGGAGCGGTTTGGGGCCTGGGCGAGGACTTACGCCATGCTTTGTTTCATCATGACCCAATTGGCACGTATGGGTACCATTTTTTATGGAGTGGCTTTGATGCTGAACGCCCTGACTGGTTATGGAATGCCTTGGATCATTTTAACCCTGGGTTGCTGCATCATTGTGTACACGGTCATGGGGGGCATGGAGGCGGTAATCTGGACTGAAGTGGTGCAGGCCATTATCAAAACCCTGGGTGCGCTGTTGATTTTGGGGATCGTTTTGTCACAAGTCAAATTTTCCACCATTGTTTCGACGGGTTGGCAAGAACACAAATTCAGCCTGGGCAGTTTCCGCCCCGATTTTTTTCAAAGTAGCTTTTGGGTGGTGTTTTTGTATGGCTTTTTCATCAACCTGACCAATTTTGGCATCGATCAAAACTACATCCAGCGCTACCACACCGCCCGGAATACGCAGGACGCTTCGCGCAGCATCTGGCTCTGTGTAGTGTATTACCTGCCTGTGTCGATGCTTTTCTTTTTCATTGGAACGGCGCTGTACGTCTATTACCAACAACAACCTGAATTAATTTTGGAACTCAAACAACAAGTCGCGCTGGAAAAAGGCCTGGATTTTAACGCCTTGCAACCAGCCGATTACGGCGATAAAGTATTACCGTTTTTTATCAAAACACAAATCCCGACTGGCTTTCTGGGTCTATTGATGGCGGCTTTATTGTCGGCGGCCATGAGTACCATGAGCAGCGGGATGAACAGCTCGGCGACCGTTTTTTTACAAGACATTTATCAGCGCTACTTTAACCCACAAGCGAGTCCAGAACAGCAGTTGCGGGTCTTGCGGATTGCCACGATAGTGATGGGCTGCCTGGGTATGGCCTTTGGCCTGGGCATGATCGGGGTGAAAAGTTTGTTGGATGCTTGGTGGAAAATGGCGGGTTTGTTTGCCAGTGGGATGCTGGGACTGTTTTTACTGGGCTTTTTGAACAAGAGGGTAGGGGAGCGGGCCGCACAAATTGCAGCACTTCTTGGTCTGTTGCTCATTGCTTGGTTGAGTTTCAAGGATTTTTTTCCACTGCATTGGCAAAGCCCCTTTGATTCCAAATTGACCGTGGTATTGGGAACTTTGACGATTGTGGGTATTGGAATCTTGGCCCAAAGTTTACTAAAAGCGAAAAAACAAGGATAATTTAAATCGCATGATTGGCCACCAACCGACTCACCGTAGGTTCACTACTCCCCCCCAATGGCTCGATGGTGATGTTAAGACTAGTCGCCTCATCCAGATATTTTAGGTTCTGATACTTTTCCAAATTGGTACTAATCAACCCAATGCTGATCATTTTTCCCGCTACATCGACCCAGATTTGGTATTGTTCATCGTCCTCTAGTTCGGACAAATTAAACGGATTGAGCATGGCCTTTTTGCTCGTTTTGTTCCAATAAACCAAGGCAGCGGCTTCTGCACTTGCAGCGGTTTTGGTCAGCACTACTGGCTGGGTTTGGGGGTCTTTGAGGAAGGCGACGATTTTTTCGCGGCTCTCGCAGGTACTCAACTCGGTTTTTAAACTGTTGTTTTCTTCTTGCAAATTGCGCACCCGCAAGGCGGATAAGCCACACAGCAGCACTAGTGATCCAATCACGGCCACACTCAACCAACTGATTTGACCGTAAGTTTTGGCATTGCTTGTGTTTGTGACAAGCCGCGGTTCATTCACTTCCTGTGCTGGAGCTGGAATGTCCTGTTGTAAGGCGTATTGTTTGATGGCCTCACGCATCTCAGTTACTTCCTGCTGGAGTTCGGGGTACAAATCAAGGTGTCGCTCTACCTCCAGCGTTTCGTCAGGGTCGGTAATGCCTAAACCATATTGCTCCAATAGTCCGCTTGCCAAAAAAG
>JAIYAV010000381.1 GCA_027488855.1 Saprospiraceae bacterium
AAATTTGATGTGTTTTTCAGATCATGATCTGAAAAACACATCAAATTTGCCGATTATAATCAGGAAAAACATAAATTTATGCTTTCTTTCATAACTTCACGAACATGATAGCACGTTTGTTGAAACAACCCATTTTAGATAAAATTGGCCGAGGAAAGGCAATCATCATCGTAGGGCCAAGGCAAGTGGGCAAGTCCACTTTATTACAAACAATTGCCCAAGAGTCTGGTCAACAAGTAAAACATTTTGACTGCGATGAACGCGATGATCGGGCAATATTAACCGATACAACATCAACTGAACTTGTTTCTGCAATAGGAAACGCAGGTTTAGTGCTCATTGATGAAGCTCAGCGGGTAAAAAATATTGGTTTGACCCTCAAATTAATTACAGATAAAATTAAAAGTGTGCAAGTGATCGTCACAGGGTCTTCCTCTTTGGACTTGGCAAACCAAATCAATGAACCATTAACTGGACGAAAGTTTGAATACCAAATGTTTCCATTTTCTACTGGAGAAATGATTTTGCATCATGGTGAAACAGTAGAAAAACGCCTTTTACACCAGCGTATGCTCTATGGCTTTTACCCCGAAGTTGTGAACAATCCTGGTGAAGAAAAAGCTACTTTGCGCGACATCAGTCAAAGCTATTTATACAAAGACCTTTTTACTTTTAGAGAAATAAGAAAACCTGAATTACTAGAAAAATTACTGAGTGCATTAGCCCTGCAGTTGGGTAACGAGGTTTCCTTCAACGAATTGGCCAATACCATCGGGAGTGATCAGCTAACCGTTCAACGCTATCTAGAAAAGATAAAAAAATCGTTTGTGGTTTTTAGGCTTTCTAGCTTCAGTAGAAATCTACGCAGAGAACTTAAAAGGAATAGAAAGATCTATTTTTATGACAACGGCATTCGCAATGCGATTTTGAATAATTTTTTGCCATTAGAAAACCGCATGGATGTTGGTGCACTTTGGGAAAATTTTCTAATGTCAGAACGATTAAAGTGGCTACATTATCATCGCCATTTTCCCAACCGTTATTTCTGGCGTACACAAACCGGATTAGAAATTGATTACCTGGAAGAAGAAGATGGTGGAATCAACGCTTTTGAGTTTAAGTGGAATCCCAAAAGAAACGTTAAACCGCCGGAAGAATTTCTAACCGCGTATCCGAATACAAACTTCAAAGTTATTCACCCTGAGAATTATTTGGAATTTGTTTCCGGAGCCTGATACTTTACAGAATCAAGCTCTTGTATGGCAACACTACCTCAAATCCCTTTTGCTGGAAATAGTTTTTTGTGCTTACTGCGTCCCGATCACTGGTCACCAGCACAAAATCTCCCCCCCAGGCACCCAACGACTTTACCACTCCCCAATAATCCGAAAAATAAAGGTCTTGTGCGCGGGGTAAGTCCAGCATTGAGCCAACAATCATTTCATGCCGAAGCATTAAGGCTTCAAATTCAGGGAGCGAATCACAGGCCACCACATCCAGCGTCAATTGATTGATTTCTTCCAAACTGGCTATTACCTTTTCACCCAAAGCCCGATACCGCTGAATGCCCTCCCGGCTATTCTGTTTTTTTCCCAAATACACAAAGTAAAGCTGATCGGCAAAAGGTGGGTGAAAAGCTATGGGTTGAGCAACTTGATTTTGATAAATAATTGGCCCCTTTGCCAGCGCACAAGCCAAATCATAACCTGAACCGCCAAAGGTTTTGGCCAACAAATAATAAGGATTCACTTGTGCCAAATGTGCCACAAAGCTGATGAGCGTAGAACTGCTGCCCAGGCCCCAATGCCGGGAAAAATCCAACCGACTTGTAACTGCACATCCTGCCAGGTTATTCAAGGGGATTTCAGACAATAAAAATGCCTGCTCCAAAACCTGAATCAGCCGTTGAGCGGGTTCGGTAGATTCGCCTGATAGGATCTTTAAGTTGGGAATTTCTACAATGGCATTAAACCAACAAGTACCATCAGCATCATAGCTCTGCCAACTCAGTTCTCCTGTTTTTCCGGATTCAACTTTGAAATGCTGACCCAAACAGGTGGGCAATGCCAGTGCCAGTGCTCCATCCAATACAAAGTATTCTCCGGTCAGCAACAGTTTGCCTTGTGCGTGGTAGGTTTCTCCTTGGAATGGCGACATGGGCATTTACATTGCGTTCACGGCGGGTTTGGACTTTTCCTCCTCCCGCCGATCCAAGAACTCGCGTACCGCCGAGAATGAAACGACTCGATCCTGAAAATACTCCACCGCAGCATTACAAGCATCCGCATCACCCCCCAAATGGTTGAGGATGTTCATCAGGTGCATTTTCATGTGCCCTTTTTGAATGCCCGTTGTCACGAGGGAGCGTACAGCGGCAAAGTTTTGGGCCAGGCCAGTGGCGGCGATGATCGACATCAATTCCGGAGCAGAAGGCTGTCCCAGAATTTCTAGGGATAGATTGGCCAGAGGGTGCAATTTGGTCAAACCACCCACAGTGCCAAGCGCAATCGGTAAGTCCAGCCAAAATGTAAAGACTCCGTTCTCAACCCGACAATGGCTCAAGCTCCGGTATTGCCCATCGCGGGCAGCATAGGTGTGACCGCAGGCTTCGGTTGCCCTGAAATCATTGCCAGTAGCGATGACGACAGCATCTACTCCATTGTAAATGCCTTTGTTGTGGGTGGTTGCTCGGTAAGGGTCGATTTCGGCAATGCGTACTGCTTTGGCAAATTTTTCGGCAAAGCCCCGCCCGTCTAAATTGATGCAAGCATCATCCAGTTGTGCTACCGGGCAACTCACTTCAGCGCGTACGATACAATCCGGGGTATAATTGGACAAGATGGCCATGATCACCTCTACTTCCTGCTCTGCTGGGCTGAAATTCGTTTGGGAACTGATGAAATGCATCAAACTGCGGCCAAATTCTTCTAAAACGGAGTTGATAAAATTGGCCCCCATGGAGTCGCAGGTTTCAAAACTGACCTTCAACTGGTAATAATCCGCTTCCAGGTGGCACATATTTTGCAGCTCAATCGCTGAAATGCCGCCACCACGTTTTTCCATGTTGCTGGTGATGTGCTGAACGTCGCTGAGCAGGGTGCGGCGGAGTTCCGGCATCAAGGCTTCCAGTTTTGCACTGTCCCCTTTCCAACTGAAGTGCAATTGTCCCAATTTGGTGGTACCAACCACCGTTGTTTTGAATCCACCTTTGTGCAACCAAAACTTGGCGGCACTGGCGGCGGCGGCCACCACTGAACTTTCTTCGATGACCATCGGGACCGCGTACATTTGTCCATCAACCAAAAAATTGGGGGCAATGCCGTAGGGGAATACAAAGTTGCTCAGGGTATTTTCACTAAATCCGTCCAAAATGCGCTGTATTTCGGCATCTTCATGCCAAAAACTGCGGAGCGACTCCATGGTAGTTTCCTGATCGACTGAGAAATTTTTAGCCAACCAATGGATTTTTTCTGCTTTGCTCAGCTTGTGGAGTCCCGATATTGATTTTTCCTGCATTCTTGTGTTATCTGACCTTTAAAAATGCTTGTGCCAGTTCCAGTCCTTCAATCTGTGCTGCAATATAAGTATGCAAAGTTGCATATTCACCCTGCGCGTATTTCAAAAAACCAGAAGCTTGCCCATAAATCGCAGGCATTTTTACCTTATTGATGAGGTAATACCCGTCTAAAAAATTTTGAATGCCACCGGAAATGATCACTGCTGGGCACTTGACCCTATCTCCCAATTCTGCAATCAACTGATTTGCAAATTCTACCATTTCTGCTGCGTTATGGCCGACTTTGGCCAATTGGCCATAAATCAGTTGTTTGGCCTCTGTGTCGCGTAGCAGTTCCAACTTGGCAAAATTGGTACCGCCTGCTGCCGCAAAATCGATCGCCGCTAGGGGCAATTGCAACAAAGCTTTTAAGCTTTCTGGTCCCATGCCTTGGCCCACTTCTTTCACGATGACAGGTACTTCGAGATATTCCAAGACTTCTTCGATGGTGCTTAGCGGCGCCTGCTGAAAACGATCTCCCTCCGGCTGAAGCCATTCTTGGAAGGGATTGACGTGGATAATCAAGCCATCGGCATCCAATTTATTGAGCATCGCATTGATGCGGTACAGTTCGTTGCGTTCAATAAGCTGTTCCAATTGTGCGATCCCCAAATTGGCAAATAAGGGTTGGCCTTTCATTAAAGGTTTTACCGCAAAATCAGCCAAGACATCGTCGCTGAACAAGAGTGACCGACAGGAACCCAACCCCATGCCCAGGCCAAATTCGCCACAGGCTTGAGCCAGGTTTTTATTGATGGTTCGGGCCATCGCTGTTCCTCCCGTCATACTGGACACCCAAAGTGGAGCCTTAAAGGTATGGCCCAAAAAAGAAAAAGGAGTCCAGGAACCTGGCTGAGGATGAGGACTTTGCAGCGGCTCGTAATAAAAACGAGGATCCAGTTCTTCTGACTTTACTTGTGAGTTGAAAGCCAATTGAATGTGATCACGTTTGCGTTCTTCCGCAGTAGGATCATTATCGGTTGGGGTCAACATGGCAATTTGGTTTGGCTCCTTCATCAAAAGCGAGTATTCGTCCGCTAAAATTAGTGAATTATGCGGATGCAATGACGTAAAATCAATTTCGGGAGTGAAACAAGATGTGTGATGGAAAGTTTTGCAGGTAGAAAAGAAAGAAAAAAGGAGCGGAAAATAAATTTTACTTAAATTTGACAAATACGAAAAAGTGGAAGACAAGTCCGAACGAATTTCTTGCCTGAGTAGCTGACGTTCGGACTTGGAGCTTCCTGCTCAAAATTAGAAACGCTTATTTACATAGAGGTAATCGCAATATTGGTGGTGGAGCAACTGAAAGCGCCCCACAAAAAATAATCGCAAACACACCATTGTGTGATTGTGACACAATGATAAGAATAATTATCTTTGTGTCCAAATCACACTAAGTTTTTTTTTCAACTTTTTTCAAATGGAAGAATTAATTACGGTACTAGGAGAAATCAAAGCCCTGTTCAATCGATCGCTGGGCGAATTGTCCATAGATTGTGTGGTTTTTGGCTTTCATGACGATCAACTCAAAGTGCTCTTACTAAGGGCGAAAGGCTCTGATTCCTGGATGTTGCCTGGAGGCTGGATTTTAAAAACCGAACACCTCGAAGATGCTGCGTATCGGATTCTGAAAGAAAGAACAGGTCTAGACTCTATTTTCCTTCAACAGTTCTACACTTTTGGCGCAAACAACCGCTACAACGGCAAGGAAATAATGGCTCGATTGGGAATGCCGCCTGAACACAATTTTTTTCCAGAGCGAGCGGTTTCGATTGGATATTATGCACTGGTTGAATATTCCCTCGTGGAGCCCAAAACGGATTTTATGACCGAGGAATGTCGCTGGTGGGATGTCAGTGAAATTCCCGAACTACTTTTTGATCACAATGACATTGCTTCAAGAGCCTTAAAAGCCTTGCGCAAACAATTTGATCACGAAGCATTGGGTTTCAACTTATTGCCAGAAAAATTTACCCTAATAGAGTTGCAAAGATTGTATGAAACCATTCTTGGATTGGAGAAAGACAAACTTGATCGTCGGAACTTCCAGAAAAAAATGCTGAGCTATGGTTTTCTGGAACGTTTGGAAGAACGGAAAACCGGAGGAGCGCACAAAGCACCTTATTTGTATCGTTTTGACCTGGAAAAATACGCAGCCTACCAGCGTGAAAATGAATTGTAATTAGCCTTGCTTTCGCCTTTTACGGATAAAATACATGCCCAAAAAGAATCCGACCAAAGTCAATAGCTCACTTTGGTTGCTTTCTTCGTACAATTCTATTTCCCCACTTTCCTGCACAAAACGATACAGGTATTGGTAATCAATCGAAATAGGATCGTCGTCAGTGCCTGGCAAATCATGAATGAGTTGCCAGCGGGTTTGGAAAATATTTTTGTGTTTCCAAAAATAAACCTCGCCACTGTTCAGCTTTATGGTGGATTTGCCAAATATCCCTAATTGAATGGTACCCAGTGGCTCGTGCTCTTCATCTGAAATGAGCACCTTGCGGACAAATACACCTTGCAGGAGAAAATTGACCACCACCCCGTTTAATTCTGACTGGATTTTATTTCCGAAACCAGAAAATTCCATTTTCCCCATGTACTGACCACCTTCGTCCACAAATTGATACCCTTTTTTAAAGGCATGAGCCATCCATTTTAAACGGGAAGGGAAAGGATAGTGGTACAACATCGAAATGGGTATTTGACCTTCAAATAAGGTTGAATCTTTTGCTAAAAAAGAATCCCACCGGTTGGGTTAGATTCATCCGGTGGGTTGGTCTCAAGTGTTTTTGAGGCATATGTCAAAAAAGAAAAATTCACGTTTGAAGTTTTAAAGATAACATTTTTCACAAAGCAAGGGAAAAAAGCGTGCGAAAATCCGCTACTTCCGGAAATTGGGTACGTCTAAAGGTAGTATTTGGTTATTTTTTTCAAAAACCATCAAAAAAAAGCCAGTGGAAATTGCATTCCATGACGCTAACGCCTACTTTTGCTCTCACAATGAACGAACTGACTTTACATACTACTTTTACGCCTTACCGTCGTTGTTTCGTACGTCGCCCTTAGGGGGCGCGACTATTTTTCTATACCCACCGGGGTAGGATGCACTTCCCTACCAAATACTACCAGAAATTTATCTGCCCAATTGAATGTGATTGATGATCAATTACAGGGGTGTCACCAGCACTTTCACCAAAAGATCATCATCTCAATACACAGATTTGTGCGTGTTCTTTTGTTTTGTTCACCCAAATCCAGGCCTTAAAAACCTGTAAAACCATTAATGACTGAAATGGAATTTATCGTTGAGGTAGCCCAACCCGAGCATGAAAAGTACGCAGAAGCCATCTGCAATGAAATGCGTGAATCGGCCAAAGCCCGCGGTACCGGTATTGCTGAACGCAAGCCAGAGTACATCGTGAAAAAAATTCAGGAGGGCAAAGCAGTGATCGCCTTGCAGGGGGATACTTTTGCGGGCTTTTGCTACATCGAAACCTGGGGGCACGGCAAATACGTGGCCAATTCCGGTTTGATCGTTGCGCCCGATTACCGCCGCTATGGGCTGGCTACCCGCATCAAAGAGCGCATCTTCGGATTGTCGCGCGACAAATACCCGGATGCCCGCATTTTTGGAATTACGACCAGTCTGGCTGTGATGAAAATCAACTCTTCCTTGGGCTATGAGCCAGTCACCTTTTCGGAACTGACGCAGGAAGAGGCCTTTTGGGCGGGCTGCAAAAGTTGCCCCAATTACGATATTTTGGAGCGCAACCAACGCCGCATGTGTTTGTGTACCGCTATGCTTGCGCCTTCCAAAAACGAATTGGAGCAAATGAAACACGATTTATCTGACCTAATTGTTGTTACAAATGTCTAATCATAAAGTAGTGCTTGCCTACAGTGGCGGGCTTGACACCTCGTTTTGTATCCTGCACCTTACCAGAGACAAAGGATTGGAAGTGCACGCCCTGACCGTAGATACCGGGGGCTTTAGTGCCGAGCAGTTGAAAACCATGGAAGAGCGCGCCCTCGCTTTGGGTGCCAAAAGTTTCCGGGTGGCCAACGCACTGCAAGATTATTACGACCAATGCATCCGCTACATGGTGTTTGGCAACGTGTTGCGCAATAACACTTACCCCCTGTCGGTGAGTGCTGAGCGCATGTTCCAGGCCATCGAAACGGCCAAATATGCCCAGGAAATCGGGGCAGGCGCGGTAGCGCATGGCAGCACTGGTGCTGGCAATGATCAGGTGCGTTTCGATTTGGCTTTCAATGTATTGGGACAAAATCTGGAAATCATCACCCCCATTCGTGACTTGCAACTTTCCCGCCAGGCTGAGATCGATTACCTGATCGAAGCTGGTTACAACTGGAACTGGGAAAAAGCCAAGTATTCAATCAATCAGGGCATTTGGGGAACCAGTGTCGGCGGTGCCGAAACCTTGACCTCACAAAAAGCTCTACCAGAGGAAGCTTACCCCACTCAATTGAGTGAAAAGGAGCCCAGCGTGGTGGAATTGCAATTTGAAAAAGGGGAATTGCAGGCCGTCAACGGTCAAACTTTTGCGCACCCTACCGAGGCCATCCAGGCGCTGAGCAAATTGGCTGGCCCATACGCCATTGGCCGGGACATCCACGTAGGGGATACCATCATTGGCATCAAAGGCCGGGTAGGTTTTGAGGCGGCTGCGCCACTGATCATTATCAAGGCACACCACTTGCTGGAAAAACATACCCTCACCAAGTGGCAACAATATTGGAAAGACCAAATGGGCAACTGGTACGGCATGATGCTGCACGAAGCCCAATTCCTCGATCCAGTGATGCGCAACATCGAAACCTTCTTACTCGATACACAGGAGCACGTTTCAGGCAAGGTGTGGGTAAAACTGATGCCTTATCGTTTTGAACTCCAGGGCATCGAATCGTCCAATGATCTGATGAACTCCGCCTTCGGCCATTACGGTGAGATGAACAAGGGCTGGACAGGGGAAGAGGTGAAGGGTTTCACAAAGATTTTGGGTAACCAGACGAAAATTTTTCATTCCGTACATCAGAAATAAGGCTCCAAAGTTCCAGGGTTCCCGCCTGCCACTGAGCGTAGTCGAAGTGCCGGCGGGAACTTTGGAACTTTGGAACCCTGGAACTTTAAACGACATGTTGAAAGTAGGCATCATCGGCGGCGGCGGCTATACCGCAGGCGAACTCATTCGAATTCTGCAATACCACCCAGAAGTAGAAATCAGCTTCGTGCAAAGTGCCAGCCAGGCAGGCAAATATGTACATGAAACCCACGATGACCTCGTAGGCGAATGCAATCTGAAATTCAGTGCAGAACTGTCTACGGATGTCGATGCCCTGTTTTTGTGTATGGGGCACGGGCAGTCGCCAGCATTTATGGCGCAAAACAACATTCCTGAAGAGGTCGCAGTGATCGATTTGGGCAATGATTATCGGCTTGAGGACACCTGGGTATATGGTTTGCCAGAGTTGAATCGCACTGCCATTCAGCAAAGCAAACGCATCGCCAATCCGGGCTGTTTTGCCACGACCATTCAGTTGGGCTTGTTGCCACTGGCTAAAGCAGGGTTGTTGGGCAAGGAGGTACACATCAATGCGACTACAGGCTCTACTGGAGCAGGTCAGGCGCCCAGTGCAACAACCCATTTTAGCTGGCGGGCCAGCAACTTATCTGTATACAAGGCTTTTGACCACCAGCACCTAGGTGAAATCCGACGAAGTTTGGTTCAGGCCCAGACTGGTTTTGCGGGTGACCTGAACTTTATTCCGCTGCGGGGAGATTTTACCCGTGGCATCCTGGCCACCATGTATTTGGACTGCAATTTGAATGAGGCGGAGTTAAACGAACTTTATACTCAAACGTATGCGGCGGAACCTTTTACCTTTGTTACGGCGCTCAATCCCCACCTCAAGCAGGTTGTCAATACCAACAAGTGTTTGCTGCACGTGGAAAAACACGGCAACAAAGCCTTCATCATCAGTGCCATCGACAACCTTACGAAAGGTGCCTCCGGCCAGGCTGTGCAAAACCTGAATTTGATTTTTGGTTTGCCGGAAAAAACCGGGTTAAACCTGAAATCGCTGGCGTTTTAATCCATGAATTCACCCCACGAATCCCACGAATAAATTCATGGGTTAGAGTGTGGTTATGAATACCCACGGATGAATCCGTGGGTTATCCCCGCCACCCCACGGATTCATCCGTGGGAGGCCATAACACTGCCTCACCCCATGACTTTAGTCGTGGGTATATGGGCCTAAAGCAACATCCATGAAACTCTTCGACGTATATCCACTCTACAACCTCAAGCCCGTCAAAGGACAGGGCAACTACGTATACGATGAAAAAGGTCAGGCATACCTGGACCTCTACGGCGGCCACGCAGTGATCTCCATCGGCCACGCCCATCCACACTACGTAGCAAAATTGACGGAGCAACTCAACGCGCTTGGGTTCTACTCCAATTCCATCCAGAACGACCTGCAAATTGAGCTGGCGCAAAAACTGGGTGCCCTCTCAGGTTGTGATCAATACAACCTGTTCCTCTGCAACTCTGGCGCCGAAGCCAATGAGAACGCCCTCAAGATGGCCTCTTTTCACAATGGCCGGACCAAGGTGCTCGCCTTCAAAAAAGGTTTCCACGGGCGTACTTCAGCCGCAGTGAACGTAACCGACAGCCCTTACATTCAAGCACCGATCAACAAAACTTTCCCCGTCGAACTCGTGGCCTGGAATGATTTGGAGGCGGTGCAAAAAAGCCTTTCCAAAGGCGATGTAGCGGCGGTGATCATTGAAGGCATCCAGGGCATTGGCGGCATTTATGTGCCCGATCCTCATTTGTTGCAGGAAATGCAAGCTTTGTGCCACAAGCATGATACAGTGCTGATTTTGGATGAAATCCAGTCGGGATACGGCCGCAGTGGTGAGTTTTTTGCTTTTCAACACGTACCCGGAATTGAGCCCGATCTGATCACCATCGCCAAAGGGATGGGCAATGGTTTCCCGGTTGGTGGCGTACTGATTCACCCAAAATTCCAGGCCAAACACGGTATGCTGGGCACTACATTTGGGGGCAGCCACTTGGCCTGTGCAGCTTCCATCGCAGTACTAGAGGTGATGTACCTGGAAAGGCTGGTACAAAATGCTGCTGAAGTAGGCACTTATTTGCTGGATGAGTTGGCAAAAGTGGAATTAATTAAAGAAATTCGTGGGGAAGGTTTGATGGTCGGGATGGAATTTGATTTCAACACTACGGAGCTCCGCAAGAGTCTTTTGTTTGACGAAAAAGTTTTTGTGGGTTCTTCCTCCAATCCCAATGTCATTCGTTTGTTGCCCGCGCTTTGCCTGGGCATCAAGGAAGTAGACCTATTTATGGAAAAACTGGATCAAGCCCTGAATAAATTGGAGCTTGAATAACCCAAGCATTAATAACATAGCATGAAAGACTTCATATCCGCTAAAGACACAACTGACCTGGCTGGATTGGTTCAACTGGCCCGCGAAATCAAAGCTGACCCGTTCAAATACCGCGATGCAGGCAAAGACAAAACCATGGTTTTGTTGTTCTTCAACCCGAGTTTGCGCACCCGCCTGAGTACCGAAAAAGCCGCGCTCAACCTGGGCATGCAGGTGATCAGCATGAACGCCGACCAAGGTTGGACGCTGGAGTTTGAAGAAGGTGCCATCATGAACGCGGGCAGCGCCGAGCACGTCAAAGAGGCAGCAGCAGTGGTGAGCCAATACGCCGACATCATCGGTATCCGTACTTTCCCGGGCTTGAAAGACCGCGAGAAGGACTATTCGGAGCAAGTGATCGAAGCCTTCAAACGGTATGCCAGCGCGCCGATCATCAGTTTGGAGTCGGCCACTCGTCACCCTTTGCAGTCTTTAGCGGATGTGGTTACAATTGAAGAGTTTAAAAAGAAAGATCGCCCCAAAGTAGTGCTGAGTTGGGCCCCCCACGTACGTGCGCTCCCGCAAGCGGTTCCGAACTCCTTTGTGGAATGGATGAAAATCGCCAATGTCGATTTGGTGGTGACCAATCCTGAAGGGTATGAACTGGCCGATGAGTTTATGGAGGGTGTACATCTGGAATACGATCAACAGAAGGCTTTTGAAGGCGCTGATTTTGTTTACGCCAAAAACTGGTCTTCCTACCGCGAATACGGCCAAATCCTGAATCAAGATCCTGCCTGGACGATTACGCAGGATAAACTGGTGAACTGGGCCAATGATGCCCGCTTTATGCATTGCCTCCCCGTACGCCGCAATGTGGTGGTTGAGGATGCGGTGCTGGATGGGCCGAATTCGATTGTAATCTCCCAGGCGAATAATCGGACTTGGGCGGCGCAGGCGGTGGTGAAGCGGGTGTTGGAGGGGCTGTGAGCAAACTGGCCTTTTGCTCGGAGGACATGAATTGCCACGTGCTTTAGCGCGTGGATTGTGATTGCCCCTCTAGATCGGGCTCTATCCCAATGTCTTTGACATAAGGATTTTTGCATTGAATTTGGTAGCCTACATTTGCCTCAGAGCCCTAAAGGACAGGGCTGTTAAGTTCTGTTTTCTCAGAGCTAAAAGCCCCGCTAGGGGCGTGATGTGGGTAGAAAAATAATTGCAGCGGGCCTTCTCAAAGTCCCGTAGGGACGAAATGTGGGTATTTTGTCTCGAAGGATACCCACATTTCGTCCCTACGGGACTCGAAAAATCCTGGATATCCCGATACTACCCATATTGCGCCCCTAGCGGGGCTTATCGCCATGTTCTAGAACTTAACAGCCCTGCCCTAAAGGGGAGTATAGCCTACGTAAGCTTGAAATTTATTTCTTTTAAACTGAAAATCAAAATTTTAAACATGCGTAAAATGTGCTCCCCTTTAGGGGGTCGGGGGTTGCTATACCTCAGCACAATTCTGCGCTGAATGCACCTTTTTCCTAAAGCCAAGACTTTAAGTTGATCCGATGCCCCTGGCTATTCAGGTACTCCGAGCAAAATGTCTATTAATATGAGCAAAACTCAAACAATCGTATCATGGAAAAAATAAAAAAATACGGCGAAGCCATAACTACTTTGTTGAAAGAATACGTTCATGACCTCTCTGCTCAACACATTGAAGAACACATAATCACTGATTACGAACACGGTCATTTTCAACTGCTCCGTACGGGTTGGGCAGACGAAAATACTTATCGAATGGGCATTTTGCTCCATTTTCAAATCAAGCCAAGTGGCAAAGTATGGATTTTGGCCAATTGGACCGAAGATGATGTGGCGAAGTCTTTGACGGATTTAGGAGTAGCGACTGAAGATATAGTGCTGGGGTTTCAGCCGGAGTTTGTGAGACCTTATTCGGGGTATGCCGTGGTTTAAGTTTTTGCACAAAAAAAGCCAACCGAATTTCTCCGATTGGCTCCCCTTAACTTGTTTACACAAGCAAGAATGTGTCTTAGCAGTTATTTGCCAGCTACCAGATTCACTTCCAGTTCAAACTCATCGTAGATCAGCTTGTCGCCCAAATCAGGGAAGAATTTGCCGGAACGGAACTTGATGTCGTAATCGGTACGATCCAACTTGATGGTTGCTTTGCCAGTTGCTTTGCCACCAGCCATGCTTAGGTTGGCGTCGAAGGTGATTGACTTGGTGATGTTTTTGATGGTCATGTCACCTACTACAGTGTAGTTGCCTACTTTGTCTTTAGCAGTAATCTTTGTTGCTTTGAAAGAAGCACTTGGGTGTTTTTCCGTTGCGAAAAAATCATCAGCAGTCAAGTGTCCACGCAGACGCTCGTTGCCACCACCGTCTTCTACAGTAAGTGCGGCCATGTTGACTTCAAAACTAGCACCAACCAGTTTAGTCTTGTTCAATTCCAGGGTACCTACTTTGATTGGAACTTTACCGAAGTGTTTGCCAGTAACTTTCGCGGCAGTCCATTTTACTGTACTTGCGCTAGTATCTACTTTGTAAACAACTACAGCATTGCTAGTTGGGTTGGTAAACGCCAAGCCCATAAAAGCTGCGCAGAGTAGGAGAAAAGTTAGATGCTTCATTGAAATCTATTTTAATGAATGAGACAATAGTGTTTTAGTGTTCAAGTGTTTGTGGGAAAGCTAGCCTTCCCATTACAACACCATCAAATATAAGGTTGCCTGTGAGGAAAAAAAAATAATCACAGGCGTTTTGCAGGTCGTTAACAAATTACATCAAAATACTGAGGTTTTGAATATTTCTAAATTTAGGCGAGGGAGAGCGCAGCACTCTCCCTTCCTAAATTACACTTATATTTAACCAAAACTATTAATTCTGCCGATTGCCGCGGCCACCGCCACCTTGCATGCCACCGCCGTTGTTGCCACCGCCATTGCTGTCTTCACCGGCTTTCAGGTCATCGTTTTCAACTGATTTGGCTTTTTTACGTGGCGCATCGAAGCTCATTTTGCCAATGCGGTAGTTGAAGTTCACCCGGAATCCCCGGTTCAATCTTTGGGTATCCATCAATTGAGTAAAGGTTGGAGAACTCAATTCCGTTTTCATGCGAATCCCTTGGGTGAGGAAGTTTTCTGCACCAAAGCCGATGCTTCCTTTTTTGTTCTTGAAGTCCTTGCGAATGCCCAAGGAGTACATGCCGAAGCCAGCCTGACGCCCCTGCAATTGTACCTGAGGACCCCGCAAGAAACTGAAGCCTTGGATACCCCAGCCTTTAGGTAAGGTAACCTGGGTCATCAAACGACCGTTGATGTTGACCCCTTCGTTGGTAACTACTTCTGACAAACCATTCAAACCTGTAGTCCGGCCTTCCATAAAGGCATATAGGATATCGATGCCCCCGTTGATGGTCCATTTTGGGGTAATTTGGAAGTTGCCAAACAAGTTGGTTCCCCAAGCTCTTTGTACTCCTACGTTTTCAAAAGTAGTGATTACAGCACCCGTCGAATCGTATGGTTTGCGGATTTGAGAGATGGCATTGTCGGTGATGCGGCGGAAAACCGAGAAGTTCAAGTAGGTCTTCTTGATGTTTCCACTCACACCTACTTCAAAATTATCGGTCAATTCAGGACTCAAGCCTGGGTTACCTACCGAGATGTTCTGAGGGTTGGCGGCGTTGAAGTTGGGGTTCAACTGCTGCAAACCCGGTCTTTGAATGCGGCGGTTGTAGCCTGCTTTGACGATGAAGCCGCCTTTTAAGTTCCGAGAAACGTTCAAACTAGGTACGAAGTTGCCGTAAGCAGGCAAGTCGATGTTGCCATTTTCAATCGTTTGGGCATTGATGTCGGTGTACTCATAACGGCCACCCAATTTGAAGGTGTACTTGTTCTTGGTTTGTAAGGTATAAGCCAGATAACCCGCAGCTACATTTTGCTGATAATCCAATGCACCAGCTGGGCGGTTTGGATCGATTGTATAGTTGCCAGATGCGCCTTGTGCCAGGAAGTAGCTGTAGTCACTATCTACATCCCGCAGGATAGCTTTGCCTCCAAATTCCACCAATTGGCGGTCTCCAATTGGGGTTTGATAATCGGTTTGGAAGGTTGTTTCCTGGTTCAGGTTACCGTTCAGGTTGCGGATACTGCTGAGCAAGTTGACTTCATCAGCGGCGAAAATATCCGAGTCGAAATTGTTGGTCAGGTCACTGCGGCTATACTGGGCAGACATGCTCCATTCGCGCCGAGGCTTGAAAGTACGCAGGTAATCGATGTTGAAATCGATGGAGCCCGAGTTGTTTTTGCTGTCCACCTTGCGGAATGAGCTGGATTTCAGCAGTTGATTTTCGAAGGAAGAAATAGCGATGTCTTGCTCATTACCGAAATTGCGCGCACCAAAGCGGGCGCTGGCCGATAGGGATTGGTTTTTAGAAATATCGTAATCCCAGGACAAGTTATAGTTGCCAAAACCACCGCGGTCAAAAGACTCTACATCTTGTAATGTAGTAAAGCTACTGCCAAGGGTTTTGGTAGTTTGTTCAAAAGTGGTGAGGGCCGGATTGTAAAACAAACGACCGTGCCCTCCCAGATTAAAGCCCATTTTACCTTTTCTATAGCTGCCGTTCAAACCCAAATTGGAACTACGGTTGCCGGTGCCAATGTCAAAATTCAGGGTCAAACCTTGCAGCGTATTTTTCTTTGTGACGATGTTGATGATCCCGCCTGATCCTTCTGCATCATAACGTGCAGATGGAGACGTGATGACTTCCACCGTTTTGATCATGTCGGCAGGAATTTGTTTGAGGGCATCTGCAACGCTAGCCGCCATGATGGTGGATGGCTTGTTGTTGATCAGTACCCGTACATTGGAGCTTCCGCGCAGTTGAACGTTTCCGTCCAAGTCTACGGAGAGCATTGGAACCTTGCGCAAAACTTCAGATGCATCACCACCTTTGGATGTTACATCTTTTTCAGCGTTGTAAACGGTACGGTCTACCTTTTCTTCGATCAGGGCGGTAGTCCCGACAATTTCTACTTCTTTTAGCGTGCTGATGCTTTGTGCAAAACTGATGTTGCCCAAGTTTTTGGTATCATTTTTGGTGAAGCGCAAATCATTGAGGGATTTGTCGCGATAACCAATAAAGGAAATCACCAGACGGAAATCACCAGTAGCGATGCCGCTGATTTCAAATTTCCCTTTGTCGTCGGTGGTGGTACCATCAACAGGTGTATCCGAATTTTTTAGGTACAAAGCAACGGTAGCAAATTCTACAGGTTGTTTGCTTAAAGAATCGATTACCACACCGAGAATTTTGTTGTTGCCTTTGGGCGCAGTGTTTAGTGCAGGAGCTTCGTTGCCAGGCATTGGAGGGCGGTTGCCACTAGGAGGTGTTTGTTGGCCAGTGGCCGTCACTGTCCAAAGAAGTGCTACGAACAGCGGTAGAAATGTGCTTAAATTTTTCATTTTGTGTCGGTTTGCAATCGGTTTTTTTGATTGCTTGATTTCATGACACAAAGTAACGGTGAAAAAAACTGCCGCGTATAAGCATTCGATGATTCGGCTACTTCTTTCGGCAGTTCGGATAGATGATCGACAAAAAGGCTCAAATTAAATGTGAAAAAGTAATTTTATGCTACAACTCGGCACAATTCGACTACCGTTTGCTCATGCGATTGCCTGAAATGATGCGTTGCTGATTGGATTTGAAGCGTAAAACGTCTTCTTCTCGCTTGGCAGCGTGCTTGGTGGCGCGTCCTTGTACCCTTGCGCGCCATTTTTTCCAATTGTTGGGGTGCATTTCAAATTTCATCAGCTCGATGACCTCCTTTTCACTCAACCCAAACTGAGTGGTAATGGCATCGAAAGGGGTACGATCTTCCCATGCCATTTCCACTATTCGGTCAATATCGCTGCTTTGCAATTGGTATTTTTCGATGATTTTCATAGTTGCTCATACTTGCTGAAGAGGTATAACTTTTTGCAGCAAATAAGGTTTTACCGCAAGCCCAAATTGAGCTTAATTTCTTTAGCCCCCTGAGTCAAAAGAACCGTGTAATCGCCGTAATCTGAAGAGAAGCGCAATTGCTGCGGCCCAGGAGTGAATGCCTTTTTATCTGCCAGAACCTGCGTTTGTCCAGTTTTATTGTGGGTCAAACTCACACTCACCGCTTCAGTTCCTGCCGTGTAAAAATCCAAAATGTATTTTCCTTCATCGGCGTGTTTCATGATGTGTACCATTCCGGATCGCACTTCGGGTGTGTAGATGTAGAAGCCAGTGGGGTAATCCGGCCGTTTGATGCCCATTTTTGGTAGAGCAGTTTGGATTTCCTGAATTTTTGCCCCCATTTTCCAGATCAGCCCTGAACGGTAATTTTCAATCATGATCACAATCGGCCCCTGATCAATGGCCAGGTATTGGTTGGAATACCAGTTTTCTTTGGCATTGTAGGCATCGTAAAAACCATATTCCCCAAAAAGGCGGTTGCCTTGCTGTTTGTAGAAGTAGATCAGGGCTTGATAGGCATAATAGGGCGTATATGGAAAAGAAGACAAGGCCGCAGATGGCGTAATCGTACCATTATCATCAGTGGGCTGATGCGCATTATACCCCTCGTGATTGTCGCTGGCCGTCAAACCCCAATTGCGCTCCGAATAACCATAAGCCTTAGGTGCCCGTTCGATGCAATGCGCCCGGTTGATCATGGTTTGATTGAGGTTGAGCGTCCAATAATTGGTATGTTCGTCTTCCATCCAACGCGGATCCAGGCTCAAATAGGAGTAATGTGCAAAAAAGAGTGGTCCGCCCCAGTCGAATCCCAGGGGCAAAGTATAGCCCAAATATTCCTTACCATTGATAAAATGGCTGGCTTCCTTTTTTTTCCAGGTATCATCGTACACCTGACGGGTAATCGGGTGGGTAGGGGAGGCCATGGCCAGGATGTAGGTGATGAAACACTCGTTGTAGCCTCCAATGGCGTGGTTCATTTTCCAACCATGATTGGCGCTCCAATGCCAGTGCAGGAGGCCATTGTGGACGTACCAGTCCCATTCTACACTTCGCCACAGGCTGTTGATGCGGCTGCGCAGTTCGATTTCGGCTTTGCTGTTTTGATCAAAATAGGAACGCGCGACCAGCAAGCCATTGACCAAATAAGCTGTTTCCACCAGATCGCCCCCATCGTCATAACGACTGAATGGAACCGCTTTACCCGTATTTCCATCCAACCAATGCGACCAGGCACCGTGAAAGCGTTCGGCTTTTTCCAAAAAGCGGGTGATTTTTAACATGCGCTCTACGGCCTGATTGCGGCTGATCCAGCCCCGGTAAGTACCCACTACAATGGCCATGATTCCAAAACCGCTGCCTCCGCTGGTTACTATGTTGGGCGTAGCATTGCGCTCGGGGGCCAGGCCGGAAACCGGATGGGCAAAATCCCAGAAGTACTTAAAGGTTTGTTTTTGAACGGTACCGATGTACTCACCGGACTCAGTGGCAAGGAGCTGAGGTGCCAAGGCCTGGGCAAGGGCAAAATGTGCCACGCAGCAAAACAGCAGCGTACTGATGCAGGTTCTCATGTCGTGCGAAATTTATGGGCGACAAAAAACAAGTGTTCATTTTGCCAAAGGATTAGATAAGTAAACGCTTCATTTCAAGTGTCTTATCTAATCCTTTGGCTCAAGAAAAATGAACACTTGTTTTTGCCCCACTACTTATAAAGGCTAAAGTAGGTTTTTTGGGATAAAAAATGGATTAAAGTTCCGGTTCTTGCGCCAACCATTCGGGTAGAACGGCTTTGACGGCAGCGATAAAGCCATCATAGTCAAAGCCGCGGATGGGTTTGGTGGCTTTGGCTATTTCTAGAACTTCGAGGAAGAAGTCGGCGAGGTAGGTTTTGCATTCGGGTATTGAGGATCGCATGATGCGGTCGTAGTCCATTTGCCAGTAGAGTCCGAGTTGGTTTCTACTCCGATGATGAACGATTTCATTGGGGTAGAATTTCTTGACCTCATCAGGAACTATAATAGGTAAAAAGCGAATGCTTGTTATTTTAGAGCCAAAGTCTTCAAAATTGATTTTTTGCTTCAAAAATATGCCCAAATGATAGTTCTGGCATTTACGGAGCTCTACCTCCCTCCACGCGACTGAGGTAAATTCAAAAGCTGCCGTTTCTTTAAGGAGTACCGTATTCATAGCATAAATTTACATTTTTTTATTTGCTTACTCTGCTTTGATAAACTTCAAAACAGCCCATGCACTTTCGTCTATTTTTTGCAAACGCAACAAATAAAAGCCATTGCCGAGCCTTTCTGTGTTGAATTCATTTTCGGTATTCAGCCATTTTTTTTCTACATAAATCACTTTTCCGCTGCTGTTGATCCAGGTCAATTGGTAGTGCCCGGTCAGCGTAACAGGGAGTTTTAAGTGGAGTTCACTGCGGCTGGGATTGGGGTAATACTGGATTTGTTGGGAAAAATCAAACTGCCGAACGGCCGTGCTGACTTGCACCGTATGACAGCCGGAAGTATACACACAAGTATCGGTATATAAACGAACAGCATAACGACCATTTCTTTCGGGCAAAAAGAAGGGACTGGACAGAGGCGAAACCACTTTTTGCGTAGTGCAATCCAGCCATTCATACTTTCGGATGTTGTTGGCAATGGAGGCGCTCAATAAAAGACCACCTTGTTTTACCGTGGTATCAACGGGTTCCAAATTAAGCCGCAGGGTGACCACAGAATCACATCCTGCCCGGGAACGGAAGGTCTCGATATAGGTTCCAGTACGCGTCAGTACTTGCTTTCCAAAACGAATCACTCTGCCCTCACAAGCCTGTTGGTTAAACTGTAGTTGATACCGGGGATGGCTGGTGACCTGGATGTACAAGGTAGAATCACAGGAATTGCGGTCGCGCAGGGCAATGGGATACATACCCGTTTGGTGAAACTTCAATCGCCCCAGCCTGAAGGTGTCGCCCGCACACAAAGACACTGGGAAAGTGTCGCTCTGAATGGGGTAATGTACAATTTTGACCACTAAAATCGAATCACAACCATTGCGGGTATTGAAACGAATGGGATAAGCGCCTGCTTTGTACAATTTGAGTTGTCCAAAGCGAAAGGTATCCCCCACGCAGATCGAAGTCCGCATGGTATCGCGGTAAGTGGGCAATACATTGAGTTGTAGCAGGATCGTAGAATCACAACCCAGGGCACTTTTGAGGCGGTTGGTGTAAGAACCAGATTTGGTGTAAATGGTAGATCCAATTTGATAGCTGCTACCCTGGCAAATGCTTGCTTGTACGTTTTGCTGAAAAACCGGATTTACCTTGAGGTGCAGTTCAAACACAACTGGACAATTACCAGGACTACGCAAGGTATCCAAATAAATACCCGGATTGCGTATACTCCTACTGTCAAATGAATAACTCTGCCCCTGGCAAATAGCGGCATTAATGACCTTACGTTCAGAAGATGCCATTTGGAGATCCAAGCGTACAATCGAATCACAACCCGTGATGCGTGAACTCAAAGTATCAAAATAGATGCCCGGCAGACTCAATCGGCGTGCCCCGAAAAGATAAGTATCTCCATTACAAATTACTTCAGATAGGCTGCTTCGAATTCGCGAGCGGAGCCTCAAGTTTACATTGATGATGGAATCACAACCCTCTCGGGTTTTTAAACCAATGAGGTAGGCACCAGCGCGGGAAAATTTTTCCGGCCCAATTTTTAAGGTGTCCCCTTCACATATTTCCCGCTGGAGATTAATTTCCTGGCGGGGCAGGATGCGCAAATCCAGGAGTACAGTAGAATCACAACGCCGTTGATTGGGCGGGAAAGTATACCGATATAGCCCAGAGGTCTTTACGCTTAAAGGCCCCAATTGGCGGGTTTGACCCGGGCAAATTCGCTCCTGGACCTGGGTCAAAAAAGTATCCTGCACCTGGAGTTTTAATTCAATCAGCGAATCACAGCGCAAGTCGGTTGGGCCGTAATTGTAAAAATACGCACCACTAGCACTGGCTATCAAACTATTGTTCCCCACTTTTACTTTTTCCCCTTTGCAAACCACCGCATTGAGTTGAGTGCGAAAGGTGTCCAACATTTTGATGTCGTATTGCACCACAGAGTCGCAGCCATTTTTGGAGCTATAACGCAGCGTAGCCAGGGTAGGGTAGTAGTATCGTTCGGTGCCCAGTCGCATGGTATCGCCCATACACAGAGGCACTTTCACTCGCTGGGTGTAGATGGGTAAAATGTACAAATGGAGTTTTACAATTGAATCGCAGCGTCGTTTATTGGCTGGAAAAGCAATCGTGTAGGTGCCTGAGCTCGAAAATTGCTGAGTTCCAATCACCATTTGTTCACCCTGACAAAGGGTGTCAAAACGTGTTGTATTGTAGCGGGGGCGCAGCCACAAATTGATGATGATCGCCGTATCACGGGTAGGTTTAAGAGGGGGCTTGTTGTAACGGTATTTACCCGTTTGGGTATAAATTCGGCCAAAAAGTTTTAAAGTATCGCCCTGGCATAAGGTATCGTAGCGTTGTACAAAAACAGTATCGGCCAGAGCATTGGCCGTTTTGGCAAACCCGACAGTAACAAACCCTAAAAAAAATGCTAGTAGTAATAATCGGTTCATGGGTTCTTAGTTTGCTTCACTTGCAAGGCCAAAGTTAAGTAAAATATAAAAACGAAAGTTTTAGCTACTTACTTACTATTTTCGCGGCAAACAAACGCTGAGCGAATGATGGTACGACTAATCCGCATTTTGGGCATTCTTTGGGTCGCTTTGTACAGTTGTGCAACCCCTCAACCCCCTCTTGGTGGACCCAAGGACGAAACACCTCCCCGAATCGACACCCCCCGCAGTACGGCCAACTATCAGGTGAATTTTAAAAAACAACCCATCGAAATCGTTTTTAACGAATGGATTCAACAGCCTCAGGATGTGGCCAAACAGGTGGTGGTGTCCCCACCCATTCGCTACATGGGAACCTTGTTGAAATTGAAAGGAAAAGTGCTGGTCATTGAATTTGACGACCGGGAAGAATTGCAGGAAAATGTAACCTACACCATCAACCTGGGTGAAGCCATCAAAGACCTTACGGAAGGCAATGCGGCCAAAGATTTGCGCTTTGTGTTTTCGACTGGCCCTATCCTGGATTCACTAGGGATGCAAGGCGAAGTACGCGATTTCATCACCCAAAAACCACTGGAGAACATCCTGGTGATGGTGTACAGCAAGCTCAACGATTCGATTGTCAAAAAAGAACGGCCACTGTATTTTGGCAAAACCGATAAAGAAGGCAGATACAGCATCAAAAACATGCGCGAGGGTGAGTTCAAAGTATTTGCCCTTGAAGACGCCAATCAGCCTTACCTATATGATGCCGCTAATGAAAAAATCGCTTTTGCGGACTCCCTGGTTCGTACCGGTGTAGATACCAACTCCCAGCTTAGCTTGCGGATTTTTACAGAAATACCTGCTTTACGCTTGCTCAATACCGATGCCAAACGTTATGGTTTGGTCAATTTGCAGTTCAACCAGCCTCCGAAAGATGTGCAAATTGCGGCGGTGACCCCAGGTTTTCAATTGCGCACCGAGATTGTACGCGATACCCTCAAGGTCTGGTACGCTGGAACCAGCACTGCGGCCAACTGGTCGCTGGATGTGCGCCAAGACAGCACCTTCAAAGACACCCTGCGCATCAAAACCTTTGCCCCGGAGACTTACCTGCGTACGGCAAAACTCACCTTGCAAAATGCCGATCTAAAAGAATTTCAGCGACTGAATCCTGAAAAACCGCTGATCCTCACTTTTAATCATCCCTTGAGCAGTTTCGACATCACCAAATTGATTGTGGTAGAAGACAGTCTGCGCCAGATTAGCCCCTCCATGATCGAAATTGACAGCCTCAATTCCCGCAAGCTCATCTTGCAATACCGCTGGAACGAGTCCAGCAAATACCAGTTGCGTTTTGCACCCGGAGCAGTACGGGACATTTACGCCCTGGGCTTCAGGGATACCGTGCGGTACAATTTCCAGGCCATGCCACGTAAAAACTACGGCAACATCGACCTCAAAGTTGAAAATCTGGACTCCACCCGCCACTACGTGATGGAGCTGCTGTTGGGTGAAAATACGGAATGGGAAAAACGTGAAGTGATTGATGGCAAAAGCAAGGCTCGGTTTATTTACAAGGTCATGGAGCCGTCCACCTATAAAGTTCGCCTTTTCGAAGATCAAAACCGCAATGGAGAGTGGAACACCGGCAACTATTTTAAACACCGCCAGCCGGAGCCGATCTACATTCGTGACCTGGAGGCTTTAAGGCCCAACTGGGATTTGGAAGTGGTGGTGGATTGGGAGGAGAGGAAGAAATTGCCGAAGAATTAGGAAATTGTAATTGTTGTAGCCAGCTAGAAATCTAAAAAGGTTCACGCAATGAGTATTTACAGGTTTTGGCATGTCAAAAATCAAATTAAGCTCAACTCATTCTGATTAAATTATGGTATTGAAAGCAATGTATTATTTTTTGCGTCCGAGCCTACTGGATATTTTTCTTTTAAACAGAGCGCAGGAGAAAATATATTGGATTGTTAAAAGCTAAATTCAATTGACATGAGAAAACATTATTTGGCAACTATCTTTTTGATGCTCTTTAGCTTATTGCTGACCAGCTTACTTTCCGGACAAACCGCGACCGTGTCTGGAGTACGAACCAATACCGTGGTTGTTGATGACATTGACGGACCGAATGTAGACATGATACTTTATGAAATTGAGGGAGATGAATTTGATTTGACAATTACTTCATTCACGCATCACTTCAATTTTGTTCGCGTTGAGGTAATCGATAAGTCGATTGGTTTATTTCCTTTATCAATTAACTATCTCAAGCCTTACGACGGGGATGTGCGCACAGATTTTTTTACGGGTAATTTAGAATACGGTAAAAACTACGAGATTAAGATTACCTTTTTGATTTATGACGCACCTCAAATGGTTAAAAGGTTTCAAATAGTCAAACTAGAATAATCATGAATTAATGGGCTCTTTGCAGCTCGATCTCTTAAATTTAGACAAGTTTTAAGGTAAACAAAACTGGCGTTGAGGGCAATTTGCCAACTCAACGCCAGTTTTGATCTTAACAATCATTACAACAAAGTAGTCGTCAGCGTGATTTCAGCATTCAACAACTTGGATACCGGGCAGTTCGCCTTTGCATCAGCCGTGTATTCTTCCAATTGAGCCTGACTCACTCCCGCTACTTTCACGGAAGTCTCCAATTGCACTGTGGTGATGGCACCAGCTTCAAGGATGACGGTAGCTTTGGTGTCGATGCTATCGGCAGTAAAGCCAGCAGCCTGGAGCACAAACGCCAATTTCATCGAAAAACAACCAGCGTGTGCTGCGCCGATGAGCTCTTCGGGGTTGGTGCCAATACCGTCTTCAAAACGGGTATTGTAGCTGTAATGGGTATCGTGCAATACGGTACTTTGGGTGGCCATGGTGCCAATGCCGGTTTTGCCGGAGCCTTCCCAATGGGCAGTAGCTGATCTTTTGATTTGCATGATGATGCGGGAATTTTATAGTTGTATCGAAGAACCAGAATGATTCATTCAAATGTAAAGATAAAGGTTTCTCAAAAAAGACGAATTAAACTGCTGCTGGTTGCCCATTTACTTTTTGTTCGGTAAATTGACTGATGCCCAGCAAGCCAAAGGCAAAATGGATCAATAGTTTTTGCACCTGCTCTTCACTATTTCCTGCTTTAAAAGAAATATCGGTCAGAGCGGGCAGATGTTCTGAAAAAAAGACGTGACTTTTGGCCATTTCAAGTAATGTACTGGCTAGAGCCCGCGGATAGGGAAACTGAGGGTTGATTTCCTCGATGATGGCCTGTATGGTTTTGCTCAAGGATTTATAGGTCAGAAACAAACCTTGTTGGTTTTCTACATCAACCTGCTTGGTATAATACCCTTTGGCCGATTCGGAAATAACAATGCGGTGAAGTACCGCTTCATTGACGTGTTCGGTATTGGGATCATCTCGGTGTGCGGCTTCTACTAGGGTAACCAAAGCAATTTTCAACCTACGGATAGGATCCTCAACATTGAGAATTCTGAGCTCAATGCAATACTTTACCCATTCCCAGTACCAGCTCAGCAAAAAAAGCAAAAGGCGGTGTTTGTTTTCAAAATAGCGATAAATTGAGGCTTCGGTAGACTCAATTCGCTCGGCTAGTTTTTTGAAGGTAAAGTCTTCGAAGCCCATTTCGTCGATCATCAAGATACTGTGTTGGATGATGTTTCGTCCCAACTTGGTTTCTTGAGGGTCACGCAGATAAAGCTTCTCGTTTAATTTCATTTTTATTGCAACAGCCATATACCACTTTTTCCAAAAGACTACAGTTATTGTTCACATTGCTTCGATGAGAAGCAAAAATACATCTCTTTTCTTAACGCCTTGATAACATTTTCGTTCTTGGAGAAATAAAAAAAGGGTTGTTCAACTTGATAAAAGTCGAACAACCCCCTGAAAAAGAAAGATTCCTTCTTATTTCTTCTTCTTAGGATCTTTTGCTTCAGCAGCAGCAGCAGAACGCAATGCACGTGGAATTTCGATGGTAACCACCGGAATACTTGGTGCGTTCAACAGCTCGATTCCTGCTGGAACCTGGATGTCGCGAACCCGCAAAGACTGGCCTAAATCCAAAGGAGAAATGTCGATAAAAAGCTCGGTAACCATTTCCTCTGGCAAGGTTTTTACCTTCACCCGGCGCAGTTTTTGCTGCAATTTACCCCCGAGTTTTACCCCAGGAGAAACACCTTTGGTGCGCACTGGTACTTCCAGCTTTACCTTTTGACCATCAACCAGACTCAGAAAGTCGATGTGGGTCAAATTGCTGGTCAGTGGGTGCATTTGGTAATCTTTTACGATACAACGGTAAGTTGCACCGTCAACAGTCAGATTTGCAACGCGGAAATCTGGTGTATAGATGAGGTTTTTGACGTCGTTCAGTGTAACTGAAAAATGAACTACGTCCTGCCCTCCGTACAATACACACGGGATTCGGCCATCGTTCCGCAAATCTTTGGATGGCTTTTTGCCCAAGCCAGATCTAGACTGGCCATTGATAGCAATTGTTTCCATGATTTGAGACAAATGTATGGTTAATAATACGTTAGATCCCCAAGCCTTCGCTTAGGGCACGCAAAGATAAAAACTTTTTGAATAATCCATGAATAAATTCATGGGCTGAGTAGTATTATACCTTCCCACGAATAAATTCGTGGGGTAGGTAAGAATGGGTGTGAAAGTGTGAAGTGTGATCGTGTGGGTGTGTTGGCCTTTCGTTCCCTCTAGGAGATCGCCAACCCACGGATTTATCCGTGGGAGGCCACCCTTCTGCCCCAACCCACGACTTCAGTCGTGGGAAGTAGACTAGAGCCTTGGCTCTAGTCTACGAAGAGCGCGGATATCGACCGATGCTCATGCGTATTCCGAATCGCCCGCGCAAACAACTTCGCAGTCGACAACACTTTAATCTTAGGTGAACTTTGCTTCAATGGAATCGTATCACACACAATCAACTCGGTCAACGACGAATTTTCTATGTTTTCGTATGCCTTCCCTGAAAGAATCGGGTGGGTACAAATGGCGCGCACACTGGTCGCTCCTTTATCCATAATGATGTCGGCAGCCCGGCACAGGGTACCGGCAGTATCCACCATATCATCCACCAAAATGACATCATGGCCTTCCACATTTCCAATCACGGTCATCCCGGCAATTTGGTTCGCTTTTTCGCGGTATTTATCACAAATCACCAGCTCGGTGCGGAAGTGTTTGGAGTAAGCGCGGGTTCTTTTTACCCCACCCACATCGGGTGAAGCAAAAATGATGTTGTCCATTCCTTGTTCTTGCAAATAAGGAATGTAAATGGCTTCACTTTTGAGGTGATCCACGGGAATGTCGAAGAATCCTTGGATTTGATCCGCGTGGAAATCCATCGTCATGATCCGATTGGCCCCGGCTGCTTCCAATAAGTTGGCAATCAATTTGGCAGAAATGGGAACCCGAGGCTGATCCTTGCGGTCTTGCCGGGCGTAACCAAAATAGGGAATTACGGCAGTGATGTAACCTGCGGAAGCCCGCTTGGCCGCATCAATCAGCAGCAACAATTCCATCATGTTTTCAGCAGGGGGGAACGTAGATTGGATAAAAAAGACGTAAGCGCCCCGCACCGATTCATTGATGACTGGCTGCATTTCGCCGTCGCTGAAACGATTCATTTTTACATCACAAAGCGGGTTGCCATAATAATCGGCAATCTTTTCCGCCAAATAACTGGAATTGGTTCCTGAGAGAATTTTGACTTCAACCATTGTATGTTTATTGCACCGAGTGTTGAGATGAAAACAAAAACGCCAGCCCATGAAGATTCTTTTCTTCCGGGAACAGTTTTTTTATCAGCATTAAAAATTTGCTGCAAAGGTAAATGCATTTTGGAAGAGTTGAAAAGTTTAGGGTTGAAGAGTTTAAAAGTTTACGCCGCAAAATAAAAAGCCTATCTTGTTTAAGCTCTAAACTTTTCAACCCTAAACTTGTCAACGTTTTTTACATGATTTTGCGCCTCGAACACATCGGCATTGCCGTAAAAAGCCTGGAAGACAGCAACGCTCATTTTGAAAAACTCCTCGGTATGGCACCATACAAAGAAGAGGAAGTAGCTTCTGAGCACGTCAAAACCTCTTTTTTGCAAACCGGAGAGGCAAAAATCGAATTGCTGGAAGCCACCCATCCGGATAGTGCCATCGCCAAATACCTGGAAAAAAAGCCCGAAGGCTTGCACCACATCGCTTTTGAAGTCGATGACATTTATGCCGAAATGGAGCGTCTGCGCAAAGAGGGTTTTCAACTCCTCAATGCGGAACCCAAACGCGGTGCCGACAATAAGCTGGTCTGCTTTGTCCATCCCAAGTCAGCCAACGGCGTGCTCCTGGAACTGTGCCAAACTATCGTTTAAACCCTTTTGGGAAAAGACCACTATTCTTGGAGCGTTTGGCTTTGGGCATTTCTTTGCCGCCAGCCATGCGGGAACTGACGGTATCTACGGCCGGGCAACCTGATTTGCGGCTGCAACTAAAACTACCCGCGCTGCCCATTACGCAGAAAATACAAAGCAAGAGAAGCGCCAAATTGGACGGCAAAGCAAAAGTTTTTCCAAATTTAGGTAACATAACTACTGTTTTTTTGCGTTAATGAGGGTATAACGCTCGAAAGCCCTTGTAAAATCTAGGTTTTTCGGGTTTTTTACCAAAAATAACTTGGTTTTAAAAATGAGAGCCCCTAAATTTGACACCAATTATTTTTTAATCAAAACCCTTTGAGATGAATAAAGGAGATCTGATTAACAAAATTGCTGAAGGCGCGAAGATTACCAAAGCCCAAGCAACTGACGCGCTGAATGCCGTTTTGGACAGTATTGCTGCCGAATTGAAAGGCGACGGAAAAGTAACCCTAATCGGTTTCGGTACTTTTTCTGTTTCCAAACGTGACGCTCGCTCTGGCCGCAACCCACAAACTGGTGAAACCATCACAATTGATGCCAAAAAAGTGGTAAAATTCAAGCCTGGCAAAGAACTTTCTGACTCGGTTAACTAACCGATCGGATTATTCTACGTTATTTTTTGCTTGAATCAAAAGGGCAATCCGGGTTTCGATCAGGGTTGCCTTTTTGTTTTTAAAAAAACCTCATGGACAACCACCTGCGCTGGACTCCCTCCTCGGAGTGGATCGCTCAAACCAACCTGACCGATTACCTGAACTGGCTCGAAAAAGAATCAGGTCTCGCCATTCCTGCAAATTATACCTCCGCCTGGCAATGGTCGGTGGATCAGCCTGCCGAATTTTGGACTTCCTTGCTGGGCTACTTTGAGCTGGACTGGACTTATTCCGCAGCCATGCAGGGCGAGATGCCCCATACCCGCTGGTTTGAAGGCGCACTGCTCAACTATGCCGAGGAGATTTTTCGCCGTGCCGATGATCGTTTTCCTGCGATTATTTTTCAAGCTGAACACATTGCGCGACAAGAAATAACTTGGGCTGAATTGCGAACTCAGGTAGCTGCATTGCGAGCACACCTATTGTACATGGGCGTAAAGCCCGGTGATCGGGTCGTTGGGTACCTGCCCAACATCCCGCAGGCGACGGTGGCACTCTTGGCAAGCCTGTCCATCGGTGCGGTTTGGTCCTGCTGTTCGCCCGATTTTGGGGCCAGCAGTGTACTCGAACGTTTTGTACAAATCGAGCCCAAAGTCTTGATTGCTGTGAATGGCTATTATTATGGTGGGAAAAAATTTGATCGACGGGCGGAGATCCAGCAGTTGCAAGCGCAGCTCCCTACTTTGCTGGATACGGTACTGATCCCTTATGTGGAGGAGTTTGAGCTGGATTTACCCCATAGCAGCGCTTGGGAGACCATCCTCCAAAACCAAAGCGTGGAGTTAGCCTTCACCAAAGTACCTTTTGACCATCCCATTTGGATCCTATATTCTTCAGGCACCACGGGTTTGCCCAAGGCGATTACCCATAGCCAGGGCGGGATGCTGCTCGAACACCTCAAGTACCTGCATTTTCACAACGATGTCAAACCCGGCGAACGGTTTTTCTGGTATTCCACCACGGGCTGGATGATGTGGAATTTTGTGCAGGCGGCCCTGCTGGCCAAGGCGACCATTGTGTTGTACGACGGCAGCCCCGGGTATCCCGATATGAATGTATTGTGGAAAATGGCTGCGGACTTGCGCATCAGCCATTTTGGTACCAGCGCTGCCTATATTTTGTCTTGCATCAAAGGGGGGATTCAGCCCGCCAGTTTTGGATTGGAGCACCTGCGTTCGATTGGGGTGACGGGTTCGCCGCTGCCCCACGAAGGTT
>JAIYAV010000052.1 GCA_027488855.1 Saprospiraceae bacterium
ACCACGGGGATACCTTTGGTACCATGTCGGTAGGCGGCGATTTGTCCTTTTACGATGCCTTTCAGGATTTTTTGTACCAGGTCGAACGGATTCCTACCCCCGTACCCGGTCAAGAGGCGGCTTGTCTGCAAGCCCTCGAAGCCCATTTGCAAAAAGGCGACGTCGCCGCTTTTGTATTTGAGCCCCTGGTTTTGGGGGCAGGCGGGATGTTGATGTACTCCCCGGAGGTATTGGATCAATTGATGGCCTTGTGTAAAAAATATGGTGCCTTGTGCGTCGCAGATGAGGTAATGACCGGATTCGGCCGTACAGGCAAACTGTTTGCCACCCTACACTGTACCGAAAAACCCGACATCATCGCCCTTTCCAAAGGACTAACGGGGGGCATGTTGCCCATGGCGCTGACCACCTGTACCGAAGCGATTTATCAGGCTTTTTATTCCGACGACAAAAGCAAAGCACTCTACCATGGGCATTCCTTTACGGGAAACCCCCTGGGTTGCGCGGTGGCTTTGGCCAGTTTGGATCTGATGTTGTCCACAGAGACCCAACAAAATATCGCAAGATTGGTGCAGCGGCAGGCGGCTTTTTTGGACAAAATCAAAACCCATCACCAGGTAAAAGAGGCACGCCAAACCGGCACCATTTTGGCCATCGAATTCAAGACCGAAAGCAGCAGCGGTTATTTTAATAATTTAAGAGACCATTTGTACCGATTTTTCCTTCAGCATGGTTTAATTTTGCGGCCTTTGGGAAATGTGGTGTACGTTCTGCCGCCTTATTGCATCACTGATGTCCAGTTGGATCAGGTGTATGCGGCGATTGAAAAAGCACTCGATTTGGGATTTGGGATTGCGGATCTCGGCAGCCTTCAACTGTAACCGAGTCCGAAATCCGAAATCTGCAATCCGAAATCAAAAATGGTGAGTAAAATCGGCATAACCGGCTGGGGCAGTATTTCCGCTTTGGGTTTTGATCCCTGGAGCAGCTATCTCCAAACAGCACGGCATTACCTCGTACAGGACGCTTACGGCCACTGGATGGGGCGTTTGCCCGTAGCGGCAGAGTCCAGGATCATAAAATTGTGTGCCAGCGACAAACACTATTTTCAGGTGGATCGCTCGGTACTGCTGGCCATTACGGCTGCCGAACAGGCGGTATCACGTGCAAGTTGGCAAGCGGGATCAGGTTTGGGCATTCAAATTGGTTCCTCACGCGGTGCAACCAACACCTGGGAGCATTACCACCAGCAATGGGAAGGTGGCATTGAGGGTGGCCTTTCACCCATGACTTCCCCATTGACCACTTTGGGCAATCTTTCCTCCTGGGTGGGCTATCACTTGCGCAGCGGAGACATGGTGGCCGAGCACTCGGTTACCTGTAGTACCGCTCTCCACGCTATCCTGAGTGGAATGACCTGGCTGGAAAGTGGTCGCGTGCAACGCTACCTGGCTGGCGGGACTGAAGCCCCTTTAACTCCCTTCACCATCGCCCAAATGAAAGCCTTGCGCATCATGGCCGGAGTGGATGATTATGATTATCCGGTGCGTTCTTTGGACTTGGAAAAAACGGCGAATACGATGGCCTTGGGGGAAGGAGCGGCTTGTTTTTGTATGGAAAAAGACCCTGCCGAAGCCATCGCCTGGATCGAAGGCATCGGCTTCACCACCGAATGGGGCGGGACTCCTACCAATGTCACCAAAAATGCGGATGGCTTGCAACGGGCTATGCGCATGGCCTGGGAAGAGGCGGGTTGCCCCAAAGTGGATGTAGTGGTCACCCATGCACCCGGCACCAAACAAGGGGATGCCACCGAAATGCACGCCATTCAAGCGGTATTTGGCCAGGACATGCCAGCGGTGACCAACAACAAATGGAAATTGGGTCATACCCTGGGCGCTTCAGGCGGCCTGAGTTTGGAATTTGCCTTACTGATGTTAATCCACGGTCAATTTATTGGAATTCCCTATCTTGCCGCCGCTACCACGGAAATCCCGGCACCCGAAACCATTCTGGTCAATGCCCAGGGGTTTGGTGGGAATTCGGTCAGCATTTTGCTGCGTAAAGGAAACAAGTAGTTGAGCATACACTCGACATTTTGCTCGGAGGACATGAATTGCCCCAGGCTTCAGCCTGGGGGCATCGGACAACCTAGAATTTGGGCTTTAGCCCTGGCTTAAAATCAAGGCTTGGGCTAAAGCCCGATTAAGAGGGTAATCCCGATCCACGCGCTAAAGCACGTGGCAATTCATGTCCTCCGAGCAAAAGGCACCGTAGTGCAGTAATTGGGACAAAATTGTCGACTTAAAAACTCAAACATGGCTGAAACACAAAAACACTGGACTTTAGCAGAAATCCTGGAAGTTTATCATACTCCTTTGTTGGAACTGGTTTTTCAGGCGGCCACCGTGCACCGCCAGCACCACAATCCCCGTGAAGTGCAGATCAGCACTTTGGTTTCGGTAAAAACAGGTGGTTGCCCTGAGGATTGTGGCTATTGCCCACAGGCCGCCCGCTATCATACGGGTGTCGGAAATGAACCCATGATGAGTGTGGATTCCGTTCGTTCCGCGGCATTGCAAGCGCAGGCTATTGGTGCTTCCCGTTTGTGTATGGGTGCCGCTTGGCGTTCAGTCAAAGACGATGCCGATTTTGACCACGTCATCGAATTGGTCAAAACGGTGCGTGGCCTGGATATGGAAGTGTGTTGCACCCTGGGCATGCTCAACGAGCACCAGGCCAAACGCCTTGCCAATGCAGGCCTGTACGCCTACAACCACAACCTCGATACTTCGGAAGAATATTACGACGACATCATTTCTACC
>JAIYAV010000021.1 GCA_027488855.1 Saprospiraceae bacterium
CAACCGCATCCGCGGTTGTGAAACCATTTGGTACCGACTGACCCCGGACGACCGGGGCTATTATAAATTCAACCGCATCCGCGGTTTGTTCTATCAAAAATTTCGGATGACGAACTGTTTACGCCCCTAAGAATTAGGGATAATGGATCAAGAATTAAACAGAGGTTTAATTATAGGAATTACAGGATGTTTAATATGTTTACTTTTTGCCTATGGTGGGCGAAAGTCAATTGAAAAAATAGGTGTTGGACTTGCCTTAGGCTTTTTACTTTTTGGGTATTTCACCTTCCATTCCTATAATTTACTTTATTTCTACGATATTTCAATTGGTAAGACCCAAGGGACATACTATGCAGGGAAATCAGGTTATAAAATCGCTTATTCTTTTTCGTACAAAAACAAAATTTACAAATCAGGAGCTTCCATGGATTATGGAGCCAAAACAGAAAACGGGTATTACTATGTGCGCCTTTCAAAACAGTTCCCAAGCATCAATGAAATAGATTTTTCCAGCCCGGTTAAAGACAAAAAGAAACTTGATAGCCTCCACTTCATTGAATTTGAAAACCTTATTATTCAAAGAGATTACATTCCGAGAACAATGGTCGCCCAAAGAGTTAACTTTTACGACTCTCAACTATACCATGAAAAATCAAAATACTTTGGAAAAACCATTACTTATCGCAAAAACTATAAACTTGTTTATCTTAGACAAGGTGATGGGTTGATAGGGCATGAAATCTTGATAACCTTCGACAATTTGAACCGGCAGATTGATGTCAAAACCTTCTTGTATTATTGCACTTCTTGTGAAAAAGATGAGTTACTAGCCCATTTATCGTTTTCGAGCAGCAGTGAAGAATTTACCATCAAATATTTTCGCCCGGAAAATCCAAATGTTCTTTCAAAAGAAGATGAAATAAAAACCTTGAAAGAAGAAGAATGGATAATTGATGAAAAGGGCTTTTTTGTGCTAAAATGACTTATCCGAAAATCAAACCAATTGTAACACAACTATTTACTACCAAGGAAGGTTAGATTAATAGTGGTTTTGTTTTGTGCAGCAAACTTAGCACCAATTTGCAGTCTGTCCATTCCTATTCCGTGCTACCAAATGATGCAACAAAAAAAAAGCAGACCACTTTTGGCCAAAATTGGCCGAGGAATCATTGTGCTTTTGTGCTCCTTTTTATTACTGCTTGCCGTATCGCTTTTGCTCCTCCAAATCAAAGCAGTCCAGGATTTCGCTAGAAAAAAAGTTGTCACTTACCTTGAACAAAAACTAGGTACTACCGTGGCCATCCAGCGCTTGGATTTTACTTTTCCCAAGATGCTGGTTCTGGAAGGGGTATACCTGGCCGATCAAAACCAAGACACCCTGTTGGCTGGTCACCAATTGAAAGTAGACATTGACCTGTATCAGTTGCTCAGCAATCGGATTCAAATCAATGAGATCGTTTTAAAGGGCATTACGCTGAAGCTGAAGCGACCAAAATCCCATCAGCCATTCAACTACCAATTCATCATAGATGCCTTTGCGAGTGAGGAAGAAACACCCGTCGAAGACAGCACAGCCCTGATTATGGCTGTCAAAAAAATGACGCTGGACAATATCCACCTGATTTATTTGGATGCACTCACTGGGAATGACGTGGATGTGCAGCTAGATCATGCACAACTGAGTATGGCCCATATTGATCCAAACAAACTGGAATACGAAGTACCCCGCATCGCCATTCGGGGGTTAAGAGGTAGCGTTATACAAACCACTCCTTTGGAAATAGTTGCCATCAATACAAATCCAGATGCTGAACTATCCAATGAAAAACCAGAATACATCAAATTCATCAATCAGGAAACGCGCCTCCAGGATGTAGATTTGGCTTACAGCAATGAAGAAGAGGCCCTGCAGACGAAGTTTACCTTTAAAGACCTGCAAGTTTTTCCCAAAACCATTGACCTGGAAAAAAACCTGATCGCTCTCCACAAACTGGAACTCAGTGGATTTACTGGCCGTATCGATCTGAATGCCAAAACCGAGACACAGGCAATTAAACTGACGACTCAAACCGACCAGGAAATAAGCACCGAGTATTCGCCTTGGAAATTCACCACAGCGGTTGTTTACCTCAACAACAACAACCTGATTTACAACGATAACACCCAAGCTCGCCAGCCACGCGGCATGGATTACGCCCATTTAAACTTTCAAAACCTAACCATAGAAGGCAACAATTTTTTGTACAACCAGGATACCATTGCCCTAAAGATCAGCAAAGGGCAAATGGTGGAAGGCAGTGGATTTACCCTGCAACAATTGCAAGCAGACTTTCAATATACGGAACATGAAGTGCGTCTGGAAAAATTATGGCTCAAAACCCCAGGTTCCAGCATCCGGCGCAGAGCCATCATCAGCTATCCGTCCATCGCCGCGATTCAAGAGAAACCAGAGCTGATGGGCCTCAATTTGGACATTCAGGATAGCCGCATCCAAGTAAAAGACCTCCTGACCTTTGTACCTTATCTTGCCGACCAAGCGGTTTTTAAAAACCCTGAGGCAGTTCTTGAACTCAATACCCGCATGTGGGGAAGTCTGGCGCGATTGAATATCCCGGAATTGCAGTTCAGCGGTTTTGAAAACACCCAGGCCGACCTTTCCGGAACCGTCAACAATGCGACCGACCCCGATCATTTTTCAGTAGACCTCAACATTCGTCAATTCAGCACCAGCCGCAATGACGTCCTCCTCTTTGTACCACCCAATACCATTCCCGACAACATTACGCTGCCCGAAACGATGGCACTCAGCGGGTCAGTAAAAGGCAGCGCAGCAAAGCTGGACGCCGACCTTGACTTGACCACTTCCTTGGGTAGCGCCCAAGTGAATGGAAGTATCAGCAATGCCGCCCGCTCCCAAAAAGCGGTCTACGCTGGCACCATTGCCGTACAAGCCTTGCAGGTAGGCAACATCATCCAACAGCCAGAAACGATGGGGCTGCTCAGCGCCAATTTTGCAGTGGAAGGAAAAGGGTATGATCAAAAAACAGCCAATGTGCACCTTAAAGGGGCCATCACCAGTCTCCTCTACAACAAATATACCTACCGCAATTTTCAGATGGATGCCACTTTGGATAGGCAACAGTTTGACCTACGTGGGGGTATGAAAGACCCAAATCTGCACTTTACAGTTCAGGCCGAAGGGGAGTTGGGCGGAGCTTACCCATGTTTTGCCGCAACGCTAAACATTGACAGCATAAAGACCGGCCCACTAAACCTGACTACCGACCCAATCGTTTATCGGGGCATTATCCATGCGGATGTTCCAGCCTTGAATCTGGATAGTTTGAATGGACACTTGTATTTGCTCAATTCCTTGTTGGTCAGCAACGATCAACGGGCAGCGATTGACTCCGTTGAGTTGGTCGCCAGGTACAAAAACGGCCAACAGTCGCTGAACCTGAGCACCGATTTTGCACGCGCCAGCCTGATTGGCAAGTACAAACTGACCCAATTGGGAGACATTTTTATCCAGGCCATCCAACCTTATTATGCCATCACGGATAGTACAAGCGCTGACAGTACGCTGGTGTATGATTTTACCATTCAGGCCGCCGTCACTAATCATGCCGCTATCCAGGCTTTTTTACCCGATTTGCAGCATATGGATGACCTTTCCCTTGATGCCCATTTTTCCAATCACGATGGATGGAATGCCCATTTAAGCTCACCCAATATTGCGTATGGAACCAATCGAATGATCGGGCTTAACTTAGACGCAGAAACCCAGGGTGATCACATTCGATTCAAGTCCAGTGTAGCGGAAATCGGTAATGGCGACATCTTCGTTGTGAAAAACACCCAACTGCGGGCAAATATCGCCAACAATGAGGTAGACTTTGCATTGGGGATCGATGATCAATCCAAACGCGACAAATACCGCTTATCTGGGCTCTTTGCTCAGGAATCGGGAGGGTTTTATGCCCTGTCGCTTCATCCAGATAGTTTATTGCTGAATTACGAGCCTTGGACGATCGATGGCGACAATCAGATTCGCTTCAGTCCCACTCAGGTCAATGCCCAGCATTTTGATTTGAGTAAAAACAATCAACACCTGAGCATCAATAGCCGCGACAACAGTGCCAATAGCCCGCTGGAAGTACTGTTTGACAAATTTCGCCTATCTACACTAACGGGGTTCGTGCAGGTGGATTCTTTGTTTGCGGATGGCACCCTCAATGGAAACATCGTCTTGAATGACATCACCAAGCAATTGAACTTCACGAGCGACTTAACCATCAGCAACCTGGCCGTGCAAGGAGATACCATCGGCGACATCAATGCTAAAATAAGTAACCCGAAGGCCGATGTTTTTGCCACCGATGTCAGCGTCAAAGGGCGTGGCAACGATGTAGCGCTCACTGGTAACTATTACCTCAAAACGGAAGACAAGAGTACCATGGACTTTAACCTGGCCATCAAAAGTTTGCAATGGAGCACGCTGGAAGGCATCAGTATGGGGGCCATCAGCAATGGAAAAGGATACCTAACCGGCAATGTAAAAATTGGCAATAAACCCACTTCCCCCGACCTTGCTGGCCTACTTGGTTTCAACGAGACCAGCATGGTCATCAGCATGCTCAACAGTGAGTATAAAATTGACAATGAACAAATCATCGCAGTAGAAAACAAGGGGCTACGGTTCAACTCTTTCACCATCCGCGATTCCTCCGAAAACAGGCTTACCATCAATGGCGTAGCCAACACAACCAACTATTTGAACTACAACTTTGACCTGAGCCTACAGGCCAAAAACTTTAGGGCGCTGAATACCACCAAAAAGAACAATGACATGTATTACGGCCAGGTCTTTTTTGATACCAATCTAAAAATCACGGGTACCGAGACTGCGCCGATAGTAGACGGTACCCTACGCATCAATGAACTCACCCGCCTCACCGCCGTGATCCCACAAGAGCAGCCTGGAGTGGTGGAACGCGACGGGATTGTGGTTTTTGTGGACAAAGATGCGCCCCTGAATGACGCTTTGTTCTTGACCCAAAAAGAAAAACTCAACACCACCAATCTTCTTGGAATGGATGTGTCGGTCAACATTGAAATAGACAAAAAAGCGATCCTGAATTTGGTCATCGATGAAGGCAATGGTGATTTTCTCCGCCTACAAGGAGAAGCGGTGCTGAACGGGGGAGTCGACAAAAGTGGAAAAATAACCCTCACGGGGTCTTATGAATTGGATGAGGGTGCCTACGAGATGTCCTTCAATTTTCTCCGTCGGCGTTTTGACATTCAAAAAGGCAGTAAAATCACTTGGATTGGCGAACCCACCAATGCCCTGGTAGACATCACGGCGGTGTACATTGCCAATACCTCGGCAGTTGAGCTGGTTCAGGATCAGATTTCTGCTGCCAAAACTGACCTCCGTTACCACCAGAAATTGCCCTTTGCCGTATACCTGAATATGGATGGATCACTGATGCAACCGACCCTCACCTTCGACATTGTATTACCGGAAGAAAGCACATTGCGCATCGACAATCAAATTGCTGGGCAGGTAGAAATGCGCCTCAATCAGCTCAAAGCCGAACCTTCCGAGCTCAACAAACAGGTTTTTGCTTTGCTCTTGCTGAATAGATTCATCTCGGAAAATCCGTTTGAAAGTGCAGACGGAATCCTCAATGCGGGGACCCTGGCTCGCCAGAGTGTCAGCAAAATGTTGACCGAACAATTGAACAACCTCGCCAGTGGTTTGATCGCTGGAGTGGACCTCAATTTTGACATCGTTTCGTCGGAGGACTATACTTCGGGCAGTTTGCAAAATAAAACCGACCTGAACATTGGTGTCTCCAAACGTTTGTTGAACGACAGGTTGAACGTATCCATTGGTACCAACCTTGAACTCGAAGGAGGCCGCCAAAGCAATGAAACAGGCACCGGAGGCAGTAGCGCTTCGCCCAATCTAAACATCGAATACTTCCTCTCTCAGGATGGAACTTACTTGTTGAGGGCCTATCGGCGCAACCAATATGAAGGAGTAATCTATGGTTATGTGATCGAAACAGGGATCGGCTTTGTACTTTCGGTGGATTACGACCAATTCAAAGAAATTTTTGAGCGCAGAAAGTTAAAGCGCAAAGCGACCAAAGAAAGAAAAGCAATAGAACAGCACAACAGCCCTTCCGAAAAGCCAGCCAATCCACCTACAAACCAGAAAGAAGACCTGGATCCTGCTTTTATTGACACTTCCAGAAAGCCTGAAGATGAAGAATAAGCGCATTGTTCCCTGGCTCTATACCTTCATGGCAACCCTAGCCCTATTGCTGACAGGCTGCAGCACGACCAAATCTGTTCCCAAAAATGACGCACTATATACTGGTGCAAGGATAAAAATGTCCCGCACTGAGATTCCTTCCAAGCAAAAAAAAGCCCTACAGAGTACCCTGGAAGACCTCACCAGACCCAAGCCCAATAGCCGGGTTTTGGGTATGCCCTTTAAACTGTGGATGTACAACCTGGGCAGTAAAAAAGGCCTGGGCGCCTGGTTGCGCCGCAAATACGGCGAAGCACCAGTTTTGCTCAGCGCCGTAAAACTGGGTCGCAACGCTGGAATATTGGACAATTACCTCGAAAACCGGGGCTTCTTTCAGGCAAAAGTGCAGGGGGACACCACGGTGAAGGGCAAAAAGGCCAGCGCAGAATATACTGTAAGCACTGGGCCTGAATATAAAATCAAAAGTATTACTTTTCCTGCCGATAGTGGCATCCTAGGAACTGCCATTCGCACTACACAGCCCAAAATACTCTTGGTGCCAGGTGCTCCTTTTAACCTGGACTTGATCAAAGGGGAAAGAACTCGGATCGACATTGAGTTAAAAGAAAAGGGATTTTACTATTTCAGCGGCGAATACCTCCTCATCGAAACTGATAGCACCATCGGCAATTACGAAGTAGACTTGTACATTCAGATAAAACCGGAAGCTCCTGCCGAAGCCAGGCAAACCTATGAGATCAAAAACGTTTACATTTATCCCAATTACAACCTATCCACCATCAGCCCGGATACCAGCCTGGCCAATGCCGAATTGTATGAAGGAGGCTATTATGTCATCGACTCTTCCAAACTATTTCGGCAGCGGGTTTTTGAACAAAGCATGCAATTTCTGCCGGGTGATTTGTACAGCCGAAAAGAGCACAATACCACTCTCAGTTGGCTGATCAACCTGGGGAGTTTTAAGTTTGTGAAAAATCGCTTTGAATCGGTACTGGACAGCAATGAAGCCAAATTAAACGCATTTTATTACCTCACTCCACTGCCCAAACAATCCTTGCGGGCAGAACTTACCGGAACCTCAAAGACCAACAACCTCGTTGGTTCACAAATAACGCTAGGTTGGAGGCACCGCAATATTTTTCGAGGCGCTGAACATTTGTCGCTGAACTTATTCGGCAGCACCGAAGTGCAGGTCAGCGGAAATTTTGGGAAATCAAATCCGGATCGGGTAGGAGGGGAGCTTACCTTGAGCATCCCTCGTTTCGTCGTTCCTTTTTTGGACATTCGGGGGCGTAGTGAATTTGTGCCCAGAACCAACCTGCAATTGGGTTATGAATTGTTAAATAGACAAAATTTATACACGCTCAACAGCTTTCGCGGCAACTTGGGGTATACCTGGAAAGAAAATCTGCAAAAAGAACATCAGCTCAATCCCTTTACTTTCAATTATGTAAGGCCACTTTCCATTGCTCAACAGTATCTGGATAGCATCGCAAAATACCCTTCACTGGCCAAAATTGTGGAGGAGCAATTTATAGTCGGTGCCAACTACAATTACAACTACAATGAACTCGCTGGCTCCAATCGACGGACGGGTATTTATTTCAATGGGCTATTGGACATCGCGGGGAATATTGCCGGATTGGTAAATGGTTCCAACTGGAAAAATGGTGAAGTAGGGACTTTATTTGGGGTGAAATTCGCCCAATTTGCCAAGGCAGAAATAGACTTGCGCTACTACAAACGAACCGACCAGCGCAGTCAATGGGTCAACCGCCTCATCCTGGGCTTTGGCTACCCTTATGGCAATAGCCAACAATTGCCCTTTGTCAAACAGTTTTTCTCGGGGGGAAACAATAGCCTGCGGGGCTTCCGTAGCCGTACCGTTGGCCCAGGGCGTTATATTCCACCGAATCGGAACAATCCGGCAGTATTGTTTTTACCCGATCAGTCGGGTGACCTCAAACTTGAATTCAATTCCGAATACCGATCCAAGTTGTTCAGCATTGCCGAAGGGGCTTTGTTTGTCGATGCCGGAAATGTATGGCTCTTGAATGAAGATCCACTAAAACCGGGCGCACAATTCAGTAGCAATTTTTTGAAAGAACTGGCCGTCGATGCGGGCTTTGGCCTCCGACTGGATTTTACCATCCTGTTGCTTCGCCTGGATTTTGCTTTTCCGCTAAAAGTGCCTTACCTCGACAAAATCCCCAACAACAACATGGTGTTTAACCTCGCCATCGGATATCCTTTTTGAGATTACTCATGCCTAGCTTTTTTCAATAAAAGCATAACAAACCATGTGGCAAATCCCCATGTGGGCATCTTCCACCCGCCCATAATGGGTCTCGTCAACGGCGATGACAAAATCAGCCAAATCGGCCAATTGGCAAGGGCGGGAACTGACCAGTGCGATCACAAAGACCCCATGCGCCTTTGCCCATTTGGCGGCTTTAACCAGATTGGGCGAATTGCCGCTCACACTCAAGAGCATCAAGAGATCACCAGTTTGGGCGAAGTTCATCAATTGCCGTACATAGATGTCTTCATAAGAATAATCATTCCCCAACGCAGTAATCCAGGAAAGGTGTTCATTGAGCGACATCCCTTTGAAGGGTTTGTCCATTTTGTCGGAAGCGGCTTTGCTCAGGTCGGTGATGAAGTGTGAAGCATTGGTGGCGCTTCCGCCATTGCCACAGACAAACATTTGGCGATTTTCTGCCCAGGCTTTTTCATAAATGGCGATGAGTTCCGCAATCTTTGCCTGTGGGAGATTGGCGATGAGTCGCTGGTGTTTTTCCAGGTAATCGGCTATGAATGAGTCAGTATTCATGTGGTATTGAGTTTATTCCACCTGAATAGATTGATTGTCTATTTTCAACTTTGCCGAAAGCCCCATAGGGGCGAAATGTGGGTAGAAATAATCCGTTACCACCTATTTCAAGTCCCTTTAGAGACGAAATGTGGGTTGTTTCGATCAAGAATACCCATATTTCGTCCCTAAAGGGACTCTAAAACGACTTGAAACCTCCTTAGCTAACCATATTTCGCCCCTCTGGGGCTTCCGGTTAGTCAAAATTTGACCAACAAAATTCAGATGAGTTATATTTTTTGATTCAGCAGGCACAATGCACCCACCAGAACAGTTTCTTCCTTGAGTTCAGCCAACGCGACCAGAGGCCCCGGCTGAAACGCCTTGACCAAATACTTCGGCAACGCCTCTTGCACGTGCACGCGCAGCGCCTCACCAATCAACGAAACGCCCCCGCCCAATACAATGACTTGTGGATTGAACAAATGTACCACATGCGAAAGCCCCCAAGCCAGGGTATCAGCATATTCCCGGAGCAATTCAGCGGCATGCGGGTCGCCTTGGGATAAAGCGGGTAATAAAAACTGAGCTTCTCCAGATTGTTGAGAACCAACCAATTGTTTGAGCGGCGATTCGGCTGGCAAACCGGGCAGCAGCCCCCGAATTTTGGCATCCAAAGCCCAACCCGAACAAAAAGATTCCAAAGAATTCCCCTCACGATCCAACTGTAAAAGCCCAACTTCCGCCTCGCCAGGAGCATTGCCGTGGTACAACGCGCCATTACAAACCAAACCTCCACCAACTCCACTGCCTAAAGTAATGTAAAAGACCTGTTTATAACCTTTTCCTGCGCCAAAATGGGCTTCGCCAAGGGCGGCAACATTGGCATCATTGTCCATCCAAACAGAAGCATCAAAACGGTCTTTAAACCATTGCAGCAGTTCAAAACCCGACCAGCCGCCAATTTGATGGGAGGTGGCAATGACTCCAGTAGCACAATTGACTGGCCCGCCAAAACCAATCCCAATGCGGCTGGCAGGGTAGGGGAGTGCCCTTAAAGTTTGTTCGATTTGGGCCAAAATCCCGCTGGCCCCCTGGGCTTTATCGACCCGGTAGCGGTAAATTTGCTCAATTTTACCAGTACTGGGATCACCAGTAGCCACTTGTAATTTGGTGCCGCCAATTTCGATGCCTACATCCATTGTTGTTTAAGGACTAATCGCGTTCAACTTTACTCCTCCAAAAAGTCCAAATCGCGGTTGTGCGTTTCGGAAATGGTTAAAATTGAGTACAACCCAATGGTAAAGCACAATAGACCTACCAAAGCGCCGGAGTCAATCACACTAAAGGATTGTTTAAAATTGATGAACAAGGTGGTCATCAACACCACTGTGCCGCGCACCATATTGGGTATCGTAGTAGCTGCGGTTGCGCGAAGGTTGGTACCAAACTGTTCAGCACCAATGGTCACAAACATGGCCCAATAACCAATGCCAAAGCCCAAGAGCAGTACCAGACCGTAAAAAGTCGTCGTATTGTCAACTCCTCCGTACAAATAGACGATCGAACCAACCAACGTGAGGAGCATCAAGGCCAGCACTGCCTTTTTGCGAGAATGGAGCCAGTGGCTCAAAAAACCACTACTGAGATCACCTGCCGACAATCCAATGTAGCACCACATGATTGACAGTCCAGGTTTGATGGGTTCGGCAATGTTCATGGCTACGCCAAATTCATTGCTAAAAGTAGCCAAAATCCCGATTACAAACCAGGTTGGCAAGCCCATGCCGATGCATTTTAAGTAGCGAATCAGTCGTTCTCGTTTGGTGAAAAGGGAGAAAAAATTTCCCCGTTTGAGGTGCTCTTGGGCTTTGATCTGTTGAAAAATGCCGGATTCAAAAACCCCAATGCGCAACAACAACAGAGCAATACCCATGCCGCCACCAATAAAATACGCTGTACGCCAGTCAAACCATTCCACGCTGAAGTAGGCTACTACCGCGCCGAGCAAACCAATACCCGCGACCAAGGAGGTGCCGATGGCCCGCAAATGTTTGGGCAAAATTTCGGACACGAGGGTTATCCCAGCACCCAGTTCACCCGCCAGACCAATTCCGGCGATGAAACGCAGGAGTTTGTACACCGTAGGGTCTTGGATAAAACCACAAGCGATATTCGCCAGGGAATAGGTCAAAATCGAACCAAACAGCACGGAAAGCCGGCCTTTTTTATCGCCCAAAACGCCCCATAAAATGCCGCCAATCAGCAAACCAATCATTTGCCAATTCAGAATACTGGCACCTACTGTTGAAACTTCAGCTTCCGAAAGCCCCAGCGATTGTAAACTGGGAATCCGGACGATGCTAAACAGCAATAAGTCGTAGATGTCGACAAAATAACCGAGTGCGGCCACGATCACGGGGACGCTGAAGAGGTGTTGAAGGGCACTTTTTGAAGTAAAAGGGTTTTCCATGTGCTTGTTTGAATTGATTTGTGCTGATATTGACTGCTCGAAAGGTATAAACCCCTTACTGAATTACCAAAAAAAGAAAACGAGTAAAATCAAAAGGTTTCCTTTTTTTGCTTTTTTGTCTCATAATTTATATTATGTTAAATAAAAGAGCTTTTTTCACCGCTTTACCCATTTATAGACCAGCAGCAGCGCTCCTGCAACCAAAACAATCAAATAAAACCATGTTTCCAATTGATCAATGCGCTGTCCACGTTTAGCCGTTTCTAAAACCAGTTTTGTGTCAGTGATCATTCCTGCTTGGAATACTGGATTGTCATAAGGCTCTTTAGAAATCCGTTCTAATTTTTTTTCAGCATTGCCAACCCTTAGCTCATCTACCCGAAGCTGAGATATACCTGCACGGTATGAAAGTGCCAAAACGAGCAACAATAAAGCCAATGCAAATCCAGGAATTTTGATGAAAATCATTTTAAAACATTTTGAGTTTTTATTAAAAAAATTACACTTTTTGAAGCGCCGCACTGTTTTCCCTTCGTTTGGCCAAAGACCGGATCAACCCAATTAAAATGAGTAGATGAAAAGACAATAGGAATATGGTCAGTTTTTTAATCTCCTTTTGATTAGAGAGCATGAATTGGCTAAGTTTTATTTCGCGTGTCAATTCTGCTGTTTGCAAATCATTTCCACGAACCGACAGGGTCAAGGCTTGCAAATTTTCTTGTCTTGTTTTTTCTACCTGAATACGAATAGTTGATTGAATAAAATCTACGCCGGCTTTAGGTAATACAATCAACGAAATAAACAATAAAAAATAGAGAATGGCCCATTTTTTAGCTTTCGGAGTTTCGTTCATGTTTTTTTTTGTTTTTTTTAGTAGAATGTATTATTTTCAGTAATAAACTTACAAATGATTGTCGAAATCTCAAAACAATATCCTATGAAAATTTTTAACATCATCCCGAGCCCTTTTAACCTGCTCTCCCCTACCCTTCTGCTGTCTCTACTGCTTAGCACTCCGATGACCATTCAAACGCACTTGGAGTTGATCCAAACTGAACAGGTTTTACAAGACAGCATGCTATTGATCCCCGGAGGAAGCTACCAAATGGGCAGTAGCAATGATCCAGAACTCAAAAGAACTGGGCATCCAGAAAGCATCAAGAGTTTTTATCTCTCCAAATACGAAGTAACCCTGGAGGAATTTGAACAATTCATCGACGCTACAAACTATGAGACTGATGCCGACAAAGCCGGAGGAAGTATGGTTTTGATCGACAAGCGTCATGAAACAAAAAGTGGCATCAATTGGAAATGCGATGCAAATGGTAAACTCCGGTCGGGGTTCGATTATACCCATCCCGTAATCCACGTCAGTTGGAACGATGCTGTGGCGTACTGCCAATGGCTGTCCCAAAAAACCGGGTTGACATATCGTTTACCTACCGAAGCAGAATGGGAATATGCTGCCAGAGGGGTAAAAAACTCAAGCTATTTCGCCGTTGGCAGCAATATGATCGGCAATGATCCGATGGATGATGCTGCCTGGACTTCCGCCAATTCAGTGGCCGTAACCCACCCAGTGGGCCAAAAGAAAGCAAATGAACAGGGCCTGCATGACATGATTGGAAACGTGTGGGAATGGTGCCAGGACAAATACCAATACATGCCTAATAACCGGAACTTTGTACAATCTGGGGACAAAGGCTATGCTCGCGCTTGTCGCGGTGGTTCCTGGGAAACCAATCCCGTCAATCTGCATGTGACCTTTTCCATGTTCACCACACAGGCAAGCCGTTGTGGGAGTGATATAGGCTTCCGTGTGGCTAGGGAATTATAGGTTTATGTATTTACGAAGAACAGTTCGTCATCCCGAATTTTTAGAATAACCAACCGCGGATGCGGTTGAATTTAGAATAGCCCCGGTCGTCCGGGGTCATTTTGGTAGCAAAAGTTTCGCAACCGCGGATGCGGTTGAACTTTCTGCTCAATTGAGTTCAACCACTGCCGTGGTTGCCGCCAATTTGACCCAACTTTTACCCCGGACGACTGGGGCTATTCAAAATTCAATCGCTCCGCGATTAGGTTTCTATCTTTCAGCAAAGAGCCTAATCTCTTCCCATGTTTGCCCAAATCTTGCCAAATATGGTTTTGGATCCTCAATTCCAGCAATCGCTTTCTGGTTAAAATCATAAATCTTGCCAGCGATATTTTTTACTTCCTCGGGTGTCATGCTTTTTTCCGCACGAGTAAGGAGTCTCAAAGTAACATCAGGTTGCATGAGTTTTAATTCCTGTACTTCATTCAGGTAGAACGCGATGGACGCATCATCTCCTTTTTCGGCCAGGCCATAAGCTTGAACCATACTGGAAATCACCATTTTTCTAGCATTATCGTAATAGGCTTCTTCTTTTTCGCGGGACAGTTCGTTTCTGTAGTAATCGTCAAGATCGGCCAGGGAATATCTTCCAATTTGCATCGCATATTCATTCAACTTATGACCGTAAGGCACTACTTCTTTGGGTCTTGGCTCCCGGATTAAAGTTCGGTCTACGATCAAGGACGTTGATTCTATGGAACTGCACCCGGCGGAGATAAAAATGCAGGCAAGTACAAATAATAGAATGTTTTTCATAGAAATAGGTTTTAATTTTGTGTACATTCAAAAGTAAGCATAGTTATTCAAACAAACAACATACATTACAAATCAAAAGGCATGAAAATCCTTAGCTCAGCCCAGATTCGTGAACTAGACGCCTACACCATCACCCACGAACCCATTGCCTCGATCGATCTGATGGAGCGGGCAGCCACCAGTTTTGTCGACTGGTTCATGGCAAAATTTTCCCAATCGGACTCCCCTATCCTTATCTTTTGTGGGCCGGGCAACAACGGTGGTGATGGACTGGCCATTGCTCGTTTGTTGAGCTACGCCTTTTACGAAGTTGAGCTCTATTTGTGTGCCATCAGCCCGAAACAAAGTGCTGATTTTCAAACGAATTTAAAAAACTTGCCCCAATTTGAAAGCATTCCCATTACGGAGCTTGCGGAAGGAGACCCGTTGCCCCCTCTCCCACCCTCGGGCATCCTGATTGATGCGCTATTGGGCACGGGAATTTCACGCCATTTGGAAGGCTATTGGGCTGATTTTGTGCAACATTTGAGCCGATTTTCGGGTACTAAAATAGCCATCGACTTGCCTTCGGGCTTAAAAGCAGACAGCAGCACCATCTCCAAAACATTTTGTGCAGATTACACCTTTAGCTTCGAGTTCCCCAAATTGGCTTTTTTATTGCCTGAAAATGGCAATAAGGTGGGCGAATGGGCTTTTGCCCCGATTGGTCTACACCCTGCGAAAATTCAAGCACTTGAAACCCATAATTTTTACCTCCAACAAGCCGATGTTCAAGCCTGGGTGAAAAAACGTACTCGCTATGCCCACAAGGGTTTGTACGGCCACGCCTTGCTCATTGCGGGTAGCCAGGGCATGATGGGGGCTGCTTTGCTGAGCGGCCGGGCAATATTGCGCAGTGGTGCTGGCCTCCTCACCATTCACGCGCCGGCCTGTGGTTATCCGATCCTACAAATGGGCTTGCCCGAGGCAATGGTCAGTTCGGATCGGCATCAGTTCAATTTTTCAGAAATGCCCGAATTGGGAAAATATTCCGCCATAGGCATTGGTTGTGGCTTGGGCACCAAGGACTTTTCTATCCGTGGCCTGGATGAATTCCTCGGTGCCGTTGGCCAAAAACCACTGGTCATCGACGCCGATGCCCTCAACATCATTGCCCAGCAAAAATGGCAGCAGCGGATTCCGCGTGGAGCCATCTTGTCGCCACACCCCAAGGAGTTTTCCCGCTTGTTTGGCGACGCTGGCGATGATTTTGCCCGCTTGGAATTGTTGCGTGAAACTGCGGTAAAATATGGCCTGTACATCATCCGCAAGGGAGCTCATACTGCTATTGCCCTACCGGACGGCCAAATTTGGTTCAACTCCAGCGGCAACCCTGGCATGGCCACAGGGGGGAGTGGAGACGTGCTCACTGGTATCCTGACTGGTTTGTTGACACAAGGTTACGATGCAGCACAGACCTGTAAATTAGGCGTTTACCTGCACGGTTTGGCGGGAGATATTGCCGCTACCAAGCTGGGACACGAGGCACTTTTGGCCAGTGACATCGTGGATCACATCGGGGTAGCGTTCCAGTTGCTAAAAAAATAAATGTTCATTTTGCCCCACTATTTAGGAAGCTTTAGAGAAACATTTATTTTTGCAGCAAGAGTCACGTCGGCTTCGTTTTTTTTTATCAGGAATAAGCAAATCTTGTTATGGCAGCATGGGGTATCAATAACTTTGAAAATGACGATGCGGTAGCATGGGTTGAGGCATTTTCTGAAAAACAGTTGATCGACAAAATTGAACGATTGTTCAGTGATGCCATTGAGGAAGAAGAACCCAATGAGCGCATGGGCTCCTGCGTGTTGGCAGCAGCCGAATTGCTGGCCATCTCACAGGGCAATGAACCCGAAGAATTCCACGAAACCCTGCTCGATGACTTTGAAATCGACCTGGAAGCCATCGAGGAGTGGATTGATGCCGATTTGGTCAACTTAGCCATTCACGCCGTAGAAAAAATCAGCGAGTCCGAGGATTCTGAATTGCGCCAGCTTTGGGAAGAAGTGGATGAGTTGGATCATTGGCTGATCGTGATTGAGGATTTGAAAAAGAGATTGAAATAGGCAAAACACAACTTTGCCACCCTTTTCAAAAACGCTTAAAAAAAGCCAAAAACAATACATTGCAGCATCTTTCATCCCCCGATTTCGGCTGCTCGTCTATGCTTTAAATGCATTATTATAATTCTGACCTATCACAGCAATCTTCTCCATTACTTTGTTGCTGTTCAAATCTCTATTTCACCAAAAATAACAACCGACTGTCCAATGAGAATCTTATCATTGTTATTAGCTCTAGCTTTTACGGTCAGTTTTGGCCATGCGCAAACTGCCGATGAAATCATCAACAAATACCTCACCGCCACCGGAGGAGTAGAAAAATGGCAAAAACTGGAAGGCATCAAGATGTCAGCCAAAGTCAATCAAGGTGGAATGGACATTCCCCTCGATATTTTCAACCTCAAAGATGGCCGCCAAATGACGGTGGTTACCTTTCAAGGTAAATCCATCAAACAAGGCGTTTATGATGGGACTACCCTTTGGAGTACCAATTTCATGACCATGAAGGCAGAAAAAAGCGATGCAGAAACCACTGAAAACTTTAAAACAGCATTGGGGGATTTCCCAGACCCATTTCTGAACTACAGCGCTAAAGGCTACAAGGTTGAATTGGTTGGCAAAGAAACGGTGGAAGGCACCGAAACTTTTAAAATTAAGTTGACTAAAAAACCTGTTCTTGTTGAAGGCAAAAGTGAAGAAAACGTGTCCTTCTACTTTTTTGACGCCGAAGAATTTATTCCCATCATGGTAGAATCAGAGATCAAAGTAGGGCCTGCCAAGGGACAGATCTCTCAAATTACCATGAGTGATTACCAGGAAGTCAACGGGCTCTTTTTCCCCTTTTCCTTGGGCCAGGGCGTAAAAGGTATGGGCAGCCAACCCATCACCATGACAAAAATTGAGTTGAACCCTCAGGTTGACTCGAAGGAGTTTGTTTTTACGGAAGAGAAGTAAGGATCTAAAACACAAGTCATAAGTCCTGAACGACAGGCAATAAAACTGCTTTTACACTTGACATCAACCAGGGCTAAACTCCTATTGATCAGGTAAAAGCAGTTTTTTTATTTTACCAAATTCCTAATTCAAAAACAATGAATCAACTATATCGTTTTTTGTATCTGGCGCTTTTGCTGCCCGCATTCCTACCCGCACAAGACGCCACCACCCGGGGCAAAGAACTATTCGGCGACCTCCGTGCACGCCAAATCGGCCCCGCGATCATGAGTGGGCGCATCAGTGACATCGAGCTACACCCCAGCAACCCCAAAGTCATTTACGTCGGTACCGCTGGTGGTGGCGTTTGGAAAAGCAACGATGGAGGTGCCCGCTTCAATTCCGTTTTTGACAACCATTGCCAATCCATCGGTGCAGTTGCCGTTGACCCAAGCGCTCCCGACAACGTGGTGTGGGTGGGCACCGGCGAAACCTGGACCCGCAATAGCGTTTCTTTTGGCGATGGCATCTACCGCACTGGCGACGGGGGCCTCAACTGGACCAAGATGGGACTGGAAAAATCCGAACGGATCGCCAGCATCATCGTCAACCCCAAAAACGCCAATGAAGTCTACGTAGGCGTACTAGGCGCCTTGTGGAGCGACAGTGAAGAACGCGGCGTGTACAAAACGAGCGATGGGGGCAAAACCTGGAGTAAAATCTTATACGTCAACGCTACCACCGGCTGCGCCGATATGGTGATGGACCCGAGTAACCCCTCCATATTGTATGCCTCTTTTTGGGAGTTTCGCCGTACCGCCTGGTCATTCAATTCGGGTGGCAACAACAGCGCCTTGTACAAATCCATTGACGGGGGCAAGACTTGGAATAAAATCCACAATGGCTTCCCCAATGGCAAATTGGGTCGCATGGGCATCGCCATCGCCGCTTCCAACCCTAAAATTCTGTACACCGTCATCGAGTCCGAACAAGACAAAGACAAAGGTTTGTACCGCAGCGACGACGCCGGGGCTTCCTGGAAGCAGTTGAACAATGACTTTGGCATCGTAGTGCGGCCATTTTATTTTTCCCGAATCACCGTTGATCCCCGCAACCCGGAAGTTATTGCCAAAGGTGGGCTTTCCGGTTCGATTTCGCGCGATGGTGGTAAAACCTTCCGCAACCTGGGTGCCATGCACTCCGATATCCACGACATCGTTTTTTCCATCAACGACTCTGAGCGGATGTTTGTAGGTACGGACGGTGGCGTATACCGTTCATGGAATGGCGGAACCACCATGGAAATCGTGGCCAACCTGCCAGTTTCTCAGTATTACCACGTCAGTGTCGACAATCAGGAGCCTTACAACATTTATGGGGGCTTACAGGACAACAACACCTGGTATGGGCCTTCCTCATCCCCAGGAGGGATTGAAGCGCGTGATTGGCATTTGATTGGGGTCGGCGACGGGTTTCGGGCACTCCCCCACCCCACCAAACGCATCGTCTATTCGGAAATGCAGGGCGCTGAAAATGTTTGGCGGACTGACCTTGAAAAAAACAAAATCCGTGTCATTCAGCCTCTGCCCGTGATTGGCGACCCCAAATTGCGTTGGAACTGGAATCCTCCCATGGCAACCAGCGCACTTCGCCCGGATCGGCTTTACATGGGCAGCCAATTTTTGCACAAATCCGATGACATGGGCGACACCTGGGTCAAAATATCTCCCGACCTCACCACCAACAACCCTAGTAAAACCAGTCAAGGAAACTCGGGAGGTTTGTCGACCGATAACTCCGGTGCAGAAAACCATTGCACCATTTTCACCATTGCCGAATCACCGCTGGATGAAAAAGTCATTTGGGTTGGTACCGACGATGGCAACGTACAAGTCACCCAGGATGCCGGTAAAACCTGGAAAAATGTCAATACCAACTTGCCCGGATTGCCCGCTGGCACCTGGTGCTACCACATCGAAGCCAGCAGTTTCAACAAGGGCACCGCTTATGCCGTTTTTGAGGGGCATTCCCATGGAGACATGCAGCCCTATGCCTACAAAACCACCAACTTTGGTGCCACCTGGACTTCTGTACTGACCCCAGAGGTAGAGGGAGTTGCCCGCAACATCCAGGAGGATTTTGTCAATCCCAACTTGCTCTTTTTGGGCACGGAATTTGGCTTGTACATCAGCATGAATGGAGGAAAAAGCTGGTACAAATTCACCAACAACATGCCAGCCGTAGCCGTCTACTACCTAGAGATTCAGCGCAAAACCAATGACCTGGTCATGGGTACCCACGGCCGAGGAGTCATTATTTTGGACGACATCAGCCCCTTGCGGCAAATCACCGATGAAGTACTGGCCAAAGATTTGCACTTCTTCAAAAACCGCCCGGCGATCATGTACGAAGAAAGCAGCTTTGGTGGCACCGCCGGGGAAATGGAATTTGTTGGACCCAATCCCTCCAGGGCGGGCCAAATTGTGTACTACCTCAAAAAACGCCATAGCCTCGGCAAGTTCACCATGGAAATCCAGAATGCCGCCGGACAAAAAGTCCACGAAATCACCCCCGGCAAATCCAAAGGCATCAACATCGTAGAGTGGGGTTACGCGGGCAAAGTGCCCAAGATCGCCAAAGGTCAAACCATCAGCCGGGAGGGAGCCACTCCAGCGCCAATCCCTGCCGGGAAATACAAAATCGTGGTGCAAAAAGGAACGGAAACCTACACCCACGATTGGGACATTTCCTACGATCCAAAGTCGGCCATCACGTTAGAGGATCGCAAACTGAAAGAAGCGACGGTACAGAAGGTGTTCGACATGACCCAATCTTTGGCCTACCTGGTCTACGAACTGGATGAAACCATCAATGGAGCGAAACAACTGATGAGCAAAAATACGGGCTTGTCCAGCACCCTTACCCCGATGTTGGCGGAGTACAACAAATTGAAGGAAACCTTGGTCGTCACGACGGGTGACAACTATGTATCCGCAGGTGAGCCTCAGTTGCGGGAAGACCTGGCTAGCCTTTTCAGCAACTTAGCTTCGGGTTTGTACAAACCTTCGGCCAATGAGTTAGCCAACCTCAAACGCCTTGAGGCGGAGTTCAACGCGGCCAAAGTTGAACTACAAAAGCTGAAAGGTAAACATGCTGCCAAGTTGAACGAGTTGTTGGTTCAAAATCAGTTGGCGGCTATTGCCATCAAACCTTTTGAGGAGTTTTTGAAATTGCCGTAAGGGGCATCAGGCATATTTCGAAACACAAGAGATGTATTTTGGCTAACGCCAAAATGTTTATTCACCACGACGACACGACGAACACGACGGTTTCGCGCTTCGCGCGATTTGAACACGCCGCAAACGGCGTGTGGTGCAGAGCAAAACGTCGTGTTCGTCGTGTCGTCGTGGTGAATAAATCAGGCAGCGAAGCTGCCTTTTAGTAACTCGAATTAGAATCAAAAGGAAAAATCAACAAGGCGTGTTGGCTCACCGTATTAAAATCCCGCCAAACCCGATTGATTTCGGTATGGGATTTGGCAGCTTCTAGCCCAGCAAAAGGATAAAGTTTTGCATTGGTTTCACGGCAAACCTGGGTGAGTTTGCGACTGAGCTGGCTGATTTTTTTCAAAGTTGATGGGGTGATTTTACGATTGATTTCCAGCTCAGACCAGGAAGCTTCAATTGAATCATAAAACGACCTTTTGAGCTCTTTTACCTGATCATTTTGTTTTTCAAAAACCCGTTGAAAATACCTTCGCTGCTTTTCGGAATATTCCCGATAGGCATCCCGCTTCCAAAAAGCCACAGCAATCAATTCCTGCAAGTGCAGCGAAATCCCCAAAATGTTCACCGCCAAAGTGGCTTCGGCAAATTGTAAAAAGGGATATTGGTAGACCAGATCGAGCAACTGAGCTTTGGCGGGTTCAATGTCAAAACAGCGGTTCAAGGGAACCCCCAAATTTTCCACCTGAAAAGCATGACTCCCCGTAGCGATCATGCCCATGTAGTTCCAGCCATCTAAAATAGTGACTTCCGCTTTTTCCAAAATAAAAGCTTTAACCACTGGATTTCCCTGCACATCGTGGACGGGGTTTCCATTTTCGAATAGCGTACAATTGGCAGTAAAATGAGAAGCGTGCAACGCACCAGAAGCATAAGTCCAGTGGCCCTCAATGTAGTACCGCTCCCCTACCCGATCGGCTTTCCCTCCTACAAATCCACTTCCAGCCAGGCAGAGTTTAGGGTTAGAAAAAATGCTATTGCGCAGGGATTCCTCCATAAACCCTACGAACCAACCTGCACCAGCACAGAGCGTCACCGTCCAGCCCAGGCTACCATCGGCAAAAGCGAGCTTTTCTTCGATCCGCAAGGCTTCGGGTAAGCTACAGCCCAATCCCCCCAAGTCCTTTGGCACAAAGAGTTTGAACCATTTTTCCTGATAGATCAGCTCCAGCCATTCGGGTGGAAGGCAGCCGAGTTGTTCCGCTTTTGCGGCCATCACGGCATTCAAGCCACTGAATTTATTCTTCTGAGGCATCGAGTGTTTTTTTCCAATCCAAATACCCAAAAATCGCCACCACAAACAGGATCAGGGTCAAAATCGAGAACAGGTACAACTCCTTATACAACAACAGCGGAATCGCCACCAGATTGGAGACATTAAGCCAGATCCAGTTTTCCAGCTTGCGTTTGGCCAGCAGCCACATGCCCGCCCAGGCAGTGGAGGACACAAAAGCATCCAGGAAAGGTACATCTGAATCTGTGAAATTGCGGAGTACCACATAAAGCAAGCCCCAGCCCAAAACGGCAATGCCCCAGGTGATCCATTGTTCCTGGCGACTGCTCCGGGTGATTTTGGAAGCACCGGAAGTGGAGCGATTGCGCCAATTGACCCAACCGTAGATGCTCATCAGTAGATAATACCCTTGCAGCAGGGTCTCTGCGTAGAGCTTGGACTGAAAAAACAGGATGGAAGAACAAAGCACACTGATGATCCCGGTCGGATACAACCAGATATTGTTTTTGCGGGCCAGCAGTACCTGACTTACCCCAAGTACTACCGCAGTCCACTCCAGGAGGCTGGTTTGGCGAATCTGCTGAATCAGCAATTCCCCTGCTACATTTAGATCCATATAGAAAATTGTCCAAAGCTGCTAAATTAGGGTTTTATTTATGATTCTTTTTGAATTTTTCAAGGCTTAACTAAATAAAATTCAACTAGTAACTATCTTGCACTCAATACCTGTATTATCAGGTAACCTTTCATCAGTACCGCGAAAAATGAAAAAAAACATTCATCTACTGACGCTCCTGCTGAGCCTTTTTGCATCCCTCATTGCTTACGCACAAGCTCCAAACGAACTCCTTTTTGGCGTAGCCTACTACGATGAATACATGCCCTACGACCGCCTGGACAAGGACATCGCCATGATGAAGGCCTCCGGCATCAATTTTGTTCGCATCGCCGAATCCACCTGGAGTACCGTGGAGCCACAGGACAACGTGTACAATTTTTACCACATCGACCGGGTGCTGGATGCCATGCACAAAGCCAACATCAAAGTCATCATCGGTACACCAACCTATGCCGTTCCAACTTGGTTGGTCAAGAAGTATCCCTCCGTATTGGCAATGACGCCACAAGGCCCCCGGCAATACGGCGCCCGGCAAAACATGGACATCACCAATGAGCATTACCTCTTCCACGCCGAGCGGGTGATCCGCAAAATGATGGAACACATCAAAGACCACCCTGCGATCATCGGTTATCAGGTCGACAATGAAACCAAAGCCTATCAAACTTCGGGAGAAAACGTACAAAAGCAGTTTGTCCAATACATGAAGACCGAATTCAAAACCCTGGACAACATCAATAAAATTTACGGCCTGGATTATTGGAGCAATCGCATCAACAATTGGGACGACTTCCCTTCCGTGAACGGATCCATCAATGCGAGTTTGAAATCAGAATTTGCCAAATTTCAACGGAAATTGGTAACTGACTTCTTGGCTTGGCAAACCAAAATCGTAAAGGAATACGCAAAGCCCAACCAATTTGTGACCCAAAATTTTGACCTGGAATGGCGCGGCTACTCTTTTGGCGTACAGCCCGAGGTTGACCATTTTGCAGCCGCCAAAGCCTTGGACATTGCGGGTATCGACATCTATCACCCTACCCAGGAAAGTTTGACTGGCATTGAAATCTCCTTCGGCGGCGACATGGCCCGCTCGATGAAAGGGGGCAAAAACTATTTTGTGATTGAAACCGAAGCGCAAGGTTTTCCGCAGTGGGTGCCTTTTCCCAATCAATTGCGCTTGCAAGCCTTCAGCCACCTGGCCTCGGGCGCCAACATGGTGGGTTACTGGCACTGGCATTCGATCCACAACTCGGCTGAAACCTATTGGAAAGGGCTACTGAGCCATGATTTTGAGCCCAATCCCACTTACAACGAAGCGCAAACCATCGGCAAGGATTTCCAGCGATTGAGCCCTAAACTTGCCAATGTCAAGAAAAAAAATGCAGTAGCCATCCTGTTCAGCAATGAAGCATTGACCGCTTTTAACGCCTTCAGTTTTGGCTGGGGTGCCCGCGAAACCTACAACGACATCCTCCGACCCTACTACGATGCCCTGTACAACCAAAACGTAGGCACGGATTTCATCGATCCCTCGGTAGAAGATTTTAGTGCGTACAAACTCCTCATTGTGCCCGCCTTGTATGCCGCCAGTGATGCTTTATTGAACAAGCTCAATCAGTTTGTCAAAAACGGTGGCCACGTGTTGTACACCTTCAAAAGTGGCTTTTCTGATGAAAACGTCAAAGTGCGCAGCAGCGTTCAACCCGGCATCATCAACGAAGCCTGTGGGATCAGCTACAGCCAGTTTACCATCCCCACCAAGGTCGGCCTGAAAGGTGATCCTTTTGGCGCGGGTGCCCAAAACAGCATTCACACCTGGATGGAACTCGTCACGCCTACCACGGCCAAAGTACTGGCTTATTACGATCATCCGGTTTGGGGCAAATACGCTGCGGTAACCCAGAATCAATACGGCCAGGGTGTAGCTACCTATGTGGCGGCCATGACCACGCCCCTACAAACGGAGAAGATTGTCAAAGTTGCCCTTGAAAAAGCGAAGCTTTGGGGAACTGATCAATTGTTGCATTTCCCGCTCATCACCAAAACGGGAATCAACCCCGCTGGTAAAACCATCCACTACTACTTCAATTACTCCAATGCGCCCAAAAAGGTCGTTTATCCGCACAAAGCAGGCAAAGAATTGTTGGGCGACAAAGCCGTTTTGACCAATGCTGCGCTGGATTTGGAGGCTTGGGGCGTGCGGATTGTGGAGGAAAATTAGATGAAAGCCCATTTTATACATTTATTTCATCACTCCTGCGCATTAGTAGTGGGGCAAAAATAAATGTTCATTTTTCCTGAGCCAGAGGATTAGATAAGACACTTAAATTGAATCGTTTACTTATCTAATCCTCTGGCAAAATGAACATTTATTTTTTTTTCGCCCCTTATGGAAAAACCGCCAGGTACAAACACCACACACATGAAAAAGATTTTTGCTTTAATCCCCGTATTTTGTCTGTTTAGCGCGTTGGCTTTTGGCCAGTGGACCAACGACAAAGGCCACTCCCGGGTAGCTTTTATTGTACAGCACCACGGCATTTCAGAGGTGGACGGCTTTTTCAAAAAATACGAAGCCACTCTGACTGCTACCAAAGAGGATCTATCCGATGCCGCCTTTGAAGTGACCATCGAGGCAGCTAGTCTCAATACCGAATTGGAAATGCGCGACAACCACCTGCGCAGTCCAGACATTTTTGATGTGCAAAAATTCCCGACCATTACCTTCAAAAGTACTTCCTTCAAAAAAAAGAAGAAGAACTTGTACACCATGACCGGGAACATCACCATCAAGGGCATCACCAAGCCCCTGACTTTGGCGGTAACCATGAATGGCCCGGTAGAAAACCCGAACAAAAATGCCAAGAACATTCAGGTAGGCATCAAGGCTGTGGGAACGATCAAAAGAAGTGAGTTCACAGTGGGACAAAACTTGACCACGGCTTTTGTGAGCGATGAGGTTCAATTGCGGATTACGGGGGAGTTCAATAAGGCTTTGCCGAAGTAGTAGCAATTGATAAGTGTAGAGGTAGCCGCTAAATTCTTCTTCTAAAATAGTTTAGAGGAAGAACTTAGTGGCTACTTAAGAGACAAAAAAGTAGTGGGTGCCAGGGGGAGGATTTTCTAAAAAAATGCCAGCAATAATGATAGATTTGCCTTGTACCCACACTCAAGCAAAAATGGCACAAAAAACTGCTACCCTCATTGGCGCAACGGGTCTTATCGGCGCTCAGATCCTCCATCAGCTGCTGGAAGACCCTTATTTTTTTTTTTTTTTTGTTTTGGTGCGCCGTCCCATTGAACTCGTTCACCCGAAGGTCAAAGTCATCTTACTCGATTTTGCGGACGAAGCCGCTTACCAGGCCGCCATTACGGGTAGTGATGTGGTATTTTGCTCGGTAGGCACCACCCTCAAACAAGTGAATGGCGACATGGTGGCCTACCGCAAAATCGATTACGACATTCCCGTAAATGCTGCCCGCTTCTGTGCGGCCACGGCTTGTCCAAAATTCTTGCTGGTCTCTTCCATTGGTGCCGATAGCCAAAGCCGCAATTTTTACCTGAAGCTCAAGGGCGAGGTGGAAGAAAAAGTGAGCAGTCTGGGTCTTCCATCCGTATCCATTTTCCGGCCATCGATGTTGGTAGGGCAACGAGCAGAATTCCGGCTTGGGGAAAGGATTGGCCAGGTAGTGATGGGCGCTTTGGCATTTTTGATTCCGGAGCAGTACAAAGCGATCAATGTAAAAACGGTAGCCAAGGCGATGGTGGCTGTGGCGAAAAAGGAGACTGAGGGGGTGCAGTTTTATACGTATAGGGAGATGGTGAGGGGGGGGTAATGGGCGGGGTGAGCCTAAGCCCCCCCCGATAAAGCGGGGGGGTACAAAATGTTAGATGCAAGGGAAGCGTTGGTTTTAGACTTGGGCCAGTTTTTTGAAAAAGCTCTTTACTCCATCTTATGACTGAAAAAGTCAAAAATTATCTCTATTCACCTTCTGGATCAATCCTGATTTTGAAGGTAGGCTCTACAAGATTTTGTGTAACGCAAAGCGGCTTTTCTTAATCTCGAAAATCTTGGACTTAGCGCCAAAGCGACATCTCACATCTTGTAACCCCCCGCTTTATCGGGGGGATTTAAGCTCACACTACCCTCTCATCTAACATCCTTCCAGAGCGCGCATCAAAAAAAACTTCAGCTTCTTTTGCTCCCAAAAGAAAAAACACTTATTTTTGGTCAATTCAAATGCCTGCCTTACAACTATTCAACGCTAAGCTTGCCAACAATCGCTGGCCACTTGTGCTTTCACAACCTTTCGATAGATGTATTTTTTCAAGCGGTAGTACCACTATTTGACGGTACTATGTTAAAACTAATCGAAATGGCACAAGTACGAATCTGGATTCACGGTGTATGGGGCACCAAAAGCCGCATTCCCTTCATGGAAAACAAAAGTCGCAGAACCAGCCTCTTCAAACACATGAAATCCTACGCTAAAGAAAAGGAAATTTACCTGGACTTCGTCAACGGCGCTAGTGACCATGTGCATTGCCTCATTTCAATGGCTTGTGATCAGAACATTGCCCGGATCATGAAATTACTCAAAGGAGAAAGCTCATCTTATGCGGTTAAGCAGCGATTATTCACACGTGATTTTGACTGGGCGGATGATTATTACGCCGTTTCAGTTTCACAATCTCATGTAGAGGCAGTTCGGAATTACCTAAAAAAGCAGGAGGAGCACCATCGAAAAAAGACATTTGAAGAAGAATGCCAACTTTTTATCGAGAAATATGGGTTCATTCGGGTGCTTGGATGAGGAGGTTGATGCGCGCTCTGGAAGGGTGATAGATGTGAGGGTGGGTAGCTTAGGCCACCCGTTGAAACGGGCGGTTACAATTTTAGATGTGAAAAGTGCTTTGCTTTTAGACATTTACCGGGTTTTAAATAAGCTCCATGCTCGATCCCATGACCGCTAAAAACTTCACCATCATTTCAATTAACAGCAGCCCCGATTAACTTTAGATGGAAAGGTATACCTTCCAATTATTTCACATTTCCTTTCTCCTGCTATTTCCCAAATACAAAAAAAAGCTACCTTTGAACAGCTTAAAAAATCAAACCCACTAGCTCCATGCCGCAAGCTAAAAAAATATTCATTGGCTCTTCCCGAGAAGACAGTACCCAAACCAAAACTTTAAAAAAACACCTCAAGTTATACGAACGTCAAGGACTCATTCAAATTTGGGATGAAAGTATGCTTCCCGGAGGAGCTGAGCTCAGTTTGATCATTCAGGAACTATTGGCTGCTGAAATCATTCTGCTTTTGTTTAGTCCCGATTTGTTAGCAGAAGATTTTTTGTACAGTGAGGCCATGCAAGACGTATTGGCTAAAGTAAAACTAAAAGAAATACAACTGATTCCGATTTTGGTTCGACCTAGCGGGTTTTCTGACACTGAATTTTCGGCCTATGCTGCTGTCCCTCAGCGAGACAAACCCATTACCAATTATACCAACGAAGACGAAGCTTGGACGATCGTAGTAGAACAAATCAAGCGAAGTATCCAGCAAAACAATAACCATTCAGATCCAAAACCTGAACTGACCATCATTCCTCAAGCCCTCATTGACGAAGTCAATAATTTTATCAGCAGTGCACATTCCGACAAAGCCCTAGACGCCATCATCCGCTGGGCTCATGCCAACAACCAAAGCCAGTTGAAAAGTGATGCTGCGGTCATCAAAGCGGCATTGGAAAAACTCAAGAGGGAAGAAATGCTGGGAAAGTTGTCGTTTTCAGAAGCGACACGGGAGTCTACAAAGATCAACCACAGTGTGCAGAATCTTTTAAATACAAACTCGGCTGGAAGCTAAAACAATTGCCAGGACGACGGAAATAAGTGATGAGGCTACTACAATAGCAGATAAATTTTTTTCAAAAAAACAAGCTTTTTAATCCACAAATACTTTGTTTGGAGCATCTCACTATTGTAAACCCGATTCACCTAAATCAAAAACCTCATCATGACTAAGCACCACATCCTTAGTATTCTTCTATTGTTTTTTCTCCATAACCTCTCCGCCCAAGCTCAAACCTTCAGCCTCGAAGGCGAAATCAGCAATGCAGACTCACTAAGCAAGGCGACGCTCATGATTTTTGGTGAGGCAGAGGTACGCAATGAAGAAGTGGCCATTGTTGACCGGAAATTCAAATTCGAGGGCTCATTAACCAAACCTTGCCTGGTTGTTGTCAATACGGATAAAGTACGGGGTGGCCTGGGCATCTGGCTTACCCCAGGGCTTACTAAAGCGACCTTTTTTGTCAAAGCACATGGTTCAACCTTGCGCTTGTTGCAAACATCAATGGTGGAAGGCCCACCAGAGTCCATGGACTATCAAAAATACATGACTGACCAAAACGGTTATATCGCCGACGAAAAAGACCTGATTAAGCGCAAAAACCTCCATTGGGAATACATTCAAAATTATGTATCCGGGCACCCCAAATCTCAGCTCAGCATTTTTATGATTCGTTCAGGATTACAATCAGCCGGATTGGGACAGGCACGGACTGTTTACAGCAAGTTATCAACTGTACTTACTTCTTCGGAAGAAGGTGAAGGATTATTGAAAGAAATCGAAAAAGTAGAGAACAATGCCATTGGGAAAAAAATCGCTGCTTTTGCTTTGCCGGATACCAGCGGGCAGTTGATACAGATTGATTCCAGCGACCAACGTTGGACCCTGCTACATTTTTGGGCATCCTGGTGCGGGCCTTGCCGCAGTGAGCACAAAACGATGTTGAGTCACGGGCAAATGTGGTCGGAAAAACAGGTCAATGTTGTAGGTATTTCTTTGGATGAGGATAAAAACGATTGGCTTCAGGCCATCAAAAAAGACCAGGTCAATTGGTTGCAACTAAGCGATCTCAAAAGTTGGGAAAAAAGTGAGGTCATCAAGTCTTTTAAAGTCACTTCTGTCCCCTACTCTATTTTGCTCGATGAAAACATGACGATCAAAGCCGTAGGCATGCAAAACATTGTTGAAAAGTTAAAAAAGATGTAAGCGTACATTCACTTTTTCTATTCCCCCTCATGCAACCATTTCCCTCTGTTTTTGTCCTTCCCACAAAACAGTCTAAAATATGAAACGGATTGCAACGAGATTTTTTTGTTTTTTCCTGTTAAGCCTGTCCTTGAGTGCCACTGCTTTTGGTTTTGAAAACACTCTTGCCCCCACCCGCGCCTATTTGGGCGTCCATTTAGAAGAGATTTCCAAACAAAAAGCTGCGCTGCTGGGCGCGGATAATCCTTACGGCAGTTACGTCACCCGGGTATTGCCCGGTTCGGCTGCCGAAAAGGCGGGCTTGAAGCCCCTCGACTACGTAATCGGTGTGGATCAACACAAGGTAGACGAGGACACCGAATTGAGCGACATTCTGGACATTTACGAGGCGGGCACCGAAGCCACCCTGCGCATTTACCGCCAGGGTAAAGCCATGGATCTCAAAATTACCTTTGGCCAAAAAAGCAACGAAAAAGAAGACAGCGACACTCGCCCCTTCCTGGGCCTCAGCCCCGCTGACGATGAAGAGGAAGACGAGGACGAAGCCACTGTGGGCGTTGCTGTAGAGGTAACCGAGAAATCTGCTGCCGCCGAAATGGGCCTGCAAGATGGCGACATCGTCACTGCCATGAACGGCTACACCATGATCGACTGGACCGACATCAGTGCCATGATCCGCAGCATCGAGCCCGGTGCCGAAGTCAAACTCACCCTGCGCCGCAACGGCGAAACCCTGAACAAAACGGGGAAAATGGGTAAAAGAGAAAACAACAGCTACACCGTAATCAACGGCGGCAACAATGGCAACAATTTTGGCATTTCCTGGTCGAGCAGTAGCAACAACGGCAATTGGTCCAGAGCCGAAGCAATGGACGGCGCGTTCTTGGGCGTCAACCTCGGCTCAATGAGCAAGGAAAAAGCCAAAAAACTGGGTTTCAGCAACCTCTATGGCGCTTATGTATCCAGTGTGATTCCCAATTCTGCGGCGGCCAAAGCCGGGATGCAAGCCTTTGATTACATCTACGGCGTGGATGAATACCGGGTGGGTGAAGGTCAATCGCTGAGTTTCATCCTGCGCAAATTTTCAGCGGGACAAAAAGCCAATGTGTATTTCATCCGCAAAAGCCAGGAGCGCAATGTCAGCGTCACTCTGGGTAGCCACGACGATGACGATGATGACACCGATTGGCGCAATGAGTGTGAAAAACCCTTCCTGGGCGTACGCCAATCGCACGAAAGCTACAATGAAAGAGGCGTTTTGGTAGACATCGTCGAAGGCTCCACTGCCAAGGACATGGGCATGAAAGAAGGAGATGTATTGGTAGCCATCAATAGCAACCCGATTATCGACTGGAGTGACATCAGCATCGCCTTGGGCACCATCAAAGCTGGCTCGACGGTCAGTGTGGATTACCTGCGCGATGGCAAAAAAGTGAATGCCAGCAAAACCATCAAATCGCTGTGTGATGCGCGCAAGAGCACCTCGTACTATTACAATTCCGACGACAAGGACAAGGACAACGGCAACTGGGTCTTAAAAGGGTTAAGCCGGACTGAAAACAACGCCAGCCCGCAAAACGCTCGGGTCAACCCCGCAAACGTCAAAGCACACATGGAAGACATGGACAAAGCCGACGCGGATAAATTGAAGGCTTTGGGTGTAAATATGCCCGTGATCAACAACCTGCGTTTGGAAAAAATCAACCTCTATCCCAACCCGAGCAAGGGTATGTTCAAATTGCAGTTCGATCTGCCTGAAAAAGGACAAACCGAGATCAAGGTGTTCAATGCTTCTGGACGGATCATCTACGAGTACGAACTGGGCAATTTCACCGGAGAATTTTCCGACGAAGTGGACATTTCTCAAAATGGCACGGGAACCTATTTTCTACAAATCCGTCAGGGGGAAAAGTATGCTTCGAAGAAGATCATTCTGCAATAATCGCCCAACGGCATCCATCTGATAAAACCCCATTTTCATCGTTCGAAAAGAACGCTTGTAAGAAACATTCGACTCATTTAAGTTAAACAAGGCGAGGTTTTTCTCTTTATCCTTTAAGCCACATCATCTACGGTGTGGCTTTTTTTGTATTTTTCGGAGCATTAGCCATAACCATTTTATTCAAAGGATTCAAGTATGAAAAGACTATCCATTAATTTGCTCTGCATCGTCATGTTGCTTGGAGGAATGCTGTACAGCTCGCAGGTTCAAGCCCAGGCAAAGAAAAAAACCACCCCTGCCCCAACGGCCGCAGTCACCAGCACTCCGGCCAAAACAGGCATGGATGAAAAACTCTACAACTCCATCCAATGGCGCTCGATTGGCCCATTCCGTGGCGGTCGTTCAGCTACAGTGACGGGCGTACCCGGCAAACCCAACCTCTTCTATTTCGGTAGCGTGGGTGGTGGCGTTTGGCGCACCAAAGACGGCGGCCAAACCTGGCAAAACATCTCTGACGGCTACTTCGGCGGATCGATTGGTGCCGTGGCCGTTTCGGAATACGACAACAACACCATCTATGTCGGTGGTGGCGAAAAAACCGTGCGGGGCAACGTCTCTTACGGTTACGGCATGTGGAGAACCCAGGATGCCGGCAAAACCTGGCAAAAAATTGGCCTGGAAAAAGCCATGCACATCCCCCGGATCCGCATCCACCCCAAAAACCCCGATCTGGTTTACGCGGCGGTCCTCGGCGATTTGTACAAATCCAGCGATGAAAGAGGCGTTTACCGCAGCAAAGACGGTGGCAAAACCTGGGAGCGTATCCTCTTTGCCAACGCCGATGCGGGTGCAGTGGACTTGATCCTCGATCCCAACAACCCTCGGGTCATTTATGCCTCTACCTGGCGCATTCGCCGGACGCCCTACAGCCTCGACAGTGGTGGTGAAGGCTCCACCCTTTGGAAAAGTACCGATGGCGGCGACACTTGGACCAACCTGATGTCCAAAAAAGGCCTGCCCAAAGGGCCCCATGGCATCATTGGTATAGCAGTGTCTCCAGTGAATTCGGAGCGCGTTTGGGCAATCATCGAAGCAGCCGAAGGTGGCGTGTTCCGTTCCGACGACGGCGGCAATACCTGGACCAAAACCAACGAGGACCGCAACCTGCGCCAACGCGCCTGGTATTATACCCGCATCACCGCCGATACCAAAGACGAAAACGTGGTCTACGTGATGAACGTGAGTTACCACAAATCAACCGATGGAGGCCGTACTTTTAGCACCTCCAATGCACCCCACGGCGACCACCACGACCTTTGGGTTGCCCCCGAAGATCCTCAACGCATGATCATCGGCGACGATGGTGGCGCTCAGGTTTCTTTTGACGGTGGGGAAAACTGGAGTACTTACCTCAACCAACCTACCTCGCAATTTTATCGCGTGGTGACGGATAATTCCTTCCCTTACCGCATTTATGGTGCCCAGCAGGACAACTCGACCGTTCGCATCGCCCATCGCACTGATGGTTCATCGATTGGTGAACGGGATTGGGAGCCCTCTGCAGGTGGCGAAAGTGCCCACTTGGCCGTTGATCCCCTGGACAATGACATCGTTTATGGTGGCAGCTACGGTGGTCTTTTGACCCGTCAAAACCACCGCACCAAGCAGGAGCAAGCCATCAACGTATGGCCCGACAACCCCATGGGTGCGGGCGCTGAAGCCATGAAATACCGCTTCCAGTGGAACTACCCAATTTTCTTTTCCCCTCACGATCCCAAGAAGCTCTACGTGGCTTCGGATCGTTTGCACGTGACCACCAATGGCGGACAAAGTTGGGAAACCATCAGCCCCGACCTGACCCGCAACGACAAGAGCAAACAACAAACCTCGGGCGGCCCGATCACCCAGGACAATACCAGTGTGGAATATTATTGTACCGTTTTTGCAGCTTGTGAATCACCTTATGAAAAGGATTTGCTCTGGACGGGTTCAGACGATGGCCTCCTGCACGTATCCCGCGACGCAGGCAAAAACTGGAGCAATGTAACCCCGCCAAGTGCCCCCGCCAATATCATGTTCAACAGTATCGATGCCGATCCTTTCAACAAAGGGGGAGTCTACGTGGCTGGTACTTCGTACAAGTCAGGCGATTACAAACCCTATCTGTTTTATTCCAAAGACTACGGCAAAACCTGGACCAAAATCACCAATGGCATTCCCGAGAATCACTTCACTCGGGTGCTGCGCGCTGACCCAAAACGGGCTGGTTTGTTGTACGCTGGAACCGAAACGGGCATGTACATTTCCTTCGACAATGGCGCAAATTGGCAGGCTTTCCAGTTGAATTTGCCGATCGTGCCAATTACCGATTTGACCATCAAAAACAACAACCTGATTGCCGCTACCCAGGGTCGCAGCTTCTGGATGATTGACGATTTGACCCCGCTGCACCAGTTGAGCGAACAAGTAGCCAACAGCGATTTTCACCTGTACCAGCCCATCCCCAGCTATCGGATGGAAGGTGGCCAGGCGCGCAACCTCACTACTGAAGGCACCAACCATCCGGGTGGCGTCACCTTACACTATTTCCTGAAGCAAAAACCTGCTGATTCAGTAGAGGTCAAAATGACCATCATGGAACTCAATGGCACGGTGATCAAGGAATTTTCCACCAAAGCGAAGGAAAACCCAGACAAACTTCCCGAACTCAAGCAAGGGGGCAATACCTTCAACTGGAACATGCGCTACGCCGACGCCAAACGGTTTGAAGGGATGATTTTCTGGGCTGGGGGCACCACCGGACCGAAGGCAGTTCCGGGTCGCTACAAAGCCAAATTGAGTGTAGGTGGCAAAACCATGGAAACCGAATTTGAGATCCTGAAAGATCCACGCTCCGATGCATCCCTGGACGACATGCGTGAACAATTCAGCTTCCTGATCGGCATCCGCGATAAGGTGACCGAAGCGCACCAAACCATCCTGGACATCCGCAACATCCGCAAACAATTGACGCACTTCAAAGAATTGTGGAAGGAAAATCCCGCGATGAAACCCTTGATGGAAAAGGCGAACGACATCGACAAGGCGATTGGTATAATTGAAAACGAGTTGTACCAGACCAAAAACCGCAGCGGTCAGGATCCCCTCAACTACCCGATCAAATTGACGAACAAGCTGGCCCACGTGGGTTCCCTCTCCAGCCAGGGTGACTACGCGCCAACCAAACAGGCCAAAGAAGTGAGGGAAGAAATGACCAAAAAAATCGATGATCAATTGGGCAAATTCCGCACCCTGCGCGATACCCAATTGCCCGAATTCAACCGCCAGGTGCGGGAGAAAGGGGTGGACGCGATTTTGTTGAAAGAGGAGAAGTTGAAGAGTTAAGATAAGCTCCGAAGTTCCAGGGTTGGATTTTCAAGCTTGGAACTTCGGAACCTGTTTCTGAAGAATCGTAAAATTTTAAGCTTACGACTAGCGGCAGAGCCGCGTAACGTCAATAGGTAAGGTACCCGATGTGGTGTTTAAGGTGCGTAGCACCGGAACAAACAACCGCAATTTACGGATGACCCGCACGAATTGAAAAGTTTCGGTGCGCTGCACCTTCATCCAAAATTCGTGCTCTTGCCCTATTGACGTTGCGCGGCTCTGCCGCTGGTCGATTCAGTTCAAAGTACTACCTGATCTCCAATTTTTCATTTCAAATTGATTATCCTTAAAATTGGTTGACCAACCTTGGTACTTTGGAATACTATTTCTTCTTGTACCGATTCGTATTGCCTCGGCCATTATTTGGCGAAAGCTCCAAATTCGTTGGAATCAAAGAAACGATCGAAAAACACACATCGTCTTGCGCAATGATTTTCAGGCAGGGCCCAGCGTCGGACAAACCACAATCTTCCGGGCATTTTGCGTAATACACATAGATCCCCGAACTCACCTCTTTCCCGTCGTACTCATCAATGTATTTGCCATCCACAATTTTGACCACCGATTTGGGATCGTCCAGCGACTGCCAAGTACCTTGCAGCATTTTCACTTTTTTGGCATCCGCTGCAGACAGGAATGGATCGGCAAAACTCGTCCGACGATAAACGCCATCAGCCTTTACACCATTGCCAAAACCACAGGTAGCCGGATCACCTTCTAGGGTAGTAATTTCCACTCCATCACCAAAATTGAAGCTCAGTTTGCAAGTTCCGCCGAATTCAGTGGTGGCGAAATCAGCAGTGCTGCCCAAGATATTCGCAACACCTTCCATCGTGCCTTGATTGTGAGCAGGTTTTCCACCCACGACCATCAATTTAAATTTAAACTGATCGGCGGAAATTTGACCGACCAGCAATTCCCCACTACCTCCATCATTGGGCAGTTCAAAGGCGTAAGTCCCGCTGAAAGGCTCTGAGGCGGGTTCCACCACATCGTCTTCCAGTTCGGATGCTATCGCCAATTGGCCAATCTCATCCACGATAGACTTAGCCATATCCGCAAATTTGGCATTCTCTTGGTAGGGTTTGGCCGCTTCCACAATTTGTTGTTGCAGGTCAAAACGCTCTTCGGTGCTTGCAAAATTGGTGTTGAGCAACACACTGTCGCGCAGGATGTACAGCCAGCCCACTGGGTGGTCGTTTCCTTGCTCAGCACTTTCGTTGAAGCGGGTAAAAATGGCCTCCGGATTTTCCAAAAAAGCATCCTTTACAGCCAGCACTTCCTCCACACAATCTGTGCCGGGACAGGCGGTGAAGGCATCCCACGCGTCGGTTTTTTTGGGGGTACAGGCAAGAATTGAACCCATCAGGACTAGGCTCCACAGAGCTCTTGAAATTACGTTGTGCATAAAATATTGGTTTAATGTAAAAATCATGTAGTTTTCTCAGGATTGGGAATACTTACAAATGTAAACTTTCGCCAATGTTTTCTATAATCTTTTTATGATTTTCATTGTTACATAAGGACTTTCAGTTCACAAAATTGATTATTTACCTTCGATCGAAACCCAACACCATGGCATTCAGCAAATTCATTTTGAGTTATTTACTCACTACCGTCGTTTTTTTCATCATCGATATGGCCTGGCTGGGCTTTATCGCCAAGGGCATCTACGCGCGTTATCTCGGTGGTTTTTTGAGTGATCAAATCAACTGGACGGCGGCGATTGTGTTTTACCTGCTTTTCATTGTGGGCATTTTTCTGTTTGTCATTTTTCCAGCCTTGGAAAAACAATCCTGGCAGCACGCGCTTTTGTACGGTGCGCTGTTTGGATTATTCACTTATGCTACTTATGATTTGACCAACCTGGCCACCCTCAAAGGTTGGCCGCTGAATATCGTGTTCATCGACATCATTTGGGGCATGGTGCTCACTGCCTCGGTGAGTGTTTCCGGGTATTTCATCTCCAATTATTTCAAATAGGTATGGCTGCGGTATTGCTTCAAATTGGGGTATTGATCTGGGTTTATGCCACTTTGTGGTTCGTCGTTTCCTTGTTGGCCCGGCGCAATGATGTGGCCGATATTGCCTGGGGTTTAGGTTATGTGGTCGTTTGTAGTTACCTGTTTCAAACGCAGGCAAAAGCGAGCATTCCACTATTGGTATACGCCCTGGTTGGTATTTGGGCACTACGTTTATCCACCCATATTTTTCTGCGCAATCGAGGCAAAGGTGAAGACTTCCGCTATCGGCAATGGCGTGAAGAATGGGGCAAAACCTTTTATTGGCGCTCTTACCTCCAGGTCTATTTGTTACAAGGATTTCTGTTGTGGGTCGTTGCTTTGCCAATCGTGGTGGCGGGTATTTCGGCTGCACAGGCATGGACTGTTTTTACCTATCTGGGCATTGCGCTCTGGAGCATTGGCTTTTTCTTTCAGGCGGTAGGTGATTATCAATTGACGCAGTTTGTCAAAAATCGGAAACACAAGGAGGAAGTGTTGCAAACGGGTCTCTGGAAGTACAGCCGCCATCCCAACTACTTTGGAGAAATTGCGATGTGGTGGGGCATTTTTGTCATTGTCCTTCCCCTACCCTATGCTTGGATTGGGATGATTGGTCCATTGGCGATCACGCTGCTGTTGGTTTTTGTATCAGGAGTGCCAATGTTGGAAAAGAGGTATGTGGGGAATGCAGAGTATGCGGCGTATCAAAAACGGACGAGTGTTTTGATTCCGTGGCGGCCGAAATCAGCGCAGTAGAGACGCAAGGTTTTGGGCTTTACCTCTTCCAATGCAGTTTTTTGAATCCACTCATATTGATCTATTCAGTTATAATTTAGTGCCCATATCTGGTGGAGTGATTTAGAAAGAAAAGAAAAACAAGGCGAATTTTATGCCTATTTTTGCAAGGCAAAGTCAAAGTTCATGCACAAAAAATTCAACATAACGGGGATATGTCGCCCTGCCAAGCACTACATGGCGGATGTATCGGGCAAGCTGGCCAAGGTGATTCGCATGATTGAAAGCGGCGATTATTTCATCATCAACCGCCCACGGCAGTACGGCAAAACAACGATGCTGTACAGTATCGCTGCACAACTAAGAAAACGCGATGATTACATGGTGTTTAACATCAGTTTTGAAGGCATTGGCGATGCTATTTTTGAGGATGAAAAGGTGTTTGCCCCTGGATTCATTAGGCTCTTGCAAACCCAGGCCAAGATTCACTCTCCCGAATTACTGCCATTTTTAGAAGAAAAAGAAGCTGATGTACTAAACTTGGAGAGCCTTTCTGATGCCCTATCCTATTTACTGAGCAAGACGGATAAGAACGTGATCGTCTTGATCGACGAGGTGGACAAAAGCAGCAACAACCAATTGTTTATCAGTTTTTTGGCCCTATTGCGAAACAAGTATTTGGCACAAGATGAGGTCAAAACCTTTCACTCCGTCGTACTAGCAGGTGTACACGACGTCAAAACCCTGAAACTAAAAATCCGCCCCGATGCCGAGCAAAAATACAACTCGCCCTGGAACATCGCTGCTGAGTTTAAGGTGGACATGAATCTGCATCCCCAGGAGATCAAACCCATGCTTGATGAATACGCAGCAGACCGAGGTGTAAAAATGGACACCCAGCACATTGCCGAAACGCTGTTTTACTATACTTCTGGCTATCCATTTTTGGTCTCCAAACTCTGCAAGATGCTCGACGAGGGCGATTCACCCCTGCAAAACCCCGGTGAATGGACTGACCTGGACATCCAAATTGCGGTGCAGCAACTCACTTACGAAAACAATACCAACTTTGATTCCTTGACCAAAAACATTGAAAATCACCTAGAATTGTACAATTTGGTCTATCGGATTGCCATTGATGGCGAATCCTTTCCGTTTAATCCGCATAATCCAACCATCAATTTGGGAGTCCTTTTGGGCATTTTTGTCAATAAGGATGGCCTAAAAATTCACAACCGCATCTACAACGAAGTAATTGTCAATTACATGGCTATCAAAGTATTAGAAACGCAACTCCCTCCTTCAAACCTCGACAAGACTTACAAAAATGGTGATGGTGGCCTCAACATGGAAGCCGTCCTGCTCGGTTTTCAAAGCTTCATGAAAAAAGAATACTCCAAAAAAGACCGCGATTTTTTGGAAAAAAACGGGCGACTGGTGTTTTTGGCCTTCCTGAAACCCATCATCAATGGTTCGGGGTATGACTTCAAAGAGCCGCAGATTTCGGATGAAAAACGCTTGGACGTAGTGATCACCTACCTGAAAGAAAAATACATCGCTGAACTCAAACGCTGGTATGGCCCCAAAGCGCACGCCGCTGGGCTGATCCAATTGGCTGATTATTTAGAGCGGCAAAACCTTCAAGAAGGCTATTTGCTCATCTTTGACCATGCCGAAGTCAAAAACTGGCATTCCGAATGGACCGAAGTGCAGGGGAAAAAGATATTGGCCGTTTGGGTCTAAGTTTACCCAAAAATGCACAAAATGCCCAGCTGTCTGCTGCTTTTACAAACTATAAATCCCATACACACTTACCGCCAAAATAGCCAGAATACTCACCCAAAACACCAAGTCGAAGCGCCAAGATGAATCAAATTGGCCCGTGGCCGTACCATAACGAAAATACAAGGTCGCATAAATAACCAAGAGCAATAAAACTGAACCCGCTATTCCCCCGCTCAACACCATAAACAAGGGCAACTTGATGCTCAAAAACAAAAATGCCCAAATCAGCGGTACCACCCAGGACAAAATCCCAATGCTGCGCTTGCGTTGTTTGAGGTCAAAAAAGTCCATCCAGCCGAAATGACTAAAAATATCGCTGAACAAACGGCCCCAGACCGCCAATCCCGCAAACAAAGTAGAGTACAACACAAAAAAGGCACCTACCATGAAGAAAATCCGCGCCCAAGGCCCTAAACTTTCCGTAAAAATGCTCGAAAGTACTTCCAGCAACTGATAACCCTCGGGGACTTCTTGCCGGGCATGCAACACCGCTGCTCCCAACAAATAAAAAACCGCAGTTACTGAGGTATAAACGATCATACTGCATACCGCATCGGCTTGCATCACTTTGATCCAGCCGCGGGCACGTTCAGCCCAGACCTCGCTGCCATCATTGGGGCCAGTATGTCGGGCATAACCTTTTTCAAGGCACCAGTAATTGTAATAGATGATCTCCTCACCGCCAATCCCGGTGATGCCAAAAGCCCCAAAAGCATAAATCACCGCCGAACTGGGCAATGAAAAACTCAGTCCCGTACCCAATTGCGCCCAATCCATGGCATAAGGCGTGTATTGTAAAAAAATCAGGGCCGCGATGGCAAAAAGGGTGAATCCGGTGATGAGCAGCAAACAGATTTTTTCCACCACATTGTAATAGCCCCGGTACACCAAAACGGAGGTCAAGGGTGCCATCAGTAAGGCCCAAATGGCTACCGACACTTGTGGCAACATCATGTTCATCACCAGCGCCACGCCCCCAATGATGCCACCCATCTGGATGAATTTGATGAGCATGATCAAAAAATACAAAGCCACCGTCCAGCGGGCCTTACCGATGCGGGGGCCTGGCAAATCGTCGAGGGTTTGCATGGCGGTTTTCCCGGTGAGGATGGTGTGTTTGGCAAACTGAACCTGCACGGCTACTTTGACCAAACAACTGACCAAGATGACCCAAAAGGCCACAAAACCAGCTTTGGCCCCCAGTGCGGTGGTGGCAATCAATTCGCCTGAGCCGACAATGGCGGCGGAAAGCACGAAGCCGGGGCCCAGGTGCTGCAAACGGTGCCAAAAGGTCACCGGAGGTGCTTGCACGGCGTCGGCGCGGAGTACGTATGGATCTGACATGGTTTAAAAATAATAAAAGCTCCCACCTTTTCAAAAATGCTTTCTATGTTTGCAAAAAAATAGTTACAAAAAACTCTGATTTATGCAACAGTGGTCTACTCCTCCCTCCATGCAGATTGATCCTGCAAAATCCTATACGGCAACCATCAGCACCGATAAAGGCGACATTGTGATCCAATTGTTTCCTGAATACGCGCCCAATACGGTCAACAACTTTGTCTTTTTGGCCAAAGAAGGTTACTACAATGGCATCATCTTTCACCGGGTGATCAATGATTTTATGATCCAGGGTGGCGATCCTTCCGGTACTGGTCGTGGCGGCCCCGGTTATAAATTTGGCGATGAGTTTGCGGGCAATCCCTTGACTCATGGTACTGGCTCATTGTCGATGGCCAATGCCGGCCCAGCGACCAACGGCAGCCAGTTTTTCATCACCCACTCTCCTCAACCCCACCTGAATGGAAAACACACCGTGTTTGGTCAGGTGAAAACGGGCCAGGATGTGGTGGATGCGATAGAGAAAGGTGATGTGATGGTGAGTGTAACGATCATTGAGGAATAAGTTGGAATGACGAATAATTCGAGTGACGAATGACGAATATCCGGCTGCCCGCCAAATTCGTCATTCGTCATTCGAATTATTCGTCATTTTTTCCGTTTTAACAGTCTCTCCTCTATTTCCTCCCGATACGCCGCCGCCAGCGGGATCAGGTGTTTGCCCAAAGTCAATTGGTGTTTTTCTATTTTTTGCACTGCCGCTAAGGACACAATGTAGGACTTGTGCACCCTTACAAATCGATCCGAGGGCAATTGTTGCAGCATTTCCTGTACGGTCATGCGGGTGGTGATGCGGCGCTGCCCTTCGTGGATGAACAACAAATTGGTATCCGATTGGATGAACAATACGTCATCTAGCTTCACCCGTACCCAATCGTAACCTTCTTTGACAAAAATGCTCCCTTCTTCCTCACTGGTTTTATTGCCATTTGTCTCCAGGACCCGTTGACAGGCTTGTAAAAAGCGGGCAAAGTCAAAAGGTTTGAGCAAGTAGTCCAATGCTTTTAATTCAAAACCCTCCAAGGCATATTCTGCGTGTGCGGTTGTAAAAATGATGGCCGTTTTTTGGAGCTGAATCAGTCGGGCAAAATCGGTGCCAAGCATGTCCGGCATCTGAATGTCCAGAAAAATCAATTGAATGGGTTCGGAATGTAGATAAGCCAAGGCTTCGGCGGTGCTGTAGAAGACCTTTTTGAGTTGAATAAAGGGCACCTTGGCAGCATATCTTTCCAGGACTTCCAGGGCGGAGGGTTCGTCGTCGATGGCAATGGCGTTGATGTGAAAATTGGACATGAGGATTGGGTTTATTGCGGGCAACCGCAAGGATAAGGACAACCGCAAGGGTTGCCCCTACAACAGATCGATGTTTAATGCTACTTCAAAAATGTTGTCACTCGTTTGAATTTGCAAATGATGCCGCTGCGGATACAACAACTGAAGCCTTTCCCGGCTATTGCGGATGCCGGTACCTAAGCCACTTTTGGCCTCAGGATTAGGGGCGATGCTGTTGCGCAGGAGCATGGACAACTTTTGCCCTTCGACATGTAGCTTCAGGTGAACAAAACAAGCTTCGTTCATGCTGATGCCGTATTGAAAGGCATTTTCAATAAAGGGGATCACCAGCAGTGGCGCAATTTTCGCTCCTTCGCGTTCACCACTGATCTCAATCTGGATGTCCAGGTTGTTTGTTTGCGGCAAACGCAGGCGTTGGAATTGAATGTAGCGCTCCAAAAAAGCCAGTTCATTTTCCAGACTCGTATACTCCGCTGCCGCTTCCTGGATGCTGAATCGCAAGAGTTGCGAAAGCTCAAAAATCAACTTGGCGGTAGCTTCATCCTCGTGCTTTTGTGCCGAATTGTAGAGGACATTCATGGTGTTGAACAAAAAATGGGGTTTGATTTGAGCTTTTAGCACATTGAGTTCGGCCACCGTTTTGTCCTTCAGCAAGGCCAACTGATCTCGTTTGGTGCGAAAATAATCGGCGGTATAGGCATACGCCACTACAAAGGCGGTGAGTAACACACTTGACAATACGTTTTCGTCCGCAAATTCAGGTTCGTAAAAAGTGCGCCATTCCAGCCAGGCAAAACACAACAAGGCAAGCACTCCAATCCAGGCCCAATACCAATTTTTGAGGCGAGAATCGGCTGCGGCAAAACGTAAAAAGATGAAGCGAAAATTGAGCAGTGCCAATCCCCACACCAACAAAAACTCCAGCAACACACCTGCGAAGTAGCGCAACAAACGGCTGATCCCCTCCATTTCGCCACCCAGATTCACGATGTATACTTGCAAAAAACGCCAAACCAAATAAGCAATAACCGCCCCTACCAAAAGCAAGGGCAGTACATTGCTGGTGGAATTTAATCTGGCTGTTTGACTTTTTGGACTTTGCGGCATTTTTTCATTTCTTTTGTAGCCGTTTCCGACCCTACACTTTGCATCACCAGGTAACGATCCCAAAAATCGACCTCTTCGTAAGCTTTGATGTAATACACTTGCCCAGCTTCGGTTTGTAACGAAAGTACCCGTTTGCTGCCCCGATAAATATACGACTCCACGTTCGTTTTTCCAGCAGTCACTTGAATTTCCAGGTATGCATTGGCGGGTAGTTCAGCTACCAATTTATCATTGATCCTGATCTCATGCGCGGTTCCCAAAAACTCCCGTTCTCGGTACAGAATCAGCGTGGCTTTTTCGAGGTTTTTACTGCTGGCCAAAGCGAGTAAAATGCCAATGATACATACTATACGCCCCATGATCAGTAGCTTTTGGATAAGGAAATGAGGTATTGAAAATACACCATGTCGAGTTGATCTTTGGGTGCCCCCAATAAGTCAAAGGACTGCGATTTCCATTGGTAACGCGTAAATCCTCGACGATAGCCGAGGCGAAAACAGTTGCCCACCGAAACGGGTTTCTTCTCCCGATTGCTCAAAGAAACGGTTACATCAAAAGCTCCTCCTTTGTTCGAAATAACAGGTGTGCTCAGAAACGAGGTCGTGAACAAGTCCTGGAATCCTACTTGCCGATTGGGCTCATCCTGAATCAAAACAAAGCTGTACTCATACAGAGAGGCACCTGCGCCAACATTTAAGCGGAAATTTCGGCTTTTGAACACCGAACGCTCGGCGAATAAAGATAGAGTGACCATTTTGGGGTTAAAAGCATCTCCTAACGACACAGGCAGTGTCACATTGGTGCTGAATGCCCAATCCTGGAATCGTACTCCCGCTTCAAATGGAATGCTCCCAGTGTAGCGCGATTCGCTGGCAAAATCTTTGGTTTTTAATACCTGTTGCATGTTACTCAGCCAAATTGAATTTAAATTGAGACTATAAAGGAAGGCTGTAGTACGCAGATAAACACTTTTTTTAAAAACTGGAATGGGTTGGCTCGTGGTATCCGTTTGAGCAAAAGACGGGGCTAGTACGATAAGCAAAGCCCCAATCAGTAAACAAGTTTGTTTCATGTCTTTATTTTTTTTGATGATGATTCAAAAGTAAAAGCTCCTGGTCTACCAAAAAAGTAAGTGTGCTTTGCGAGGGATTCCGTGTGGGGAAATAGTCGATTGCTGTGTTTAGCGATCGGGTGAAAGGAAAGATAAGATTTGCCCAAAGCCTAAATCTTCGTAAATTTGCCGGGCTTAAAATTTTAAACCTATTCCCCATCAAAAGAAATCCAATGTCAGAAACACCCTACCGCCTCGAACCCTTTCGCGACGATGAAATAGAAGCCGCTATTGCTGAGCTGTTTAGTTATCCGGCCTTTACCGAAGGTATGAAGCTGTTTTTGCCGGAACCGTTGTTACAGCAGGTCATGCACATGAAAGACCAGGTGCACACCGCCGCTGATTTTCAAACCAAAATTGTAGCGCCTTTTCTCAAGGTGATTGAAAAGATCAGCATCGCGGCCCTCAGCGCTAGTGGGTTTGAACACTTGAATCCCAATGAGCGCTACCTCTTCATTTCTAACCACCGCGACATTGTGCTGGATTCCGCTTTTTTGAACATTGTGTTGCATGAGAATGGCTTTGACACCAGTCAGATTGCCATTGGCGACAATTTGATGATGCACCGGATTTCGGAGTTGTTGTTTCGGATCAACAAAAGTTTTGTGGTCCGCAGAACCGGAACCGCCCGGGAATTGTACAGTTCTTCCCTACAAATGTCTACGTACATCCACAAACTCATCACTGAAAAGATCGATTCGGTTTGGATTGCCCAGCGGGAAGGCCGCGCCAAGGATGGCAACGACCGCACCCAGGTTGGTCTGCTGACCATGTTGAGTTTGAGTGGAAAAAAAGACCTCAAGCAGCATTTTCAAAACCTCAACATCATCCCCGTCGCCATCTCTTACGAATATGACCCCTGTGGCTTACTCAAAACCCAGGAATACCTGAACAGACTGGCCGATCCTGAATTCAAAAAATCTTTCAAACAGGATGTGGAATACATGCTGTTGGGTATCAAGGGGCAAAAAGGTCGGGTGCACTTCCATTTTGGGGAGTTGCTCAATGATCAACTGGAAGCTTTAGGCGAAGCAGACAACAGCAAAAAGCAGTTGGAAATGCTGGCGGAAATGATCGATCAGTCGATTCACCAAAATTATCACTTGTGGCCAATCAATTACATCGCGCACGATTTGTTGACCAATTCAATCACTTATCAAGCACACTATAGCGTTGAAGAAATGGAATGGCACATCCGATTTTTTGAAGAACAAGAATGGAAACTGCAAAATGATACACCAGGTGTTGGGCGGAAGTATTTATTAGAAATGTACGCCAATCCACTGATCAATGCAAATAGCTATCAGTAGGAGTGGTTAAACCCAGATCAAGAGCCTACAAACTTATCTCCTGATCATCAAAAATCCTCCCATTCAAACAGCGAATAATCCGCGCCGGGAAATTCTCCAGGATACGGTAGTCGTGCGTTGCAAAAAGCACCGCCGCGTTATTCTGTTTCGACAAGTTGCGCATGAGGAGCAGGATTTCATCCGAAGTTTCGGGATCGAGGTTTCCGGTAGGTTCATCGGCGAGGATGATGGCAGGCGTGTTGAGCAAGGCTCGGGCAATCACTACGCGCTGTTGTTCTCCACCCGAAAGTTGATGCGGCATTTTGAGTTGTTGGCCAGCCAGGCCGACTTGTTGCAAAACCAACTCGATCCGTGCCTGGATTTCGGCACGTTTGACCCAGCCCGTTGCTTTGAGGGTAAACTGCAGGTTGTCGAATACACTGCGGTCATTGAGCAGGTTGAAATCCTGAAACACAATGCCCAATTTGCGGCGCAAGAGCGGAATGCTATTCCGATCCAATTTGGCCAAGTCATGTCCGGCCACCTCACCACGTCCATGCGTAAGTGGCAATGCGCCGTACAAGGTTTTGAGCAGACTGGATTTTCCACTCCCCGTTTTGCCAATCAAATAGGTGAACTCACCCGCGTTGATGCGCAGATTCACCCCATTGAGCACTTCCTGGGTGCCTTGTTTGATGTTGACGTCCTGTAGCCTGACAATGTTGTTGCTCATAATGGGCAAATCTACAATTTAGAATCGTTCAATTTTACAAAAAGCCGACAAAGATCAAGACCTAATCCCAGATTTTGCTGTTTTAAAAGTGAAAAAGCAAGGGAAAGCGAATTACCTTTGCCAAATTCTGAGGCAGCTATGCAACACTGGAAGCAATTGCTGCGTCAAAACGAATGATGCTGACACAGTATCTCTAAGAACAACAGTATTTTTTAACAAGATACATTATGAAGCGGATCTATCTCATCGCTGGTATTATGGTGGCCATTGCCATCCTGCTGTTTGTCAATTCAGGCAAAGACATGACCACTTACGGTTCTTTTGCCGATGCCAACAGCAGCACGAAAAAAATCAAAATTGTAGGGAAGTTGGCCAAAAACAAACCGATGGTTTATGACCCAGCTAAAGACCCCAACCATTTCAGCTTTTTCATCAAAGACAACAATGGTGAAGAGCAAAAAGTGGTGCTGCTGAAAGCCAAACCTCAAGACTTCGAAATGTCGGAGCAAATTGTAGTGACTGGCCGCATGAAAGAAGGGGTCTTTGTCGCCACCGATTTATTGATGAAATGTCCTTCCAAATACAAGGACGAAGAAATTGCCATTAAGACCAAACAGAACGGGTAAACAAGATGGAAAAAATCCAATACATTGGCGAAACCCTTCTGCCCGGCCAGATTGGGCAAATGGGAGTTTTGCTGGCATTTGTAGGCGCTTTGTTGTCGATGGTAGCTTATTGGTTTGCCACCCAACGGAGGGAAAGTACTGATTATGAAAGCTGGCGCAACATTGGTCGTTATGCCTTTTTAACCCACGGGTTGGGCGTTTTTGCCGTGATCGGGTCCTTATTGTATGCCATGATCAATCAATTGTACGAATACCAGTACGTCCAGGCCCACGTTTCGGAAGAATTGCCGATGAAGTTCATCTTTTCGGCTTTGTGGGAAGGGCAGGAAGGCAGCTTTTTGCTCTGGATGTTTTGGCATGTGTTGCTCGGCTTTGTACTTTTATTCAAAGGCAAATCCTGGGAAACGTCTACACTTACCGTCATTGCAGCCATTCAGGCGGTGTTGGCCACGATGATTCTGGGCATTTACATCGGCTTTGGGGACGAACCCTCCAAGTTTGGTAGCAATCCCATGTTGCTCTTGCGCCAAACGATCGATGCCCCCATTTTTGCACAGGCTGACTATTTGAAGCTAATCAAAGGCAATGGCTTGAATCCAGCATTGCAAAACTACTGGATGACCATTCACCCACCTACCTTGTTTCTTGGTTTTGCGTCAACTGCGGTTCCTTTCGCTTTTGCAATTGCGGGTTTGTGGACAAAACGGCATACGGAATGGTTAAAACCTGCGCTGCCTTGGGCCTTGTTTTGTGGTTCTATCCTCGGTATCGGTATCCTGATGGGTTCGGCCTGGGCTTACGAAGCGCTCAACTTTGGTGGTTTTTGGGCTTGGGATCCGGTGGAAAACACATCATTGGTACCCTGGTTGCTCATCGTTGCTGGAGTACACACCAACTTGATTTCGAAAGCCACCGGACATTCGGTGCGCAGTTCTTATATTTTTTACCTGCTGGGCTTTTTGCTGGTGGTATATTCCACCTTCCTGACCCGCAGTGGGGTTTTGGGTGAAACTTCTGTTCATGCCTTTACCGAAATGGGCCTCGAAAGCCAATTGATCCTGTTTATTTCTGTCTTCACTTTGGCAGGTTTGGGGCTGATGATTTGGCGTTGGCGGGGAATTCCTCACCCAAAATCGGAAGAGCACACCACTTCCAAGGAGTTCTGGATGTTCATCGGCACCTTGATTTTGTTGTTTTCGGCAGTGCTGATTACGGGCTCGACTTCTTTGCCTGTCTACAACAAAATCATGCAGGTTTTTAACCCAGCTTTTGAAGGTAAGGTCATCACTGAGCCCGTTGCACACTTCAACAAGTACCAGCTCTGGATTGCGGTGTTCATCGGTTATTTCTCCGGCTTTGCTCAGTTCCTGCGCTTTCGGGAAAACAACTGGAGCAAAAATGCCTTGCGTTTTGCCATCCATTTGGGGGGTGGACTGGGAATTGCAGGCCTATTGACCTACTTGAGCTCCCTCTTGATCGAATTGCACACCTGGCAGTATACCTTGCTGACCTTCAGTGCGTATTTCACCATCGTCAGCAACCTTGATTATTTGATCACCCACCTGCGGGGCAAGCTCAAAATAGCCGGATCCGCCTTTTCTCACATTGGCTTCGGTTTGATGATCATAGGCATCATGGCCTCGGGGGTAAACCGCAAGATCATCTCTTCCAACGCCTTTTTGATGGATGGTTTGATTGCGGGTGGCGATGAAGAAATGAGCAAAAAGAACATCACCCTGTTCCGCAACGTGCCCACCATGATGCAGGACTACCTGGTGACCTATAAAAAGGATACGCTGGATCATTTTACCCGAACTTACACGGTGAACTACCAGCGCAAAAACAAAAAAGGGAAACTGGTGGAAGATTTCAACCTCTACCCCACCATCCTCTACGATAAATCCTTTACCAAAATTGCCACCTCCAACCCGGATACGCGGCATTATGTGCTCAAGGATGTATTTACCCACATCAGTGCCTTGCCGGAAGTGGAGCAGAATTTTGAGCTCAAAAAACAGCGCGAAGAGGAACTGAAATACAAAGCGCTGAACTTAGAACAAGGCCGGACTCAACTCCTGCACGATACCCTGGATGTGGAAAATCAGGACACGGTATTTCGCCGTACTTTCCAGATTAGTCTGGAGTCGATCAGCCGCAATCCGGTACACCATGAATACAAACCCGAACCAGGCGACCTCGCCTTTAGTACCAAACTCAAAGTGCGCCGCAGCGACGACGACAGTGTGTATTACGCCAATCCAGTCATCCTACTGCGCGGGCAACTGATCTACACTTACCCCGATCAAATCGATGACCTGAGTGCCAAGTTCAAAATTGGCCAGGACGCCATTGAAAAGGTATTTGCACTGGACAACCAGCTCAAATATGAAAACATCAATTTGCGCCAAGGTGACCTAGGGAAGTGGCAAGACTTAAAAATCAAGTTTACCGGTTTCAATAAGGCCCCCGAACATCCAGATTACAGCCGCAAAGAAGGTGACCTGGCCGTGGGTGCCAAACTGGACATCACTGCGCCAAATGGTAAAACCTACCATGCCGAACCGATCTTCCTGATTCGGGATCAACAGCCATTGAACGTCAAGGTAGAAGTGTCTGAATTGGGCTTGCACGTGCGCTTCCCCTTGCTTGATCCGGGCAAAGAAACGATTCAATTGATGTTGGCCAAAAGCAGCACGCCAAGCAGCATTCCAGTTGAGGTGGCTACCGATTCGTTGCCTTCAAACTACATTGTGCTGGAAGCGATGGAGTTCCCGGGGATCAATGTATTCTGGTTTGGTACCTTGTTGATGATGTTTGGCTTGGGCTTCAGCATCTGGAACCGGATGAGCACTCGGCGCAGCGGAGAATCTTTAGTTTAACTTACATAAACTTTTAGGCGCATCATTTCTAAGGTGCCCTAAGGTGTCTAAGGTGGTTCAATAAAAATGTCGCTTTGGTTTTCAGCACCTAGCTAGTTTTTATTGAACCACCTTAGACACCTTAGGGCACCTTAGATTGTATATGCTTGACAGGATTGCTTGAGCATAAGCAGCAAAGCTGCACTAACTCCAACTTGTGATTCAAACCATCAGCATCGTAGGCGCAGGCAAAGTCGCCACGCACCTCAGTAAAAGACTCCAGGCATGTGGCCTGCACATCCGTCAAATCTACAGCCGACAATTGGAAGACGCCCATGAGCTGGCGAAAGCCGTCAATGCCCAAGGCATCAATCGTTGGGCAGATTTACAATTTTCGGGGCTGGATTTGCTCATCATTGCGGTCAAAGACCAGGCCATTCCCGAAGTTGCACAGCATTTAAGTGCCCTTCCCTCCCACGCTACGCTCATTGTGCACACCTCTGGCAGCAGCCCACTGAGTTGGTTGAATACCCTGCCACGTCGTGGAATATTTTATCCTTTACAAAGTTTTTCACCCGGTCGGGAACCGGATTTTAATCAAATTCCCATCTGTGTGGAGGCTACCAATCCAGCGGATCAAAAGCTTTTGCTCGAATTGGGCCAGCGCATCAGCCAAAAAGTACAGATTACCAGCGAAGCTGATCGGCGTAGCCTTCACCTTGCCGCCATTTTTGTCAACAACTTCGTCAATCATTTGTACCAAATTGCGGCGGAGATTTTGGCCGAACGCCAATTGCCTTTTGATTTGTTGTTGCCCCTGATTCAAGAAACGGCGGCCAAAATCCAAGGCCATGACCCAGTCGAAATGCAAACGGGTCCCGCTTTACGCGGAGACCGGGCTACGATTGAGCGACACCTGGATATGTTGGAAGAACATCCAGAGTGGCGGGAATTGTATGGGGTATTTACGGCATTGATTAGGGCGTAAACTTTTCAAGAATTTGTAGCTTTGTTCTTGCTATTTTTTATCGATTAATTTCCCTATCATCATGTTAGCAGAAAAACAGCAAAGTGCAAATGGCCTTAGCGCAATCCTACTCAATTGGATGGGGACCGCGTTAGTCACCATTGTTTGGATCAGTAGTGGCTTATTTGGTTTGTATATCCTGGCTTTTTATGCCGCCGCTGCTTACCAAGGCAAGATGAACCGCTGGAACGAAGTTTTGCCTGAGTTGTATGGTCCCAGCAGCGGCACGGCAAATGCCGGGATCGGTTTGCACTTTGCAGCCGGAGGAATTATCCTGATTCTGGGCAGTATCCAATTGATTGATGCCATACGCAACCGTTATCCGGCCTTTCATCGTTGGGTTGGGCGAGTGTACATTCTTGCATCTGTCTTTGCAGGGCTTGGCGGTTTGAGTTTTATCTTGATCAAAGGTACCATTGGTGGCACGATGATGGATATAGGTTTTGGGCTATACGGCATTTTGATGCTACTTTGTGCCACCGAAACTTATCGCCATGCCAGAGCTCGACGTATAGAGTTGCATCGGGCCTGGGCCTTGCGCCTTTATGCCTTGGCCATTGGTTCCTGGTTGTACCGCATGGATTATGGCTTTTGGATTTTGTTGACCGATGGTTGGGGGCATCAAGATCACTTTAGCGGGCCTTTTGATAAGGTCATGGCTTTTTTCTTTTACCTACCCAATTTGTTGGTAGCCGAAATTTTTATTCAAAAAATCAAATCCAAAACATCGCTGGCTTTTAATCTTGTGGCGGCACTTCTGTTGCTGGCGGTCAATGGTTTTTTACTGCTGGGAACTTATTTTTTTACGAAACATTATTGGGGCCCGGCGATTTTGAACTGGATTACAGGCTGAGTGTAGAGACGCACAGCCGTGCGTCTCTACACTCAAATAATCATTTCAACTCCAATACCGTTGCTGTCTTCCCCTTCAACTCCAAACTTTTCCCCAAGTTCAAAGTCTCCCCACTCAGCACATCCACTGCACTCGTTTTTCCTTTGATCACTTCCGCAAAATGCCCCAAATCAAGCGACTTGCTCCCCGCATTTTTATTCATCAACACCAGTACTGTTTCATTTGCAGTGTAACGCGCAAACACATATACCCCATCCTGCGGGCCAAAATGGAGGGTTTTGCCATTGTGAATCGCCGCTTTTTGCTTGCGCCAATTCAGTATTTTTTTCATAAAAGACTGAATGCGCTGTTGATCGGCACTCAAACCTTGTCCCGTAAAGGCATTCACCGCATCGCCTGCCCAACCGCCGGGGAAATCCGTGCGAATCAGGCCATGATCACCGGGTTTTGCGCTGTTGTCGATCAATATTTCGGTGCCATAATAAATCTGGGGAATGCCTCGGATAGTCAACAAATAAGTCAAAGCCATCTGGGTGAGGTCGACATCTTTTTTCAATTGGGTAAAAATGCGATCCATATCGTGGTTGTCTCCAAAAACCATCAGGGCTTGGGGGTTGGCGTATACAAAATCGTTGGCCAGTGCTTCATACAGCTTATCAAAACCACCCCTTCCCGGCTCAGTCAAAGCTTGCATCAAGGCAGCCTGCAAAGGAAAATCCATGGGGCTTTCTAAACAACTGGTATAGCCATCGTGGTTCTTTTTGCCCTGTTGCCAATAGGCGGCAATCAGTGGATTGGTACTCCACTCCTCCCCTACGATACTGAAATTGGGGTATTCGCGCATGATGGCGCAACTCCAGTTTTTCAAAAAGCTTTTTTCAGAATAAGGATAGGTGTCCTGGCGAATGCCTCCTAATCCGAGGGTTTCGATCCACCAAATGCTATTTTGGATCAGGTATTGGGCCAAAAAAGGATTTTGGTGGTTCATATCGGGCATATCGGGCACAAACCAGCCTTGAGTCATCAGTTTTTTGTCCACTTGCGCCGCGTAAAGGTCTTCATTGACGGTGCGGCGGTGGTTAGTAACCTGCATGGAATCGGGGTAATTGACCCAGTTTTTGAAGGGCAAATCCTCCATCCACCAGTATTTTACCCCAGAGTGATTGACAACATCGTCTTTGATGATTTTGATGCCCTTCTCTCTTGCTTTGTTCGCCAATTCTTTATAGTCTTCCAGCGTACCGAAGCGGGGATCTACCTTATAATAGTCCGTAATGGCGTATCCGTGGTAAGACCATCTGGGCATATTGTTTTCGAGTAATGGCGTAGGCCAAATTGCCGTAAAACCCATATCCGCCAAGTAATCCAGGCTATTGATGATGCCCCGGATATCGCCTCCATGTCGAGCGTAATCTTCCTTGCGGTTGATCGTTTTTTCCAGTAAAGTATCACTTTGGTCATTACTGGGGTCTGCATTGACAAAGCGGTCGGGTGTCACCAAATAAACGACATCTTTGGAACTGAAGCCCATTTGATTTTGCGCTGCCTTGTTGCGTGGCAAAAGTGGATATTGATAGCTAACCAGTGGTGCGCCAGTTTTCCTGAAGTTGATGGCAAACTTGCCGGGTTTGGTGCCAGGTGCGATCAATAAACTAATGAAGAGGTAGTTGGGGCTATCTCCACGGTTAATGGCTTTGATGCTTACCCCTGGGTAGCTGATGCTGGGAGTCGTGCTGCCGATATTGGGGCCATGTACCAGCAACTGAAGTTCCGGATTTTTCATGCCCACCCACCAATTGGAGGGTTCAATGCGTTCAATTTGAGCGAATAAGCCCATTGCCCAGAGGCTCAACAGCCCGCTGATCATCCATTTTGATTTCAACATTGCTAATCTGTTTAGGTCTCAATGCCGCAGCACTGAGTAAGTTTCAAGCGACAAAATAGAATAAAAAAAAATAGCCACAAAGACACAAAGGCACGAAGGAGCATTGCCCTTCGTGCCTTTGTGTCGGTTTAGCCCTGAAAGGGCGATATATCTCTTCAAAGGGTGCAGCCCTTTATTTCTCGCTCAAACTCATCCGAATCTTCTTCTCCAGATCACTCACCGTCTCCTTGAAAAACGGATCCGTTTCCATCAAATCCTGCACGGTACGGCAAGAATAAATCACTGTACTGTGATCCCGACCTCCAAACACTTCACCCAGCGCTTTCAACGAGCGGTCGGTCATGTTTTTGGCCAGGTACATGCTCAATTGGCGGGCAATCACGATGGAGCGTTTGCGGGTTTTGCCATTGAGGGTTTCTACGGGTACCTTGAAATATTCCGCAACGAGCTTTTGGATGAACTCGACGGTGATTTCTTTATTGATTTCGGTTACAAAATTCCGCACCACTTCTTTCGCCAAATCGATGTCGATTTCGCGGCGGTTGAGGGAGGATTGCGCGATCAAACTGATCAACACCCCTTCCAGTTCACGGATGTTGTTTTTGATGTTGTAACAGATGAATTCAGTAACATCCTGGGCGATTTCAACCCCCTCCATCATCATTTTGTGCTCCAGAATGGCGATGCGGGTTTCAAGATCGGGTGCCTGCAAATCGGCAGAAAGACCCCATTTGAAACGCGAAATCAAACGCTCCTCCATGTCCTGCAAGTCCTTGGGTGGACGGTCAGAAGTCAGGATGATTTGTTTGCCGTTTTGATGGAGCTGGTTAAAAATGTGGAAGAAAATATCCTGCGTCTTTTTCTTGCCCTCCAGAAACTGGATGTCATCCACGATCAGCACATCGATGTGTTGGTAAAAAGTGACCACATCATTGATGGCGTTGTTTTTGATCCCCGCGATGATTTGATTGGTGAATTTTTCGGATGAAACGTAGAGTACCGTTTTTTTTTTTTTTTTTTCCAAAATCTCATTGCCGATCGCTTGAGCCAGGTGCGTTTTACCCAAACCCACATTGCCAAAAATGACCAGCGGGTTAAAGGATGTTTGTCCGGGTTTGCGCGAAATGGCATACCCTGCCGAACGAGCCAGGCGGTTGCAATCTCCCTCGATGTAATTGTCGAAGCGATAGTTGGGGTTCAATTGTGGGTCAACCTTCATCTTTTTAATCCCTGGAATCACAAAAGGATTTTTGATGGAGTCGGTATCCACATTATTGTAGTAGGGCAATTGGTCAGAAAGAGACACATTGCCGTGGTGGCTGGAACTCGGTTTTTCAAAACCATTCCCATTTCCAGCGTAATGTTTACGTTTTTCTTCTTCGCGGGGGTCGTTTACCAAAATTTGGTATTCCAGGCGTGCTTTGTCGCCTAACTGACTACGGATGCTTGTTTTGAGCAGCGAAACATAATGTTCCTCTAACCATTCATAGAAGTACTTATTGGGTACCTGAATGGTTAGTGCGTTTCCATCGAGCCGTACAGGCTTGATAGGCTCGAACCAAGTTCTGAATGCCTGCATGTTAACATTGTTGCGAATGTTTTGCAGACAGCTCTCCCACACTGTAGCATGATCTTTAACCATTCTCCAGAATCTTTCGCCAAAGGGCGTTGTGCAATAAATAGTCTCAATTTGTAAAAGAGAGCGTATCAGTAAGTTAGTAACAAAGATGAGTTTGTTCAAGCGCTTTAGTCTCGCAATTTGTACAAACCGTTCCTTCCATCAGAGGGATACAAAGATGAAAAAAAGAATCCGTTTTGGGAAATCCGTTCGTCGACTTTTTTCTAATCAGATGATCAAAAAAACTGGAACTGCCTGTAAACCCATGGAGTCTGGCCGAAATATTTTTTTTGGTTTTATATCCTGTCTTGTAATTTCAACACGCTGAATAATTGTTCTAAATTTTTTGTTGGCTACACTAGGTTTTCATGCAATTTCTTGCATTAATTTCCTTGCTCCCGCTGTACATAATATGCAGCATTTTCAGCCACGACGATGTCCAAAGGGAGATGTTGTACCCTGGGCATTTGTTTTTTAAAAATAAAATAATCTGTCAGGTTTTTGATGGCCAAGTACCCCTGGTAACTGGCATTCTGGTTGATTAAAAAATCGATTTTTCCCATTTGTAAAAAGTGCAGGTTGTTGGGTAAAAGATCGAAGCCCAGAATAGGCAAATGAGCTTGAGAAAGACCCTGAATCGCTTCTACCAGTTTATAAGCCCGAGAGTTGGTGACAAACACTGTTTGTATGTCAACGTATTGTTGAAGCAATGATTTCAGTAAGCTGTCCAAACGTTCTGGGTTGTCAAAATCTTCTACGTCCTGTCGCAGTACAGTGAAGGAATTTTCGTCTTTTTGCGCCAAAAAATGCCGCAAACCATGCTCTTTGTCCATGAGGTGTTTGGCATTCGTGGTTTCCTTATCGAGGTTGAGCAATAAAACCTTACCCGCTCCATTCATGGCCATACTGAGCAATTTGCCAGCCAGCACTCCACTCTGATACGAATCTTGTCCAATGTAAGACATCACCTGAGGGTGTTCAACGTCGGTGTTGACCAAAATGGTAGGAACTTCTACTTCAGCACAATGATCCAGAAGCTCCAGCGACTCCTTGAGAAAAATGGGCGGAAAAACCAGTGCATCCGGTTTTTGATCAATCAATGCGCGGGCACTTCTTTTAAAATCTTGTGGGCTAAACAAATCAAACATCTGCTCCACCAAGCCTACACCATAATGTCTAACGGATTGCTGAGCGCGTCGCATCCCCAATAAGGGCAAATCCCAGTACGGATCGCTGTGTAGCTGGGGCATTAACACGCCAATTTGGATGGCCCGATTGAATGCCAAAGTACTGGCAATCAGATTAGGTTCAAAATCCAACGCCTGCATCACCTGTAGGACTTTTTCTTTTACTTCTGCCGATACCCTACCGCGCTCATGAATCACCCGATCCACCGTTCCTACCGAAACGCCTGCTTGCTGCGCAATGTCTTTGATGGTGACTCTTTTATTCATTGTAAAGATGAAAAATTAAATACAGAATAAAATTTTAGGGTGTACGCACACGCAAAGGTAGAAATAAAGTATGTGTGCACAAATGCTAAATTTTTTCTTGTGTGTGCGCACACACAATTTAAAAAAATATCTACCTTTGCCACAAGTGAGGTAAATAGGATGAAAGCGCTTATTTTCGCTGCGCGTGTTGCATCAAAGTTTGGTCACACGTTGAAGAAACTTCATCAAATAAGCTATCGTCAAGTGAAAAATAAGGCAGTCATTGGAATTGACATCGGTGGAACGGGCACCAAACTGGCCATCATCGATGAAAGTGGACAAATCCTGGAACGCAGCAGTTATGATACCCAATCACGAAAAGGTGCAGCACCTTTTATAGCAGGATTGACCGAGGCGGTGAATGAACTGCGCAATCGGGTTGCTGCTTCAAATGAAATCATTGGGATTGGAATTGGGACTCCTGCGTGTAATGAAATGGAAGGAACCATTACCGGAGCAGCCAATATGCCATTTCCTGATACCGAAACGGTTCCGGTACGCCAATTGGTGGCAGAACGCTGTGGATTGCCTACCCGCTTGGCCAACGATGCCAACGTGGCCGCCTTGGGTGAAGGGCAGTTTGGAGGTGCCCGGGAAATGAAAAACTATATCCTGATTACTTTGGGTACAGGTGTAGGCTCAGGGGTGATTGTGGATGGGAAAATCGTCATTGGGCAACATGGACTGGCCAGTGAGTTTGGACATACCTTTGTGGTACGCGATGGGCGCAGTTGTGGCTGTGGCCAAAAAGGGTGCATTGAAACTTATGCATCCGCCACGGGCATTAAGCGAACTGTTTTTGAGTTGATGAGCACCTATACCCAGGACAGTCCGTTGCGGAATTTCAGCTTTCATCAACTGAGTGCTCGGGACATTACCCAGGCTGCCAAGGCTGGAGACTTTTTGGCTCAAGAAGCTTTTCGTTTAACTGGAGAAATCCTGGGCTATAAAATTGCCGACCTGATGGTTTTATTTGACCCTAAGGCCGTTTTTTTAGCGGGTGGTTTGGCCCTGGCGGGGTCTCTGATTTTGGATCCTGCGCGTGAAAGTTTGGAAAAGCATACGATGCCCATGTTCAAAGGCAAATGTGAAATAAGATTGTCTCAACTGGGAAGTGAAGACGCCGCGCTATTGGGGGCTGCTTCCCTGATTTATCGTTCCTAGGTTCCAGTATTCCAAAGTTCTCCAAGGTTCAGCAATCCTTGGAACTTTGAAACACTAGAACCCAGGAACCCTTGAATACTAAAAACGTTCCACATGGACTTTCTAAAATACCAACTCAAGTCGGTAGAAAAAATTCCGACCAAAGTTTGGGCAGATGCCCGCGAAGGCTCAAAGCACGTAGCCCAAACCATCGCTTTAGCCATTCGTCAACGGCAACAAGAAGGCGAACACATCGTATTGGGCCTGGCCACCGGTTCCTCTCCGATCCAGGTGTACCAGGAATTGGTGCGCATGCACAAAGAAGAAGGTCTGAGTTTCAAAAACGTGATCACCTTCAACCTGGATGAGTACTTTCCCATGAAACCCGACGCACAACAAAGTTATGTGCGTTTCATGCGGGAATACCTCTTCGACCATGTGGACATCAAGAAGGAAAACATCAACATTCCCGATGGCACCATCCCCATGGAACAAGCCGACGAATACTGCCGCCAGTACGATAAAAAAATTGAACTCCTGGGAGGGATTGACATTCAGCTGTTGGGCATTGGCCGCACCGGGCACATTGGTTTTAATGAACCAGGTTCCTGGGACACCTCCGATACCCGCCTCGTACGTCTGGATGCTCTCACCCGCAGAGACGCGCTTAAAGATTTCCCCAGTGAAGAGGATGTGCCCTATCGCGCACTGACCATGGGGATTCGCTCCATCATGAAGGCGAAAGCGATCCACCTGCTGGCTTGGGGCCAACACAAGGCTGATGTGCTCAAAAGAGCCGTAGAAGAGGAAATTACCCCCTCCATTCCTGCTTCCTTTTTGCAAAAACACCCCGGCACTCGGTTCCATTTGGACACTGGCGCGGCCGAGGCCCTGACCAAATATGAATCTCCCTGGTTGGTAGGCATGTGCAACTGGGATGACGATTTGATCTGTAAAGCAGTCGTTTGGCTCTCTCAGAAGGTAGGTAAACCCATCCTCAAACTCACCAGCGAAGATTACAACGAGCACGGGTTGAGTGACCTGACCCTAGAATACGCAGCAGCCTACGAAATCAACATCAAAATATTCAACCGCCTGCAACACACCATTACAGGCTGGCCCGGCGGTAAACCCAATGCAGACGATTCAACCCGTCCTGAGCGGGCCAAACCTGCCAAAAAACGGGTTATCATCTTCAGCCCTCACCCGGATGACGACGTGATTTCGATGGGTGGAACTTTCCTGCGTTTGGTGGAGCAAGGACACGAGGTGCATGTCGCTTACCAAACTTCGGGTAACATTGCCGTACACGACTACGATGCCCTGCGCTTTGTAGAATTCCTGCAAGAATACAATGAGTCTGGGGCCAACAATGGGGCGCAAGAAGAACTGAGCAAAAAGTACAAAAAAGTCCTCAAGTTTTTGCACGATAAGAAGTCCGACGAAGTGGACATTGCCGAGGTGCGCAGTGTGAAAGGTTTGATCCGTCGGGGTGAAGCCCGCGCGGGAGCCCGTTTTTGCGGACTGGACGAAAAGCACATCCATTTCCTGGATATGCCTTTTTATGAAACTGGGCGTACCCGTAAAAACCCAGTGGGTGAAGAAGATGTCAAAATCATTGCTGATTTGATCGAAAAAATAAAGCCGCATCAGGTTTACGCTGCGGGTGATTTGGCTGATCCACATGGCACGCACCGCGTTTGTCTGGACGCCATCTTTATGGCTTTTGAAAAATTGAAGGAAGAATCCTGGATGAAGGATTGCTGGTTGTGGCTCTACCGGGGTGCCTGGCACGAGTGGTCAACGCACGAGATTGAAATGGCGGTGCCGATTAGTCCTGAGCAATTGTTGAAAAAACGGCGGGCCATCTTTATGCACCAGTCGCAAAAAGACCGGCCACCGTTCCCTGGCAACGACGAACGGGAATTCTGGCAACGCGCCGAAGACCGCAACCGCGATACCGCACACATTTACCGTCAACTAGGTTTGGCGGAATATGAAGCGATTGAGGCTTTCCGGCGCTGGAAGTTTTAATGATTTCGGGTGTGGGATTTCGGATTTCGGCTGGTGTGAGGCCCTAAAATATTGGAGACCTATCACCAGCCGAAATCCGAAATCCCACATCCGAAATAACCAAAATCAGATTGCATGAAACACCTTCTTGTTTACTTATCGTTATTTTTGAGCGTTATTACCAACGCCCAATCCCCTACCCTTCCCATTATTCCCATCCCACAAAAAATCACCCCCAAGGCTGGCCAATTCGAGTTGAATGCTCAAACGACCCTACGTTTTGACCTCAACAATGAACAAATTGCCTTAGCCAGCAACTACTTCAATCAATGGTTGAGTAAGTATGCGGGTTATAGCTTGTCAACTGGTAAGCAGGACAAAAACAACATCGTACTGGAATTGACTCCAGGCGTCAGTCAAGCCGAAGGTTATCGCTTGCAAATCAGTGGCGATCAGATCAAAATTCAAGCCTGGCAACCCGCCGGATTGTTTTATGGCATCCAAACCCTGATCCAGCTTTTCCCGATCCAAGCCGCCGCAAGTACCAAACTCGCCGCTGTCGACATCGAAGACCACCCAGCTTTTGCTTATCGGGGGGCCATGTTGGACGTTGGGCGTTATTTTTTCCCGGTTGAACAAGTCAAGGCGTTCATCGATATGTTGGCCCGATACAAAATCAACCGCTTTCACTGGCACCTGACCGAAGACCAGGGCTGGCGCATTGAAATCAAAAAATACCCCAAACTGCAGGAAGTAGCCGCCTGGCGTAAGGAGACTGTCGCTGGACACCTCAGCAGTGCCAGCCGCAAATTTGATGGCCAAAAACACGGCGGCTATTACACCCAAGAGGAAGTCAAAGACATTGTGGAGTACGCCCGCAAACGTTTCATTACGGTCATTCCCGAAATTGAAATGCCAGGGCATGCTCAGGCGGCCATTGCAGCTTATCCTGAATTGGGTTGCCTCGATACAAAGCTGGAAGTGGGCACGCTATGGGGCGTATCCAAAAATGTGTTTTGCCCCAACGAAGCCACCTTTACCTTTCTGGAAAATGTACTCAGCGAGGTGATGGCCCTTTTCCCCAGCCCCTACATCCACATTGGCGGTGATGAATGCCCCAAAGACCAGTGGAAAACCAATGCCACGGCACAGGCCATCATCAAACGCGAAAAGCTGAAGGATGAACACGAGTTGCAAAGCTACTTCATCCGGCGCATGGAAAAATTTGTGAACCAACATGGCCGACAAATCATCGGCTGGGATGAAATATTGGAGGGAGGCCTGGCACCCAACGCCACGGTGATGTCTTGGCGCGGTACCGAAGGCGGCATTGAAGCAGCCAAACAAGGGCACGATGTCATCATGACGCCCACCTCCTACTGTTATCTCGACTACTACCAATCTTTACACGCCGATGAACCACTGGCCATCGGCGGCTTTTTGCCCCTGGAAAAAGTATACAGCTACAATCCCATTCCTGCTGAGTTGAATGCAGAGCAAGCGAAATACATCCTGGGCGCACAAGCCAACCTTTGGACCGAATACATCAGCACTGAATCCAAATTGCAGTACATGTTTTCGCCCCGCGCCCAAGCCCTAGCCGAAACGACCTGGTCGGGTGAAAGCCGCAAGAACTTCCCCGATTTTGTGCAACGCCTGGCAGTACACATGCAGCGTTGGAAAAAAGAGGGCTACAATTTTGGCAATCACTTGTACGATGTAAAGGCTATGGCGAAAGTGGAAGGTAATGGCGTCAAATTTGATGCCTCCAATCCAGCCAAGCAAGGCAGTATTCGCTACAGCAACAATGGCAGCAACCCTACGGCAAGTAGCCCAGTAGTGGATGCCAATCAGGCCATTGCTCAAAGCGGAAAATACCTGTTCCAAACCTTTCAAGATGGACAAGCGGTGGGTCGTTCAGCCAACCTGGAATTGAGTTTCCACAAGGCTGCGGGCAAAAAAATCACTTTGAACTCAGAACCAGCCAAACAATACAGCGCGGGTGGTCCGGGCGCCATCATCAATGGGGTGATCGGCAGTGACCAGCGTTTCAACGACTCAGAATGGTTGGGTTTTTCCGGTAAAGACTTCAGTGCGGTAATCGACCTGGGGAAAGCCAACAGCCTCAAACAACTCAAGCTTCGTTTTTTCAACAATCCAGGCCAATGGGTCTACGCGCCCAAGGACGTAAAGGTCAGCTGGAGCAACGACGGCGCCAATTTCGGCAAAAGCCAAAGCAGTGTGGTCAATGCAGGCAAGGACAACGTTGTTCCGCTCAATTTGGCGCTGAAAAATGCGAAGGGGCGTTACCTGAAGTTGGAGGTCAGTAACTACGGGGTGATTCCGGCGGGAGCGCCCGGAGCGGGCAGCAAAGCCTGGTTGTTTGTGGATGAAATTGTCATAGAATAATTGCAGATTGGGGATTTCAGATTTCGGCGGGTAGCTTGCTTCTGATCTATTGGTTTTCCAGGCATGAAAAACAGCCCTGACATAACCGAAACTACCGAAGGCAGCGCTCCAGCCGAAATCCGAAATCCCAATTCCGAAATGATACATCAATGTACGGCATAACCAAAAAAACCTTAACCGACGTTTACCAGGAACTGGAAAACATCGAAGTCAACGACAACGCTTTTGAACCCGTTGCGCAATTGCTGGACGAGGCCATTGAGCTGAGTAGCAAAATCTGCACCCGCAATAGTTACACCTTGACTGCTCTGGAAAAAACCTGGAAGCAAAAGTTGCAAGCTGCGGGTGCTATCGAAAAACACTTGCCTTCACATCTTACTGAATTGGATGAAGTACGTAAGGGCGTGATGATGGAGGTGTATTCGAATTTGTATTTTGGGATTTAGGCGAAAATACGCCGCAATTCCAGCCGGCTTCTACCGCTATTTCCGTTGCAGAGCAAGTATCTCTTTGCTGATTACATGTTCCATGGTCTCCCAGTTCGGTTTCAGCAACTGCAATTGTAGACCACTGGGAACAACTTTAAAATGGTAAATTTCGCCATCAACCCAATTGCCCCCGTCTAAGGTTTTAAAGAAAATAATGGCATCGTACTCGATCCCTTCTCCGAAGTCGGTGATCAATTCGTAGTATTTGAAGTCTTTAAAGTTGTAGACTTTGCCATCATTGTCGAACTGGATTTCGACCGGTTTCGTGGTGGTTTTGTACTTTCCTGCAATCAATATTTTCCTCAATTCGGCTTGTAAGTCCGTGTCCATTTTCCGGTATTCATCGAAGGTCTTTGTCTGCGGGAAATACATTTTTAAATGCTTGTTTCCATCGTAGTCCAGTTCAAAAGGGTCTGGAAAAGTGGAGTACTCCGAAAGTCGAGCCAGGTCATTTACAAATTTGCCCTTAACACTGTCGTATTTAATGGGGCTGCTGTAGCCAATTTCGTGCGGGTTAAACCCTTCCAAAAACGCCGAGTCAGTCCGCAAATTCTTTGCGTCAAGTGTAAGTCCTTGGACTTTGGTGCGGTAATTGCTGCTGCTGTAAATGGATTTGCTCGTTTCGATGTCCTTCAAATAAGGCTCGGAAATCCAAAGGCCTTGCAAATGGGCTATGCTTTCATTGGCAATTGCCTTTTTACTTTCCTCCTTAGGGTTCTTGGAGGTAGTGCTTTTGCTGTCACAGGAGAATAAGGCCAGGGCAAGGAAAAAGCTGAAGATGATCTTGGTCATGGTTTGTTAGGTATTAGGTGCAAAGAATCCTCATAGATATCGATTGATTAAATTAATTTTTCTCAAAAAAAGCTATTGACTTAATAACCTGCTTTTTAGCCAGCTTTTAATCCCGTCAAAATCAAGCTCTCCAGAAGCAACTTGAATAACAAAATCATACTTCTCATCCTGACTAGCCAGAATATCCTGGCCAGCATGCATCAAGAGGAGTCGCATCAGCACATATCCTGTCCTTTTATTACCATCTACAAAAGGGTGGTTTTTAACAATACTTTCCAGGATTGCTGCTGCTTTTTCTTCTACTTTTGGATAAAATTCAATACTACCAAAACCTGAAAATGGCCTTTCTAAGGCAGCAAGCAACAAGCCTTCATCTCGCACACCCTCAGAACCTCCGTATTTTTGGATCAAAACTTGGTGTATGGCTAATACTTCTTTAATTGACATCATTGAGCCAAACGTTCTAATAGGTTATCGTCTTCAGTCAGTATAGTGTTGAAATTCAACGACAAACGGATTTTGTCTCCAGATTCTTTTTCGATTTGCCGCAAATACTGTAGCAATTCGCTTAGAACATCTTCTGGCAAAGTCTCTACGATTTGATTGATTTCTTCCTTGATTTCCATGTCTTGGAGGTTGATTTAGTCCAAAAATATAGAAAAAACATCACTTTTTCAACCATTTGCTGGCTTTCTTGTGGAGGTACAATACGAACTATATTACATTGCCCCGATTTTGTCACGCACTCCAATGAATAGACGGTCTGCCCAGCGGGCAGTCATCTTTGTAGCTTTGGTGCAATTCATAGAAATTGATGAGGCTGCCCAGCGGGCAGCTATCTAAAACTCCTGCTGGTAGCTGTAAAATTCGATGATCTATTGCTGTACAGATAGCTGCCCGCCGGGCAGCCCATCATTACTTGGCATGGACCTTTGCTGCTACAAAGATAATTGCCCTCTGGGCAAAATAACACCATCCGTTTTAATGAATCAATTACTTCCAATCGCTAAGCACCTGCTTGATTTCATCCAGGACCTCTGTCCAAATACTATCACGGTCAGGAGCAGCACTGATGGCAGTTTGATTCCTCGGCAGGCTTTGTAATTTGCTAAAGGGTGTATCTTCACAGGAACAAACGCGAATTTTAATGGGAATCACCTTCGCGGAGCCCTCTTCATGACGGCGCATCGCTTCAGTCATTTCTGTATCCCAGATATGGTCTTGAGCCAAAAAATCGGAACTAAGCAGCAAAAAAACAATATCAGCGCTAGTCAAAGCTTGTTCGATTTCTGGGTTCCGTTCTGACCCTGGGCTGATTTTTTGGTTGTCCCAAAGGCGGATTTTTCCACTCCGCACCATGGGTTTGAGTTGTTTTTGAAACTCCTTTAAATGCCCCAAATCTTCCTCGGAATAAGAAAAAAAAGCCAGCGGCGCTTTGTTTTCATTGACTGGATTTGTGCCAGCCTGAGTCTCTTTCATCACCACCGGCTCCCCTACCCGTAAGTTGTCAAAAACCAACAAATCGCCCAGCAATTGCAACAATTCTACTTCTTCCAGCGATTTGTCACACTCCACCGTACGCCGTCCCTTTTCAATCCGGTTTTTCAGGTTTTCAAAATCAAAAAAGTGCTGCTTGTTCTTACCCTTGCGACAGCCCTCGCAGGGGCAAGGCACTCTTTCCTCAACCTTGATACCCTTGTAGGTACTGTGCAAATCCCGCAGGGTTTTGAGGATGGCGGTCAATAATCCTTTGCGGTTGTGGCCTTGTACTCGAATACCGAAGGCATCGCGCCCTTGTGATTTGGTTTTGACCACTTCCGCCAGTGCGTCGGACCAACGCAGTACCACCCCATTGCACCACACCAGCGTGCGGCCTTCATCAATATCGGTATGGCGGCTGACGATGAATTGGGTCATCAGCGCTTTGGGCAAAAACTCGTACTCCACAAAAAGCTCCAACGATTCTCCCGTGGGCATTTCCCAGCCGTGTGGGGGTGTTTGTGGCAACAAGGGTGGGGCCACGAATTCCTGAATATTGGGCAAGGGGTAAGCCATTTTGAACTGCTGCATCAATTCGAGCAGTTGCGGACGCATATTTCTGTAGGTCCCATCTGACCAGATGCGCCGTAGGTCTTCCCAATCAAAAAAGCCTTTTTTATCTTCTGCCACGCGGCTGTCTTCGAGGATTTTATAGACCGCATCGGTGGCCCACTCGTTTTTTAGGATGACGTATTGTTGGAGCAGTTCGTTCTGCTGGTAGTGCAAACAGACGCCGATTTTGTGCAGGATACTGCTCAAAATCAGGGCACTTTCTTCCTCCGGCAGCTCGTTTTGGCGGCAAATGCTCAAATATTCCCCATAGGAGATGAAGTTTTCATCCCGCCTACTCTCCAATTCCCGGCGAATGGCCGCCCAGTTTTTGGGATAAGCCACTTGGGTGTGCGGAAGGGATTGGGCGTAGAGGTGGATGGCATTTTTGAGTGACTCGACATTTTTTTCGCTCAGCAAATTGACCAAAAAATGCTCCTTGAGCAGCCCGGGAAAACGCTTTTGCCAGTGCTCCGGGTCAAAAGAACCGTAGCCGATGCCCTCTTTGAATTCATTGAGTGCCACCAGCAAGGGGCTACCCTCACCAAAAAGCTGGGCCGTTTGTAGCCAATCATCAAAGTCGGTACCTTTGTTGCCACTATCCGCCACCAGAACATAAACCGCCCCTTCGGTGTAAAAAAACTGGTGCAGGGGTTTGTATTTGTCCTGCCCGGCAAAATCCCAGATGTTCAGTTTGAATTGCCGCCCTGCTGCCACGGGAAAGCCGTATTCGCCAATCACAATGTCTACGCCCAGGGTACGGTCAGCTTCCTTGGGCAGGGCTTTGCCTAGCAGGCGGTTGGCGAGTGAGGTTTTACCCGCCCGGCCATCGCCGAGCAAGATGAGTTTAGCTTCGAGCAGGGGATCGGCGCCAGTTTTTTCGAGTTGGCGGAAGTATTCGATGATGGCGGCATTGCCTTTTTGGACTACATCTACTGGCGGGGTTTGGAGTGGGTTGTCTTTGACGTTGATTTCCCCATCCTTTGTATCATACCATTCCTTCCAAACTACCTCCAGCCCTTTTTCCTCAAAGAAATATTGCAATGGGCGCAGGTCGCTTAGCTGATTGTTCGATAAATCAATTTTATTTAAGTTGGTTAGTTTTTCCAAAAAGCCCCAATCGCTGATTTGATTGGAACGGAGGTCAAGCGTGCTCAGATTCGTCAGTTTTTCCAAAAAGCGCACATCGCTGATTTCATTGTGACTGAGGTAAAGCGTACTCAGATTCGTCAGTTTTTCCAAAAAGCCCCCATCGCTGATTTCATTGTGACCGAGATAAAGCGTGCTCAGATTCGTCAGTTTTTCCAAAAAGCCCCCATCGCTGATTTGATTCGAACTGAGTTTTAATTTGCTTAGGCCAAGCGGAAGGTGGGCTGCATTTAAGAAAGTAAGTTTACCAGGTGCTCCTTTGTTTTTGCTTTCTATCCAGTTGCCTTTTTCCCAATCCCACCACCCATCTGATACATTCAACGTCTCCAACCAATCCAAATCAGAAAGATCCGGCAACTCGGTCAGTCCACAACGGCCAAGGTCCAGATAGCCAGTACGTTCTGTTCTTTCCTTATCGATGATTTGTTGTGCCAGCTCGGTCATGGTGGGTGGGTTTTAGTGTTTGGTCAAAATCCAGTTTTTTGAGTCACAATCTGGAGGCCAACAAAACTAACAAAACCAAGGTATTCCGGCAATGAAGAATAGCATAAATTTTTGATTCGCGCAGATTCCACGCCAAAAAAAATCTGGATAAAATCTGTATAAAAAACGTGAGTTAGGGGATTTATAGCTCAAATCCATCTATCATCTTGTAACCCGCCGCTTTATCGGCGAGACTAAATACATACCCACCCCTCGCATCTAACATCCTTCCAGAGGCTTGCATCATAAAATCGTGTAGATGTAAGCCTCTGGAAGGATGTTAGATGTGAAGGGTGGGGGGCCTGACTCCACCCGTTGAAACGGGCGGTTACAAGATGTTAGATGTGGTTATACTCATCATCGATGATAAAATCCCTACTCCTTCCAAATCTTCATCCCCAAACTCCTCCCCCCAGCCTGTGCCCGCAGCACCAGCATGCCCTGCGCTGCTACTGGAAGGTTCAAGGGCAGTTCGTGCGCTCCAGCTTGTAGATTCCCTTGAAAAACCGTACTAATTTTTTGCCCCAGCATATTGTACACTTCAATCTGCAAAACCAGGTCTTCTTCCAAATTCAAGCGTACCCGTGCCCCCTCCTGATAAATAGTCGGCACCTCCATCTTCACCCCCAAAAGCGCCGAAGCCTGCCTTGTCGAAGTAGCCACTCCCCTAGCCCGATCCCAATAATCACTTTTTTGCGTACGCAAACCTTCCGCGCTGGCCACCGGTGATTTGATGTCGAGATAAGGGTCTTTTTGCCAATCGTATAGAGGCCATACGGTGAGCCCTGTACCATTGGGATTGCCCGTGCGGGCAAAATTGGTCCAGTAGTCCATCATGGCCTTGGCCACTACCCTATCGTTGTTGTTAAAAAAGGCTCCTTTGCCATAACTGGTTTCTTCCACACTTTGAAAAATAAAGGGCAATTCCAGTCCATGCGCCGAACCATAAAAAGCACCTAAGCCAGCCTGAGCATGCGAAAAGAGATAGCGCCAAACGGGTTCCGTTTGAAAAATGTCCAGTCCCTTGGCCATGCGCCGGGCCGGGGCCGTAAATTGGGCATCGGTCAAGGTTTGAATGTAGGATTGCCGGGCCTGAGCATTGGTGGTTCCTGGCGGATACAAGGTCAAACCTTCCGCTTCATAAGCTTCGGGCACATAGGAATCAAAAAGGGTTCGTACCTGCGCGGGGGTGACTATAGGAGGGCTCGAAGCGGACATTTCATCGGCATTGGAGCCCAGCATGACTGGCATTTTATGGTGTTGCCCCGTTAAAATTACCGAAATGGGGTCTTGGGGAAGGATCAGGCCGTCCACTACTGGCCCCCAGCCCAAACTCACCTTTCCACCAGCCAGTGGGCTTTCCAGTTCCGCGATGATTTTTGAAATGGGCAGTGCTGTCAGACATTGCAGTTGTTGATCCAAGCTGCCAGTGGCACAACCCATGCGCGAAGCAAAGGATTTACCAAGGTTTTCCCCAACAAGATAGGGTTGAGCTACGGGTGAGCCACTTTGGATGCCCGCCCTATGAAACAGCCCTTTCGCCGCAGGTACAGTCAGTAAAAGAGAAGTATTCACTGCTCCCGCTGATTCGCCAAAAACCATGACATTATCGGGATCGCCACCAAATTTTGCAATGTTGTTTTTCACCCATTCCAGCGCCAAAACCTGATCCATGGTGCCGTAATTCCCCGAGGTTTTGGAACTACTGGCCGCAGCCACCGCTGGGTGAGCCATAAAGCCAAGGGCACCGAGGCGATAATTGATGGTGACTACCACCACATCCTTGCGGGAAGCCAGGAATTTGCCAGTGTAGAGCACTGCGCCGTTGATGGTTTCCGAAGCTGCTCCTTGTTGATTGCCTCCACCGTGGATAAAAAATAGTACGGGGCGTTTTCCACTTAGGGCCGGCGTCCACACATTGAGGTAGAGGCAGTCCTCCTGTCCTTCGGTGATGGCACTATCCTGGGTGGGGCTGAAGTTTTTTTGGGGGCACTTGGGCGAAAAGTCGGTGGTCATTCTGGTTTGAGTCCAACTTGCTGGTGGCTGTGGAGCTTGCCAACGCAAGTCCCCTACTGGTGGTTTGGCGTAAGGGATGCCTTTGAAAGCCAGACTCCCCTCTTCGGTGATGCCAGAAATGGGCCCATAAGTTGTAGTGACTGTCGTTTGAGCAGGCAAAACGATGGTTAACATACTCAGGAAAAGGAAGCAGGATAAAAATTGGCGCATAGGTTTGGGTTTTATTCCGCCTTTGACATTTCGATAGAGCTTTGGTTTAATTTTATAATTTTAAATTAATGAGAAAATTACGTCTGAGTAAAAACCATTTAAGGAAATTTACTTCAAAGCGCTTAGTATGCTCAATTTGTGTACATTGTGCATGCTTCAACTTTCAGCACATGGATATCGTACAACAACTTTTAGAAGCCTTGGGGCCGGAATGCGTCAAGACTTCAGAGCAAGCTTCCCACCGCATCGCCAGCAATTGGGTCAATGCCGGAAACTTACAATGCCTGGCCCTTCTATTGCCCCAAACCACTGCCGAAGTCTCTACTGCCCTACAGATTTGCCACGCGGCCAAACAGCCCATTGTCCCGCATGGCGGCCTGACCAATGTAGTAGGAGGTGTCCAAACCAAGCCCCACGAAATCGCCCTGAGCCTGGAGCGCATGAACGCCGTTGAAGCCCTGGATGTGGTCAACCAAACGGCTACGGTGCAGGCTGGAGTAGTGCTGCAACAGCTCCAAACCCAGCTAAATGCTGCTGGGCTCTTTTTTCCGCTCGACCTCGGTGCCAAAGGCAGTTGTATGATTGGTGGCAATATCTCGACCAATGCCGGCGGCTTACAGGCGCTGCGGTATGGCGTTACCCGCAACCTGGTTTTGGGTCTGGAAGTTGTGCTGGCCGACGGAACCATCATTTCCTCCATGAATCATTTGTTGAAAAACAATGCGGGTTACGACCTCAAACATTTGTTCATTGGTTCAGAGGGCACCCTGGGCATCGTCACCCGGGCGGTACTCAAATTGGAGGCCTTGCCCTTGAGCCGCAATACGGCCTACCTTGCCCTCAGCAGTTTTGTTCAAGCTTGTGAGTTTTTAAGTTTCGCCAAAAAAACGCTGGGGCATACCCTGACTACTTATGAATTGTTGTGGCAGGATTATTACCGCTTGATGACTTGCCCGCCCGCCCGGCACGCCCCTCCCCTGCCCCAGGATCATGCCTATTACGTATTGCTCGAAATGGCGGGCTACCATCCTGAAGATGACCAGCGATTGTTTCAGGAAACCCTGGAAAAAGCCTTTGAAAGTGGCCTGATTGCCGATGCTTGCTTAGCCCAAAGCCAGCAGGAATTGGACTGGTTTTGGGGCATTCGGGAACAGGTTGATTTTATTTTTTCGGTGCATCAGCCGGTCTTTTTGTTTGATGTGAGCCTGCCTATTTCTACGATGGAGACCTACACAATGGAGATTCACCAGGAGCTGAAAGCAGTATGGCCCGAAGTGTTTTTGTATGTCTTTGGGCACATGGGGGATGGCAATTTGCACTTGTTTGTATCCTGTGGGCAAAATGATCGGGCGACCCGGCATCAGGTGGAGGAGATTGTATTTGGTCCATTGACCCCGATTGGTGGCTCAATCACGGCGGAACATGGCGTAGGTTTGGAGAAAAAAGAGTGGCTGCACCTGAGTCGCAATCCTGCCGAAATTGCTTTGATGCGGCAGTTAAATAGTGCATTGGATCCGCATGGAATTTTAAACCCGGGGAAAATATTTTAGGCTTGTTTTCTGGAACCTAAACAATGCAATATATACACTATGACGGAAATTTACGCACTTCGTGCGTCTTGAGGCTTCGCCTCTCTTTACAAAAGCGACAGGATGGGAAAACGGATGAAACGGATTGAACGGATTGAAACGGACATTGACTCGCCTTCGGCTCGTTCTTATCCGCCGCAGGCGGAATAAAAAATCCGTTTCAATCCGTTTAGTCCGTTTCATCCGTTTTCCCATCCTGTCGCTCTACGCCGAAGGCGTTTAAGCGACAAGCGCACAAAACATTGAACATGAATTAATAACATAGGAGCTAAGCACAAATCTAAAGCCCCTCCCCGAAAGTTTTAGACTTTCGGGGAGGTTAAGCAACGAAACCGTGTTAAGCTCACCCAAGCACCCATTTTATGATCACCTATACCACCTCCCAAACGCCCGCCGAACTGGAAGGCATCCTCCAGCTCCAAAAGGCCAATCTTGCCCAGGGATTGACCCAGGAAGAAATTCAAAGTCAGGGCTTTGTAACCGTTCACCACACCTATGAACAACTGGCCCAGCTCAACGACATCGAACAACACCTCATTGCCAAAGATGGGGAACAAGTCATCGCTTACCTACTCGCAATGACTACCGCTTCCCGAAATGACATCCCTATCCTAGTCCCCTTGTTTGAGACTTTTGACCGAGTTGAATACCTGGGGAAAAAAGTCTCGGATTACCATTATCTGGTGGTTGGTCAAGTGTGTGTAGGCAAGGGCTATCGTGGTCAGGGTATCCTGGATCAGGCTTACGCTGCGTACAAGGAGCAGTTTAGTCCAAAATACGATTTCGCCATCACTGAAATCGCCCGCAATAACCCCCGTTCGCTTAATGCCCACAAGAGAATTGGGTTTAAAGAAATTCATCGGTATGTCGATCCAAACCAAACGGAATGGGTAATGGTGGTTTGGGATTGGGGAAAAGAGGTTTAGGTAAGTTTTGATTATTCTTGGTTGAAAAAATCGGTTCTCAACAATTTTTAGTATACTCGTTGAATATTTCAGTCCATGCCATACTATTGGGCATTTTGCTCGGAGGACATCAATTGCCACGTGCTTTAGCGCGTGGATCGGGCACTCCCCATTTGATGGGCTTCAGCCCCAGCTTTGTTTTCAATTCAGGGCTAAAGCCCAATTAGAAGAACAATCCTGATCCACGCGCTAAAGCACGTGGCAATTGATGTCCTCCGCTTCTCAAAAACAAAATGTCTATTAGCATGAGTCCATACACCTTTTTCAACCACTATTGACTACACCATGAAACGGAAAACCTTCCTTAAAACCTCCTCTATTGCCGTAGCAGGAACTTTGTTGTCGCCATTAAGTTCTTGTACACCAAAAGTAAAAACCAAAACGATGCGTACCAACTGGGCCGGAAATTACACCTACAAAGCCGAAAACCTCCACCAACCCAAAACAGTTGACGAAGTGCAGGCCCTAGTCAAAAAACTGAGTCAGCAAAAAGCCTTGGGCTCCTGCCATTGCTTCAACGACATTGCCGACAGTCCACTGAACCAGATTTCCACGGCCAATCTCAATCGTGTCGTCGCCATCGACGAAAAGGCCAAAACGGTCACCGTGGAGGCTGGTGCCCGCTACGGACAATTTGCCCAGGAGCTGGATCAAAAAGGTTACGCCTTGCACAACCTGGCCTCCTTGCCGCATATTTCGGTGGCTGGAGCCTGTGCTACCGCTACGCATGGGTCGGGTGTGAGCAATGGAAACCTCGCCACGGCGGTATCGGCAATTGAAATGGTCACGCCTAACGGGGAATTGATCAATTTAAGCCGGGCGAACAACGAAGTGGAATTTAACGGAGCGGTGGTCGGTTTGGGCGCTTTGGGTATTGTGACCAAAGTTACCCTGGATTTGCAGGACACATTTCAAGTGCGACAGGATCTTTTCCAGGACTTGCCCCTTCAATCTTTGCAAGACAATTTCGAAGCCATCATGGCCAGTGGCTACAGTGTGAGTTTGTTTACGGATTGGCAAAAAAAGCTGGTTAGCCAGGTTTGGGTAAAACGCAAGGTGGATGCCGAAACCAAAGATTTAGGTGCCGATTTTTATGGAGCCAAAGCGGCGACGAAAAACCTGCACCCGATCACTAGTTTGTCTGCCGAAAACTGTACCGATCAAATGGGGGTTCCTGGCCCTTGGTACGAACGTTTGCCGCACTTCAAAATGGGTTTCACGCCCAGCAGTGGCAAAGAATTGCAGTCGGAATACTTTGTCCCACGCGAAAATGCGGTGGAAGCAATTTTGGCCCTGGAAAAGAAGGGCGACCTGATTTATCCTCAATTGATGATCAGTGAAATCCGCAGCATTGCCGCCGATGATTTTTGGATGAGCCCGGCTTATCAACGGGATTGTGTGGCCATCCACTTCACCTGGAAACAACATACGCCAGAAGTCACCAAACTGTTGCCGATGATTGAAGCAGAACTTGCGCCGTTTCGGGTGCGACCACACTGGGGGAAGTTGTTTACCGTTGCGCCAGCGGTGTTGCACGAACGTTATCCAAAGTACGCGGATTTCATCAAATTGGTGAAGCAATATGATCCTGAAGGGAAGTTCCGCAATGCTTATTTGGATTTGAATGTTTATGGAAGTTGAGGAGAGTTTCCCAAATTTGCTTTTTTAACCTTGGGAAAACTCATTTATGCCACTCACCCGAATCATCCTACTCACCGCGCTCTCCCTCCTGGCCTTTGCGAGCAACTCGCTCCTCTGCCGCATTGCCCTCAAACAAACCGACATCGATCCGGCCAGTTTTACCAGTATCCGGCTCATCGCTGGAGCCATTGTGCTCTGGGCGGTTGCAAACCTGAGGAAACGAAAGCAAGCTGGTCAGGGGAATTGGCTTTCGGCCTTGGCGCTCTTCGCCTACGCAGCTGCCTTCTCCTTTGCCTACGTAAAACTCCCGGCAGGAACTGGTGCTTTGATCCTGTTTGGCGCAGTACAGGCAACGATGATTGGTTATGGTTTGTGGAAAGGAGAAAAGTTGCGATTCTTACAATGGCTGGGTTTAATCCTGGCGCTCACCGGACTGGTAGGCCTGGTATTGCCCGGGTTGGCTGCGCCCCCACTCGGATCAGCGTTTTTGATGTGTGTAGCTGGAGCCACCTGGGGGGTGTATTCCCTGCGCGGTCGGGGCTCTGGTGATCCGACTAAAGTTTCGGTAGGCAATTTTTTAAGGGCTGCACCGATGGCGATTGTATTGAGCCTATTGTTGTACAAACAAGTGGAGCTTGATCCGGCTGGGGTTGCTTATGCCTTGGTTTCGGGGGCAATTACTTCTGGTTTGGGGTATATTTTTTGGTATACCGTTTTGCCTTCCTTAAAAACCAGCAACGCAGCGACCTTGCAACTCAGTGTACCCGTGATTGCTGCTTTGGGTGGGATTGTTTTTTTGGGTGAGCCGCTCAGTTTGAGGTTGGTTTTGGCTTCGGTGGCGATCTTGGGTGGGATTGGGTTGGTGGTTTTGAAAAGGTAATTCGTTTGGCAAAAAAGACGCATGGCCGTGCGTCTCTATCATCCAACATTGCAAAGAACCCCCAAATTTAGACTTCTAACCAATTCACCTAATCACCCCCAAATACCTCCCCAACCAATACGGCAACAACCAAATATCCCCTGCACTGTGCTCCTCATTGCCATTCCCACTTTTTCGATCCAGGTTGAACATGTTGGCATTGTGCCGCTGGATCGGGCGCTCATCGGGAGGCAAAACCTCCACAAGGGTTTGACTTCGAAAATTCGGTGCCATTTTTTCAATATCCTGGCGTTGACTATTGGCAATTTCCCAACTGATCAAATCAAGTGGGTGTTCTTGCAGGTACCAGATCGCTTCCTTTAAATCAAAATTGGCCGTTCCTGTCAAAGCGGTAAATATGTTCCAAAGCCCTTCCTTTTCGGGCCTTTCCGCTTGCCAGTGGTCGAGAATGGCCTTGCGGTAATGCCTTTTGAGCGTATCATTTAGGGCATAGCGGTAAAGGCCCCAGTAGCCCAGAAAGTACATTTCATCATCTGAGTGATTCCAGGAGTCAGATAACACTTTGCTCAAATCATTCGCTTCTTCGGGTGCGTACCCAATCTGGCTCATGGGGCGTATCAGGTTTTCAAAGTAGCCCTGTTTGTTGAGCAGTTCAAAAGCTTTGTCTTTGTACTTGGTCTTTTTGGTAAAAAAATAGGCCGTTTGCAACATGCCGATGATGTTTGAGGCATTCAACTTCCGGTCGCCAACATTGGTGGGCAAAGCATTGACGTAGGCGGGGTTCCAACGCCCCCAGGTAGTCGGTTTTCCATCGTAATCAATCAGGTAGAGGTCGTTTTTGAGGATGTGCGACATCAGGGTATCAATCAGTACGATGGCGCGTTTTTTCAAAGTTGGGTCATCGATCAGTTCTGCCATTGCTCCATAGGCAAAAATATGGCCAATAGCCTCGTCGCTACTGGTGGTCGATTTCCAATCCCATTCGGCGTCGGGTGAAGGCTGCCAACGATCAGGGTCAGCAAGTTGGGGGATGTAACCCCGGCGTTCAAACGAACGAGCCGGAAAGCCTGGGACGGGATTGACCGTATACAAACGCTCCATGGCATCCAGGGATTCCCGACAATTTTGTAGAGCCTCAGGATCTTTGGTCACCTTGTAGCGAAAAATCTCTGCGCCCAGGTACATCGAAGTCCACAAGCCATCGTTGTCAGAATCTTCGAGGTAGCCTGTGGCCAAATTGCCTTTTTTCAGGCCACTCAAAGTGGCATTGAAGCCGTTGCGAATGTGGCGGGTACGCACCTGGGTTTCAAAAAAAGCCGCTTTTTCCTGCAAGGTCATTTGTTCGAAATGGATTTGTGCCAGGCCTTTTTTCGTCAAAATCAAAACGGAACGCTCCGGGCCTTCTGCGATATGGAGGACTTCATTGCCCGGCAACCAACGTTCGCCTTGGTAATAGTCAAACTTGCCGTCTTTGCGCAGGGCAAAAGCACCGTTTTTGCTGCCGAACCAGACCTTGTCGCCAATGGTTTGTATGGCAGTGATGTTGGGTACAGGGACGCGTTGCTGTTTCGCACTCAGGGTCTGGGTTTTGAGGTCAAAACTTTGGTAGCCATCGTTGCTACCAATGATGATTTTTTGTTGATCAGGGCTAAAATCAAAGGCGGTGAAGCCAGTTCCTTCGCATAGCTTTTGCAGATTTGAGGAAGCTGGGGAAAAGCGGTACAGTCCCTTTTTGCCCAAGACCCAAAATGCTTGGGTGCTTTTTTGCCAACGCAGACCAAGCACTTCATCATCCGGCAATTGGCCTTGCCACAGGGTTTGGGACTTTTGAAGGTAGTGCAACTGCTGGCCATCGGAAAGCAGGAATGCAAAATCTGAGCCAGCTTCCAAGAGTTTGGCCTTGGGTAAGGCATGTTTGGATAACAAGGTGCCTGCCCAGGCATTGCTCAGCACAGTTTGCTCATCGAGGAAAACAAACTGGTTTTGGCAGAGGGCAATTGTTGCAATTTGTTTATGCGCCAGGGTTCGATAAGTTTGGTCGGGTTCCAGGGTGCCGGGGTACAAAAAACGGCCATTGTAGGGTTGTAATAAACCGGCGGAAGAATGAATTTTGATGACCCCATTGCGGTCGGCGAAGACCTTTCCAAATTGGAGATCGCGCTGATCGGGTAGGTAATATTTGACGCTGTGGTCTTGGACAAAGGCTTGGTCGAGGTGGAATGGTTGTTTGGATTGGGCAAGTAAAAGGCTAAAACAGCCCAAAAGGAAGCCCCAAATGAAAGTGAATTTCATGTTCGTTTAAAGTTTTTTATGCTTGTCATTCATTAAGCGACATGATGGAAAACGGATGAAACGGATTGAACGGATTAAAACGGATTTTTTATTCCGCCTGCGGCGGAAAAGGACGAGCCGAAGGCGAGTCAATGTCCGTTTCAATCCGTTTAGTCCGTTTCATCCGTTTTCCAATCATGTCGTTTTTGAATCTCAATTTCGGCTCAATTTTGCCGGATTCACCACCACATATTTGATGGATTTTTGATCACTTTTCAGGTGGCAAGAATACGTAAGATGCAACAGTCCATCCGCCGTCTGAATCAAACAAGGATACGAAAAACTCCCCTCTCCCTTCGCCACATTTTCCAACGCTGTTTTCCATTTCCAAGTTTTCCCTTCATCGTCAGAAAGAAACAAACTCAGGCGGTAACGGCCATCTTCCAGGTCATTGCCCACAAAAGCCCATTTGCCATCCTGCAATACCAACAACTCGACGCTGGCCGTATTGGGAATTTCCGTCTTGGTGGCAGGCGACCAGCTTTCGCCCAAATCACCCGATTCGCTCACTTGCACGTGTGGGGGCGCATCCCCACTGTCGCGCAGGTACGCGAGCAATTTTCCGTCCTTCTTTTGTACAAGGGCAGGCTGAATGGGGCCACGACCTACGAGCGGTAAACTGGGTCGCCAAGTCTGACCTTTATCATCCGAAATGGCCATCAGCGAAAGGTTAAAGCCATCCGAATACAGCGGCAGAATGATCCGGGAACCAATGATTAGTGGTTTGATCCTTGTCATCCAGCCAATGCTGCGCTTGACGGGGTCTTGGCTGGCTGTAATGATCTGTTTGTCGTAAGAGGGAGCGTATTCGGCCCAACCCGCCGGGTTTTCTGGCAGTAATTTGAATTGTTTGGCCACTTCCTCGGCAAAGCGGGCGTCGGGTTTGAGCAAGATGTTATCCTGCCAGTTCCAAATTGGTGGGCCGCTCTTGAGGTAATCGGTCGAGGTACGGAGGCGCAGTATTGATTGTTCCCATTTGTTGGCTTGCACGGCGATCCAGACCAAAAAGAGGGTGTTGTCCTGATTCAAAAACAAAACCGGGTTACAATCGGGTAAGTTAGGCGTGTCGGCCATCAAAAAGGGTTCACTCCAGCTCGCTTTACCCTTTTCCAGGCGTGCTCCCATGAGCTTGACATCGTCGGCAGTACGTTCGCCGCTGCCGTAAAACCAAACTGCTAGCAGGTCTCCATTCGGTAAATAAACCAGGCTACTGCCGTGGACATGTTTGTCCTGGAGGGGAAAAATCAGCATGGATTTTTCAAAAATGGACGTTTGGCCAAAAGCAAAAGTCAAACAAAACCAGGCGATGGCCAGACAGGTATTTTTTCTCAACATGCGATCGATGGCTTATTTTAATGGGCTAAATGGTGTTGAGTCACAAATTAATCATTATTATTGAATAAAATTTTCAGTCCACATGAAGTTCTACCTAAAAAAAATCAACCTGTTCCTGCTGCTGGGTTTCCTGATCAGCACCCTGACTTGTGCCCAAAACAAGGTAAGTCCACAAACTGCCTTAAAAAGCTACATTGATGCCAAGGATAAGTCCTATCAATGGGTTTTGAAAGATTCCACCACGCTGGGCACAGTAAAAGCTTACCACTTGCTCCTCACTTCCCAAAAATGGCGGGAATACACCTGGCGACATCAACTCACCATATTTGTACCCAGTACCACGCAGTACGATGGCGCTTTGCTTTTCATCACAGGTGGTTCCAACAAGGCCGAACAACCCAATTGGAGTACTGCCGATCAGCTTTGGGCTCCATTGGCAGGTGTTGCTGAAAAAAACAAAGGCATTGTCGCTTTGATCAAACAAGTGCCCAATCAACCTTTGTACGGGGAAATGACCGAAGATGAACTCATTTCGCATACTTTGAATCAATTCAAAAAGGATAAAGACTATACCTGGCCCTTGTTGTTTCCCATGGTCAAATCGGCGGTGAAAGCGATGGATGCGGTGCAGGAATTCAGCAAACAAAAGGTCAAGCACACGGTCAATAACTTTGTCATAACCGGGGCTTCCAAACGCGGCTGGACGACCTGGCTCAGTGCTGCCATCGACGACCAAAGGGTAAAAGCCATTGCGCCGATGGTGATCGACATGCTCAACATGCCTGTTACACTCGATTATCAATTCAAAACTTATGGCGAGTACAGCGTGCAGATTGAAGACTATGTCAAATTGGGCATTCCCCAAAACACGGATACTGAAGATGGCAAAGCCATCACGGCCATGATCGATCCCTATTCCTACCGCAGCAAACTCACCGTACCCAAGATGATTTTCATCGGCACCAACGACGAATACTGGACGGTGGATGCCATCAAACACTATTACGACCAAATTCCGGGCAAAAATATGATCCATTACGTGCCCAACGTCGGTCACAACCTGGGTGGCGGTAAACAAGCCTTTGAAGCGCTCAGCGCCTTTTTTGGCCTTACGATCACAAATAAAGCTTATCCACATTGCACCTGGTCAGTCGCTGAGGTTTTGGAAGGGGTGGAACTTACCGTAAATGCGCCCACTCAGGATCTGGTGGAAACCACCCTGTGGGCCACAACTTCTTCCGATCGCGATTTTCGCAACAACCTCTGGCTCAGCAAAAACATCAAACTCAGCGGCACCAATACCATCAAGGTCACCCTACCCTATCCTAAAAAAGGTTATCAGGCGTTTTACCTGGACTTGAAGTACAAGGACCCGAATGGTGGAACCTTTACGACGAGTACGAGGGTGTATGTTTGTGATGCAGCCGGAGTCTTGTAAAGATGAGAGATGAAAGATGAAAGATGAAAGATGAAAGAGGCTACCGCAGAGACTTAGACAAGGTCATGGTCAAAAACGCTGCGGTAGCCTCTCTCATCTCTCATCTCTCATCTCTCATCATTAATCATTCATCGCTATTTAAACAACTTTTTCTCCCCACAACTCATCATTTAGTGTAATTTTGCCACTTCAAAACAAAAATTAGGAATGAGTACTAAAAAACCTAATCGTAAGCCTGCTGGTCCAGGCCGTCAGGAAAAAGAAAATCCTACCCCTCGCACCCAGCCAACTGCGCGCCCTAGCACTGCTGCCAGCACGGAGCGTGTGCGCAGTAGTGCAACAGTTTCAACCCGTGCCCCACGGGTCAAAAAAGACCTAATTTTCAACCGCAACAACTATATCCTCTTGGGAGCTGCCGGATTGGCGATGGCGCTTGGCATCATTTTGATGGCGGGTGGCTCGATGCCCGACCCCAATACCTGGGATGAAAACATCATTTATGGCCCACGTCGGATGGTCATTGCACCGATCATGATGTTGGGCGGAGTTGTACTGGGAATTGTAGCCATTTTCCGCAAATAAACGCATCCATGACCGAGATTATCCGTGGGCTTATCCTTGGCATCGTACAAGGGATAACCGAGTTTTTGCCCGTGAGCAGTGATGGGCACTTGGAATTGGCCAAGTATATTTTGGGCGACAAAAGTATGGGCGAAGACAGCCTGTTTATGACGATTGTCCTCCACGTGGCTACCACCCTATCCATTATTGTGGTTTTCCGCAAAGACATCAAAGACATCTTTGGCGGCTTGCTCCAATTCAAATGGAATGCCCAGACCGAATTTTCAGCCAAGGTGGTTGTTTCGATGATTCCGGCGGTATTTGCGGGTTTGTTTTTTGAAGAAGAAATTGAGAGTCTGTTTAGTGGCCGAATTTTATTGGTTGCTGCGATGCTGGCTCTTTCTGGTTTAATGTTGCTTTTGGCCCATTATTTTGCCAAAGACACCAACAAACCAATTTCTTATGGGAATGCCTTCATCATTGGCATTGCCCAGGCTTTGGCGATTGCACCCGGACTTTCGCGTTCAGGATCAACCATTTCCACCTCGGTGCTTTTTGGCATTGATCGGAACGTAGCCGCTAAGTTTTCCTTTTTAATGGTCATTCCACTGATCCTCGGCAAATTGGCTAAGGATATCCTCGATGGTCAATACAGCGGCACGATCGAAAATGGAACCACTTTAATTGTAGGCTTTCTGGCTGCCTTTTTCACGGGGTTATTCGCTTGTCGCCTCGTGCTTAAAGTGGTTCAACAAAGCAAATTGGTCTATTTTGCAGTATATTGCTTCGTTGTTGCGATCGTTGCAGCAACTTACATCCTGAGCAAGGGATAAACATTTGTCAAACAAAATCGGCCATATGGACCCGAATGCCGGAGAGCGGCCCCTAAACAGTCAGTATTTCACCGAAGGCGCTGTATTACTCGTGGACAAACCACAGGGATGGACTTCCTTTGACGTAGTGAATAAATTGCGCGGTAAAATCCGCAACTTGTTTCAGCTCAAAAACATCAAAGTTGGGCACGCAGGTACCCTCGATCCGATGGCCACAGGCTTGCTCATTGTGTGTACAGGCAAGGATACCAAACGCATCAACGAATACCAGGATCGTTCCAAAGTATACACGGGGACGGTTACGTTTGGCGGCACTACGGCGTCCTATGATGCAGAGACTGAAGTGGATGCCACTTTTCCATTTGAACACATCACCGCTGAGCTGTTGGAGCAAGCCAAGGAAAAATTTCTTGGCGAAATCGAGCAGGTTCCACCCATGTTTTCGGCAATTAAAGTAGATGGGCAACCGCTGTACAAAATGGCGCGTAAGGGTGAAAGCATCAAAGTGGATGCCCGCAAAGTGCACATTTACGAGATCAATTTTACCCGCATAGAACTGCCTGAAGTAGACTTTGAAGTGCATTGTAGCAAAGGGACTTACATTCGGTCATTGGCTTTTGACCTAGGCAAAGCCTTGAAAAGTGGAGCGTATTTGAGTGCGTTGCGCCGCACCAAGATTGGAGAATTTGAGGTGGACAAAGCTAAGTCGGTTACAGAATGGGTGGAATGGATGGATGGGAAAATTCAGGCCTGAGTTTTTCATCCA